>JANNDV010000303.1:0-5178 GCA_031387975.1 Acaryochloridaceae cyanobacterium OTE_75_metabat_521 | reverse complement strand
CGCCCCAAGCAGTGGACTGGCAGCAGCTTTGTCTTGCCTTCGATGAGGCGATCGACCGGACTCCGGTAGGGCTGAGGCTGGCGACGGCGGCGGATGCGATCTCGGAAATGGCTGATGTTTTTGCAGCAAGAGCCGATGAGTTTTTTAGCACATGGCATCGGCAGCGGGTGGCGCATGAGGGGCCAATCCTCGATGACGATCTATTTGCTGAGTTTGTTCGGCAGTCGTTTCACCTTGATCTCGATGATTTGGTGGGGGTACCTGAGCTTTATGTGCGCTCGGCTTCCGAAAAGTCCCATGAAGAGATTGAGTCAGTGGTTGGAGAAGTATCCAAAGAGACAGCGCTACTGCTGGCGGGTGCTGAGGAGGAGCCAGAGCAAATGATCGCTATGCAACCCTATGACGAAAATGTTGGGGAGTGGGCTAAGGCGATCGCCCTGTGGATGCAGCAGCAAAAGCTTGAGCGGGTGGGGTTTGTGGAGTTGTTGGATGGGGTGGGATTTCCGGTGGTCAAGGGCTGGCTGGCTGTGTTGTTGGACGAAGGGTTTGCAATCGATCGCCTTGAGGGCAGCGATTTTTATAAAAGTACTGGGATCTTGGTGGCGCTGAAGCAGTGCGCAGGTGGCTGAAGCAGCGGGGGCTTAAGTCTGCGGCGATCTTCAGCAGGGGGCACGGGACTATCGCTGGTGAGGCTGGGGCTGGCGGGGCTGTTGGGTGGGTTTGAGATGCGGTAAAGCGGGGGGTTTTATGATACGGCGGGGGTACAGTGCTACCTAGCGAATCCATTGGTGTGGGCTGGGTATCCTTAAAATGGAGAAACATCAATCTGGTTTGAGTATAGGCAGTGCAGATCATTACTAAAATTGCTGGGATAGCATTAATGCTCTTTTCCCTCTATTTTCTGAGCCAAAACATTATGTTTGTCTCCAGAATAGGGCGCTATTGGTGGATTGATATATCGGCGGCTGGGGCTGTAATTACTATCTTTCTTGGCGTTCTCACTCTCATTTTTGGAGGCCGTGACCTTAAACCAGTAGGCTGGGCACTCTTTGGCGTTTCTATTCTTCTAGTCTTCATCAGCGCTGGCGTATTCCTGAAGCCGACAAGTCTTTGGGATTTTTTCTTAGCCATTACGTCAATGGTCTGTGGATGGAGTCTTTTTCGGTCAGGGCGATTAGGATTATAACTGTTGCCCTATCCCCATAAGGTGATCTCAACTCTCAAGCGTTTCAAAGGATTTAGGTCATGACTCAAGATCCCTCAGTGAAGGAAAAACTTCGACGCATGATGGTTGAGCTTCAGCAGAGCAAGCCACTCTCTGAGCCTAAAACCCGACTCGTATTCGAGCAGAAACAGCAGAAAACGCCAATTAAGCATCATTTTCTTGATTGGAAAAGCAGATTTGTCCTGCCCATCGAGATCCTTGCTATCCCTTGGGCGCAGTTCATTATCAGTCAGGTATTTTTTCAAGGCAGGTGGCATCTGGTTGTCATCCCCAGACAGCTTTCAGGCATTCCAGGCATTTTTCTGTCTGCTTTTTCTCATGGGAGTTGGGCGCATCTGATCGGCAATACCGTTGCATTTGCGATCTTTAGCTGGTTGATTCTGCTTAAAAGCAAAAAGGACTTTTGGATTACTTTTGTAATCGGTTGGCTCGGCGGCGGTTTTGCTGATTGGCTACTTGGCCCACAAAGCGCTCATGGTTTAAGTGGCGTTATCTATGCTTTGTTTGGCTATTTACTGGTCATCGGGTGGCTAGAGAGGCGTTTCCTTCCATTGATGATTTCAGTCTTCGTCATGATCAACTTCAGCTACTCTATCTGGGGCATTTTCCCAACAGACGTTAGGGTCGCTTGGTGGGGTCACTTGTTTGGATTCCTCTTAGGTGTCTTCTGTGCCTATGGCGTTTACCGTGAACCTGCCACAAAGAAGCAATAACCCAAGCTCAGTCTTTGCCTTTGCTTCAGCCCACGCGCCTTGGGTTGGCGAGAGCTGGGCGATCGCATGGCTTGAGTAGGAGTGGGACAGGCAATTATCCTTTCCGCTTTGATGCCACATTAAACATCTGAATGTTTAGACATTCAGATGTTTAATAGTTTAGAGGCTACAAATATTTGAGCTTATCAAAGCAAAAGTATTAACTAAAGAGACTTGTAAGGAAAAAACGTACCAGACATCTAAACACTCAAACTTTTAACACAACCAAACATCTAGACATTCATGCTTAAGTTGCTGTATTATCTTAGATGTTCATTACATCTAGACATCTAAACGCTTAGATGTCTAGATGTAATGTGAAGCTTTATTCTTGGAGCAGACCCTTTAGCTTCGCTCAAGGATACAGACGCTCAAACATCTAAACATTCAGGAGTCCGTGTGATTATTACAATTGCGAGCTTTAAAGGAGGTGTAGGCAAATCCACAACAGCCCTACATCTCGCAGCATATTTTCAGACAAAAGCGTCAACACTACTGGTTGATGGTGACTTAAATCGCTCCGCACTTCAGTGGGCAAGTTCAGGTAATTTACCCTTCAAAGTGGTTGATGAAAAATCAGCAGTTAAATATGCGAGAGATTTCGAGCATATTATTGTCGATACACCTGCTAGACCTGCACCAGAAGATTTGAAGACTATTGCAGAAGGTTGTGATTTACTCATTCTTCCAACTTCGCCAGATGCACTAGCGATGGGCGCAACTTTACAAATGGTTGATTCACTTCAATCACTGAAAACTCAATTCAAGCTTTTATTGACTCTCATACCACCAGCGCCAAGCAAAGTAGGTATCGAAGCAAGAAAGAGTATCGAAAAATCTGGGTTGCCACTCTTCAAGTCTGGCATCAGAAGACTAGCCGTATTTCAAAAAGCGGCACTTGAGGGTGTTCCTGTTCAAGTGGTAAAGGGCGATTCATATGCTGGGATTGCTTGGAAGTGTTATGAAAAAGTGGGCAGTGAGATAGTTCTATGAGTTCAAAAGAATCTCGATTCGATAGTTTATTCAGTGCAGCCAGAGTTAATCAACCAGAACAGATGTCTGAACGTTTAGACATTCAAACTTCTGAAAGTTCAAACATTCAGAAGTTTGAATTTAAGAATGATGCACCTGAACAGGTAGATGTTCAGACATCTAAAAGTAAAAATCCAGCATTTCAGCGTACAACGGTTTACTTACCAAAAGACTTACATAAAAAATTCAAAGTCACGGCTATGAACGAAGAGACAGAGATGAGCGACATTATGATTGCGTTAATAGAGCAGTGGCTCAATTCAAAGATTACAAATGTCTAGCTGTTTAAACAGCTAGATGTCTAGATGTCCGTAATTAAAGCTATTTTGTCGTTATGCCACGTATAAATAAGCTCTTATCTAATGCCTTTAACCCAACGCCTCCAACAGCAAAGCTGCCGCTTCAGCCTTCGCCTTCTTCTTAGCGCTAGCTATAGCACTTGCCATCAAGTCCAATGCTTGAACCGTACAGCAAAAGCCTTCAACCACGCCCTCAAACTCATAGGTCGGCATAGGCAATGCATTGCTCTGGCAATACTCCTGCAATGCCCCAATCGAATTCTTAGACTCAGCATTTAGCGATACTTTAGCTTCTGGTGCTAGCGTTGGGTGATCGCCTTCGCTGTCGGTATCGAAATGCAGGACTTTGATGTCTCGTTCTGCTCTACGAAGCGCACGTAGGCGATCGCCTTCCAAAAGCTTCACCAACGCTTCTTCAAGATCCATGTCTGAGTAGAGGTACGACAGGTAGCCGAGCTGGGATTCAGTGATCTGGACGCTTAAGCTGATGCTTGATGCGGCATAGGTCATTGCTAAAACCCTGCCTTCGCCTGCAATTGCTCCAGCACGTTCCGCGCTGCCAGATGCTTTGCCCGTTGCTTTTTGGTCGCTGTGCCTGTGCCCATAAAGCGCTCATTCATGGCCTCTAGTTTGCATTCACAAGTAAATCCGGCTTCACTCTCTTGGAACTCAAACTCTGGATTCTGTAAGCATAAGCCCTGACAGAGCTGCATCAGCAAGCTAACAAATAGTTGACCATCCTTTAATTCCTTCTTCAAGATGGGATGCATCAACTTTGATTGGGTTGCTTCCTGGCGTTCAGTCTTTGAGGCTTTGGTCTGCTTTTGTTGTTTCTCTGCTACCTCTAGGTCTTCGAGTAGCGACCTTCGCTGTTCCGGTGGCTCTGGCACGATTCGCTGCTCAGGTGGCACGAGTGCATCTTTTAGGTAGGATTCTATCCATTGCAGACAGGCTTTATGGTGGGCTGGCTGTTTTCTCTGATGTTCGATTGGGTGAACTGTCGTCAGGATGTTTTCATTGATTTTGATTTCTAGCCATGCGTGGAACGGGGCGGTCTGGCTCTGCTGCATATCCAGATAATCAAAGCTTTCCCAGTCCACCTGTTGCGCTGTCGCCATTGAGATGATGCTGGCGGCATCCTGCACATTCCCTTTGAGATTTTCATAGGCTTTCTGCTGTAGGGCTTTATCTTCACTTTCAAACAGCAGCAGATACAGATCGATGAGCTGTAGTTTTCTGGTGTCTAAGCGCATTTTTAGTTCAGGGAGAAGTGCCTCCATCTCCTGCTTTTCGATGGCATACTTCAGCACTTTGCTAAATTCTTTCTCTGATGTGTTTGCAAGTTCTTCTGTGTCTTGTACCTGAGCTTGATACAGTTCTTGATGCTTTTCTTTGAAGTAGTCTGATGTCTGTTTTTCGTTATCACGGGTCACTTGGGCGATATGTTTGCCTAATTGCTCTAATTCTGTCTTGCTATAGGGTGTCTCTTGGCCTCTTAGTCGTGCCTTGACGATGCGGTGGTTAATCAGGTCGGCTAGTCTACGGATGGGACTGGTGAAGTGGGTGTAGGCCGGAAGGTTGAGCGCAAAGTGTCCAACTAACGTGGGGTCATAGGTGGCGCGATTGAGCCAGCTTGCTAGGCGCTGACGGATGGCTTCAGGGGTGCCTAAGCTCAGCATCGTCTGATACATCGTTTCGCGGTCGGGGGCGATCGCCCTGGCGGTATGGTTCCTATAGAACCCATTTGAGATCTTAAGAAGGGGCTGCAAGCCTCTTAACCATTAGCCTAACGAAGCAAAGGTTAATCTTAGTAGTCGCATTCGATAAGGTTCGTTCAAAGTTCTTCGTTAGGATTTTACATCTCTCCATC
>JANNDV010000301.1:0-3811 GCA_031387975.1 Acaryochloridaceae cyanobacterium OTE_75_metabat_521 | reverse complement strand
CATCTTACTGCGAGACATCCCAAACCCCGCCGAGGCGATCGCATCTAGCCGCAGCGAAGCCTCCACCGTCGCCAGTTCCTTCTTGCGTGGCTCCCGCACCTGTAGCTCCGATAGAGGCATCGGCATCACCTTAACGGGCACTGTCCGCACCTGAGTCATGCTCTGCTGGAAAAACTCGACCAAGTCAGGCACCACAATCGCCTGAGCGCCGCGTTCGCCCAAGACTAAAATATCGCCCACTTTTTCGCGGACGATGCCTGTTCCCAGGATGGAACCCAAAAAATCCCTGTGAGAGGCAGGGTCAAACAAAAAATTGCCTGCAATGCTGAGAGCCGTCAGCTCAACCTGCTCGATTTCGAGGGGTAGTTCGGAACGGGCGATCGCCAAACGCTGTCGCTCTGCTTGAGGGTATCCGCCCCAGGAGATCGCGGAGACTTCGGTGAGTTTGGCTAAAACGGCCTGAGCTTCGACCAATTCTGGCGGCGACAAAAAATCTGTAAAGACAACTTCCCAGGTTTTGATCGCCTGGTCGGTTTGGTCTAGAACCCGTGAGATGCGGTCTAGGTTTTCTATGCCTTTCAATAACTCGGTCTTCGGTAACATGCCCAGTCACAATGCCTGTGTTGTCTATCTTCTCCAGTATCTTTCATTTTTAGGACTGATGCTGGGGCGATCGCTTTATGATTGGAATGGTGGTTTTCATGAGGCCGACACATGCCCGATCCTGAAAAAGTGAAGCAGACGATCGCCACTTCGCGTCGCAGACGGCTAGAGATGGAAATTTCTGGGATTGAGCTTGAAGAGGTCATTGCAAAGCTAGAACATCACAATCGTCAGCAACGGTTAAACAGGATTAAGCAAACTTTGTCTAGGCTTGATGCTGAATTCTATGTTGCTGGAGAAAACCCTGCTCAGGTCGCAGCGGCGTCTCATTCTTGAGCCACCTGCGATCGCCTTATGATTGAAATAGAAGGTTTCATGAAAAACTGATTTCTAGGGATAATATGCAGCTTGAGGAAGTTTTAGGCTTTGTAAAGCAATTATCGTTGCTCGATAAGGTTCGTTTGATTGAACGGGTGGCTCCTGAAATTGAGCGAGATTTAAAGACGACTCAAAAAATGCCTAAGGATCGTGGATTTAATAAGATCCAGAATTGTTTAGAAGCGATACGCTCTGCATTCCCTCATCCCCTAACCCCTTCTCCCGCTCTGGGAGAGGGGCTGGGGGTGAGGGTCAAAAGTTGAGGTTATTTAATCCACGATCCTTACCTGTCAGAATGGAATTACACAGCCAAACCGCAAAAAGCTTAATTCTGGAGGTTATTTAATCCACGATCCTAAGCAATCGCTATGGGGCATCTGTGCTGACTTGGGCAATGCTCCATCTGCGGCTGAGATCGATCAGACTCGTCATGAAGTATGGGCAAATTTTCTAAGGGAGGATTCTTGATATTGGTGGATATTTAGATGACTGAGAATATTCCTATTTATAAAAAACGTGGATGTTTCAAATATTCACTCGATAATTGCATTCTTGTCAGAGCATCAGTCGAAGCTGTTAGTTCTATATTTAAACAGTATTTTAAGCTTGATGTAAAATCTCATTGTACTCTTTCAGAGATTATTGATGCAGAAAAAACTTCTCGACAAGAAATAGAACGTCATCAAAAAGTCAGACAATCAAGACCAAATAAATCAACAACTCCAATATTATGGGCTGTTCCATTCTTCCGATATCTTAAACATGAGTGGACTATTCTCCCCTTCTCAGGAATGGAAGATTCGCTTGCAGTTGCATTCTCTATACTCCTAAATACTGAAACTATTATCTTTCACGATTCAAGTCACGCTTCTTTTAGTGAATTTAAAGTTTTTCGTAAAGATCAACTCATCGAAAACTATTTGTTTGGATTTGAATGCATTAATCTATTTGAGAATTACTGGGATATCAAGATAGAAGATTTTGAATTTTACCCTGATTGGCTGAGCCAAGAACATTACTTCAAAAGTTCAATTCGACGGGTCACTGAATCTGATATGAGATTGGCAGTCTCTTCAAGAAAGGAGGAGAGAGACGATAGAGGTTTTCTTGATGAGTGTCTTAAATACTACGATGCTTATATTCCTCTGCCAGAAGAAGCCCCATCTCTCTACAATGATATATGGAACTCAGATTTCCAAAATTCAATTGTAGAACGTATGGACATTATGCTTGTTCCGTCCAACTGGAGATATTTTGATCGGAATGTACCCAAAAAAGTCTTATGACACAAAAATATTGAAGACAAAACCACATTTTGGATAATAGTATTTGAAGCATATCATGGTGATCTTCACAAAAATAACTTCAAGCGAATATATTTAGTAATTGCCCAATCCCCTTCTCTGAATGGAGCTAATACCCAAACTCAGGGCAATCCTTTGCGATTCAGGCACAGCGATTACCAAAAAGACCATATGAGTTTGAAATAACTCATTCCCATCTCTGAATCTCCTCTTCTGGTAAAGGCTCAAAGAAAGCGTCACCAAGCTGTCCCGTTAGCAATCCAGGAGTTCGAGGCTGTGAATCCTCTTGCCCTAACCCCGAGCGAAAATAGTGAATCAGGCCATACAGTTTTTCAAGCTTGTCTTCAGGAATGTCTTGCAGCTCTTGGACAATTTTTTGAATCAACATCAATCAAACTCTCCAGTGGACCGTAACAGGAACCAATGCGCACCATCCAGATTTGAGCATCGAGAACGAGCAGAAACGTATAGTATTCGGCGAAAAGCTAGGCTCCTGCCTCTGCGAACACAGCCACTGCAACATTACGAGGCATTGCCACAGACTTAAGAAGGGCTTTGATTCGCTCCAGCTCATGAATCGTCTGCGCTGTAAAATACGACTCTCCACAGCTCTGGCAAGACCACATCGGAATGCCCTCAATGACAAGCAGATCCACACCCTTGCCGAAGATTCGTGTCACATACTTCAGATGAACCTTACCGCTGTCGCAGTGGTTGCAGGTGATTGGGCAATTCTGAGAGGATTTGTAGTGCATCGTTGATGTTCATGGTGGCTGTGTGAACTCACTATATCTATGTTCTCACATGAATTTTGGAGAGGTAGATCGCCCCAAAAAGAACACAAAGCGAATGAGTTTGGCGATTGCCCGATATCCGACCCTGACTTGTCCAAATACTGGCTTAATCGACAGGATGATAAACCGGAATAACAGTTGATTTATCGCTGTTGTAAGTTTAATGAGACCACCAGACTTTGACCCGCCCTTTGACCCTGCCCAGCACCAGCCATTTCATAACCAGCGTTCCTCATCAGTTTTTCAAAGTCTTGAGCTGGCAAAGTCTTACGCTTAACCTCAGGCAATCCACCAAACCTCGCAACACCTTTGGCGACAACCCCAACCCAAAAGAAAAGCCCCTCATCACTGAAGGGCTTTTCTAACTTATTTAGCTATTCAATCCGCTGTTCGGGAAAGAATTAGCCATTGATGGCAGGAGCAGTCATTGCTACAGGAGCAGACTCACCAGCAGCTAGGTCTAAGGGGAAGTTATGTGCATTTCTCTCATGCATCACTTCAAAGCCCAAGTTAGCGCGGTTGAGCACATCAGCCCAGGTATTGATGACGTTACCTTGTGAATCAACAATCGAGTGATTGAAGTTGAATCCGTTCAGGTTGAATGCCATGGTGCTGATGCCCAAGCTGGTCATCCAAATCCCGATTACAGGCCATGCTGCGAGCAAGAAGTGCAGCTGACGGCTGTTGTTGAAGGAGGCGTACTGGAAGATCAACCGACCGAAGTAGCCATGG
>JANNDV010000292.1:0-4904 GCA_031387975.1 Acaryochloridaceae cyanobacterium OTE_75_metabat_521 | reverse complement strand
ATTTTTGGTCGCTTGTTTGACCGCATTGGATTATCGAGTTTGATGATTGCGGTCTTGATTTCTGCTAGTTTTGCCCCATTTGTTTTTCTGGGAAACTCCTCCTTAGTGGTTGTGGGCATGGTGCTATGGGGCGTTGGAATGGGGGCACAAGAATCAATTTTGAAAGCAGCCGTTGCGAGCATGGTTGCTGCTGATCGACGCGGGGCAGCTTATGGCATTTTCAATACGGGCTATGGAGTTGCTTGGTTTTTAGGCAGTGCTTTAATGGGCGTGTTGTACGATCGCTCAATCAATTTGCTAATTGTGTTTTCGGTTCTGATTCAGCTTGTATCAATTCCGTTGCTCATTCTAAGTAAACGTTATCTCAATGAAAATAAAACTACTGTGTGAAGTGGCGGTCTAACACGAACGTTAGGGCGATTAGATCCCGTGTTATGACCGTTGCAAAGCCTCTGATAGCGCTGCGAGTAGCCGTTCATTTTCAGGAATGGTGCGGACAGCGACCCGAAAATAGCGATCGCCTAGCTCAGGAAAGCTCACGCAGTCTCGTATCAAAATCTTATGCTGCTTAAGTAAATACTCCTGTAACTGCGTCACGGATGCATCACAGCGCACCAACACAAAGTTGACCGCTCCAGAAATCACCTCCAGCCCAGGCAGTTTTGCTAAACCCTCTCGAAGCTGCGGAACAGCGGCAGCAAGCCAGTCAAAGGTTTGCTGCTGAAATACCGTGTCCTGGAGGGCAGCAACTCCAGCGGAGATCGCCAATGCATTAACAGACCACGGGTCGCGCCAAGCTGACCACTGCCCTAGTACATCAGGATGACCAATGGCGTAGCCCAACCTTAGCCCAGGAATGCTGTAAAACTTGGTGAGCGATCGCACCACCACCACATGCGGAAAGTTCCCAATCTCAGGAATCAGGCTGTGCTGATCCGCAGACGGCAGAAAATCCATAAAGGCTTCATCAATAACCACCTGATTAAAGCCTTCTAGCAGTTCTAATACATCTGCCTTGGCAAAAAGCTGCCCCGTAGGATTATGAGGATTGTTGAGCAGTAGCCCTGCTTGCGTTAGCCCTACGCTTTGCGCTGCCAAGCTTTGTAAGCTAAATCCGTGACTGCGCTGCTGTTCTATAGAAGCAATCACCGAGTGAGCGTAAACCTTCACATCAAATGCCTTCAGCGCTCGCCCATAGTCTCCAAACGCAGGGGTGAGCAAATGCACTTGGGTCATTTCACTAAGGCTGCGACAAGCCCAAGTCAACAGCTCCGCCGCCCCGTTGCCCACCATTACCCACTCCATCGGCACCTGATGATGCAGACTTAACTGTTCTCGTAACGCTGCGGCACTCGGGTCTGGATACGCCTGAATGTCGCCTAGATGCTGTGTAATGGCTGCGAGCACTGAGGCGGGTGGCCCTAGCGGATTAATGCTAGCGGAAAAATCTAATATTTCTTGAGGGTTACAGCCTGCAAGTGCCGCAGCCCAAGATAGGTTGCCGCCGTGATGTGGACGCAGTAAAGACAAGCTAATTTTGTTAACCCTTGCTGAAGTAGCCTATTGAGCCACCTTTTCTTTGAACAGTTTACCCGCTTTAATTGATCGGGGTATGCCGTGGTTATTGACTTACCCCTAAATGAATTGCGATCGCATCCACTTGCGGTTGATGGCAGACAGCCGCGTAGTCACATCCATTCTGTCTTGGTTGGCGTTAGAAGTAGATGCTGCCATCTGTCGCGTAAGCTGGTTCATGTTTTCGGTGAGCTGTTTCACGTCCTGCCCAAAGGTTTCCAGAAATCGGTTATTAGACTCAACCAATTGCTCAATACGGGTTAAACGCTCATCACTTTCTCTCTTTGAGCGTTCCCCATCTTGTTCAAGACGGGTCATGCGTTCGTTGCTTGCTGCAACAGAGGTCGCCACCATTGACGCAAACCTATCTAGGGTTTCGTCTGTCCATCGCTCTGTCATGACTCAATATCCTTCATCAATTCTCACTGTGCAAAAAGTGGCGCTGGGGTCTATGGATAAATAAATGACTGTAAAACAATCGAAAAAGTTATGAGCACTTTTGAAATGCCCCTAAATATGCCTCTCGAAGCGTGTTGCTGGGGTCAGTTTGACTGTTCTCCAAACAAGCGATCCAGAATGTGACGGTTCTCGGTTTGAAGTCCTTTAACTTCAGACTGAATCTCTTTGATTTCAATCTGGATTGTTTGGATGTTTTCCTGCATCTGTTCCACGCGCTGAAGAATCTGAACCTGCGTATGTGCCAGCGCTTCCATTGCTCGCTCTCTTCCAGTCGTCGCACGATGTAAGTCAATAAGATTGTTCTCTACGGTAGAGGCAAACCTATCTAATCTTTCATCTGTCCATCGGTCAGTCGTCATGACTCACGATCCTTCAAATCTAATTGATTCCTCACAGTTGTTTGACCTGCCTTCAGGGGTGACAAAGACAATGAGAGATGATGATTTTAAGAGATGCCAAAACGTTCTTGTATTTGTTTGATCGCCGCCGTTTCCGATTCTGGTTTGTTGGGGTCGATGACGATCGCTCGGCCAGAAGTTTGAAGTTTATCCATGTAGGCATGAAAGGCTTCTTGATCGTTGCGATGAGCTAGGAAATAACGTTTGGCTTCATCAAGGGGCATCGCGGCAAAATCGACTTGGCTCATAACAACTCTCCCGTGGGGTTGATTTGCAGTTCTATGGTTTCCTCAGTCCCAGCCAGAATAAACAGATTTCCAGTCCTTTCGTCCAAGCGCACGATGTGAATGGGTGCAAGGGCAACATTGGTTAACCATTGGCTCTGCCGATAAAGACTCTTAAGCTGAGCTACGGTCGGTTCCTTCACCTTGCCGCTGCCTCGCTGCCATCCTTCATCAATTCCCGCTGTGCCGCTTCGGTGATGACCCGACGCAGCCATTCTGCTTTTTGGGGCAGAGATCGCACAACTTCATCTATCTCAACTGGAAGCTTTGTGCGAATGGTCTTACAGACAATGGGCTGTTGATTTCGCCCTGCGGCTTAAACTGCTGGGCTTTGAATTCAGGGGTAATGACGGGAGCATCCCACTTTGGCAAAAGCATTGACTCAAGAGGAGTTGAGCGAACCACTGATGTAACGGCTTGGCGTTGAGCGGACAGCGATCACTTCTCACGCCCACTCACAGCGTAATGCCCTGTTCCGCTCCAACGCCTTGTTATGTGCTTTGTCTATCACTTGAACGGGATATACTCGACCGCGTTTACCCATTCAGCAGGTTCAGAAGCTTTAGTAGTCAATTCTAAATCCTTAACAAATTGACCAATCGTGCCTCCAAGTTGATGACCAAAGATTAACCCTGAAAACGGTTTGCCTTCTCCCCGCCAAGTTTCGGCTAAAACTCTAAAGCGAATATCTTGGGTAAAGAGAACACGCTTAAGCTCTGTCACTCTTAATAAAAGCTGATCGTCAGGCAATTGTGTAGTTCCGTCCTCAAATGCTGTCAATACATCTATGCCTCGACGACGCAACTGCTCAGTAATTGCTTGAGGAACATGAATATCCATGTACAAAGCAATAGCCATTTACAGCAGTCCTTTAGCTTTCATGCGGACGTAGAAAGGTGACATAGCGACTTGAGTCATATTTTCTTGAACTTGCTGCCATTCCTGTCTGATTTCTTGGTCAATTTCTTCTTGGTGGTCAAAATAGTAACCCATTGCTGCATGGGCTTCGGCTAGGGTTAAGTAAAGGTGTTGACGACAGATCTCCTCTACTGACCAACCATAGGTGATATAGTCCATGACAATCTGAGCAACTCTAATACGCGGCAAACGTTGCAAGTGTGCGGACTGATGTTCTATTTTTTCGATATGCGGATAACTGAGGGTTAACATAATGTTTTGTTTTCACCTAGCTAAGTTGCCATATTTTAACAGTTTTATCTTTGCTGCCACTAGCCAGTAGTTTTCCGTTGGGGCTAAAGCTGACAGATAGTACAGGCTTATCATGCCCAGATAGTTCACTTATTTGTGTCTTGTTCTTGACGTCCCAAAGCTTTACTTTGCCGTCATCCCCACCACTAACAACAAATTTTCCGTCAGAGCTAAAAGCAAGTGCATTTACTCCTCCTACCCAATCAGAATATTCACCTAACAGTCCTTGATCTTCTACGCCATTCTCATAGTTTGTGATTTTAATTTTTCCATCATCGCCACCGCTAACCAAAATTTTCTCGCGAGGACTAAAGGCGATAGCATTTACTGTGCTGCTGTGACTGGGTAAACTGCCAATTCGGTTTAAACTTTTCCAGTTCCATATTTTTATGAATCCTTGTCCATCACCGCTAGCAAAAATATTATCAAATCGACTTGATTCAATACATTTAACATTACTTGTATGCCAACTTAATTCTTTATCTCTAATTCCACCAATTTTTGTATCTATCAACTTAATTGGTACTGATGAAGATAACATGCTCTTTTCATCAGTTGCTACTACTGTGCCATCATGTGAAAAAGTAAGAGCATTAACTCTACCAAGCTCACCAAATTTATTTTCTATAATGTCTATTTCGCGAGAATTATTCAAGTCCCATATTTTAAGAATATTGCGATCAGGAGAGAGCACGTTATGGGTGCATACTAATTTAGCATCAGCACTGAGAGCAATTTGACGAATATAACGATTCAAGTTTCCTTTGATCAGAACTTCTCTCGTGTCTTTTTTCCGATTTAGTATAATTACCGCTTTCTCGTACTGATGTATTAAAAGCGCCAATTCAAATCTGAAGTGCAACAAGTGCTGATGGCTGAGGATAAAGTACTTCGTAAGGGGTTCGATAGTCAAGGGATTTTCTAGGTCTGTGATTGATCAAATCGACCACCCGTTTTAGCGCCTCTGGCTTCACAAGTT
>JANNDV010000247.1:0-5788 GCA_031387975.1 Acaryochloridaceae cyanobacterium OTE_75_metabat_521 | reverse complement strand
TGCCCCCAAACATCAAACCCCTATATAAATCTGTTCTAGTGCCTCACGCCGCATCTTCCAAACCCCCTGAACCTTGCGGGGTGATCGCTGCTGAATCTGAATAATCAGCTCTGTTTTGCTAAGGCTATGCGATGGCAGCTTAGGCAGGGCTTGAGCTGTGGGCGTTGGCAAGGGTGAAGGCTTGGGCGGTTGGGTGATCGCCCTCGGTTCGACATAGGCAGGCAGCAAGGCGATAGGGGCGGGTGCCGATGTGGTAGATGAAGTGGTAGACGATGCAGGCAGCAAGGCGATAGGGGCGGATGCTGGCATCAATCCCAGGGGCGATCGCCGTTGAACAGGCTGCTGTGAAGTGACAACGCTGGCAGGGGCATCTACAGCGCTGAAATATTGACGGGCTGCACTCCCGAACTGAAAAGCAAGGGCGGCGATCTGATAAACCCAACAGCCTACTGTCACGGCTGCGCAGATGGCGGCTTGGATGTCTTGCTGCGCTCGGATGGAATAGAAGCGATTGGCACGGGCTGAAGTCAGTTCAGCAGCAGCGGCGGCTAAGGCGGCGGTGTAGGGGTTGTAGTTGTAGTTGCTGTTCATGGATTGTGAAGTGGGTGTGTGTGGCGTTTTCATATATCAATACTCTCATTAGATAGTAATAGTATTAACTATTGACAGTATTAACTATTGGGAGTAATATCAAGTTATGGCACTATATGAGGATGACAGTTATCAACACGATTAAGAAGTTTGTAGACGATAGAGGGCTTACGGTGTATCGCTTTAGGCAGCAAACCGGAATCGCCCAAGCTACCGCTTACCGTCTGTACAACAACCCCCAAGAAATCCCTAGGAAGGAAGTTCTAGACGCTATTTGCAGCGCCTACAAAATCCAACCAGGGGAGATTCTGGAGTGGGTAGAGACTGAGAAATGATCGTCCCTTGACGACCACGCCCTGACCAAACGACTGCCACATATAAGGAAGTTCCCGACCATGCCCGATATCATCGTTTCTGCTGAAGTAGAAGCCATGCACTACGCAGGCGAGTACCTTGAGAAGCTACTGGATGAGCTGAAGAACTGCTTTAGCTTGGGCATTAGCGCAGAGGACATCAAAGATACCTTCGCTGAAGTTTTGGTGCCCTACCCAAATATCAGCACTCACGTCACCGCCGCCCTGGTAGACGCTGCTTTTGAGGATTTGATCTAGCGCTGATTAGGCGATCGCCCTAATGACCACGTCCAGACCACGTCCATAACCACAATACTTAGTTAACCATCCCTCAGGTTTTTTATAAAAACTTCTTGGTCTGCCTTATGGCTCTCCCCTCAAACTTTCCGATGCACCAAGCGATTAATCGCGCTCCACTCAATGTTGATGGCACAGCATCTGTGACCACTGTGCTGGCGCTCATCGCAGATCAACGTACAGACTACGCTTTGATCAGTGACGAACAACGCTTAGTCGGCATCTTTACACATCGAGATTTAGTTCGGTTGGTTGCAACGGCAAAACCACTGACCAAATTAACCATTGCAGAAGTAATGACGCGCAATTTAATTTGCTTAGAGGAACCTGTGACGCAGGACTTACTAGAAGTCCTAACAAAGATGCGTCAACATCGAATTCGGCACTTTCCGGTAGTCACACCTAGCGGAAAGTGCTGCGGCATTATTACTCAAGAGAGCCTGCGTGATTTTCTCAATCCCGTAGATCTACTGCGCTTTCGACGGGTCATAGAAGTCATGTCTACCGCAGTTGTTTCGGCCTCAGCCGATTCTTCGGCACTTGCCATAGCGCAGCTTATGCATGGGCATCGGATTAGCTGCGTGGTCATTACAGAACAAGCGCAAAATTCGATTATTAAGCCGATTGGAATTGTCACTGAACGAGATATTGCTCAACTGAGCTTACAAAACATCGACCTGGGCGCAACTGCCGCCGCCGCTATTATGAGAGCGCCTCTCACATTAATTCAGCCTGAAGAAACGCTTTGGAATGCACACGAAATGATGCAGGCTAGAGATCTTCAGCGTTTAGTTGTGGTTGACGCTACAGAGGCATTAGCGGGTATTGTGACCCAAACCAGCGTGTTAAGCATTGTGGATCCGATGGAAGCCCACATGACAATCACAACGCTTCAGAAAATTGTGGACACGCGAACGTCTAACCTTCAGCGTGCCAATGAGCAGCTCCAGCGGCAGATCTCAGAGCGCAAGCGAGCAAAAGCGGCTTTACAGAAGCAGATGGTGAGAGAGCGCTTAATTAATCGAATCGCACAGCGCATTCGTCAGTCGCTGGATCTGCTAGAAATTCTAACGATGGCGGTAACTGAAGTTCGTCAGTTTTTGCAGGTTGACCGAGTGCTTATTTACCAGTTTCAGCCTGACGGAGGCGGCACCATCGCTGTTGAGTCTGTAAACGCAAATGTACCTTTACTCAAAGATCTCTCTTGGGGCGACGAAGCGCAGCCGCTGTTTTCTGCTGAGTTTTATCGTTCAGGTCGAATCCATTCTATTCCCGATTTAGCGGCACCCAGACCAGAAGAAACCCAGCACCAGAATCTCTCAGACTTGGGGATTCAAGCCAATTTAGTGGTTCCGATTGGTGAACATGAGAGGCTGTGGGGTTTGCTGGTAGTCAACGAATGTAGCGCACCTCGCCGCTGGGAACAGACGGAAATTAATCTGCTTCAGCAGCTATCTAATCAATTGGTCATTGCCATTCATCAGTCGGGACTTTACCAACAGCTCCAGGTTGCCAATCAAGAACTCAAACAGTTAGCCAGCATGGATGGTCTTACGCAACTGTCCAATCGCCGTCGCTTTGACGAATGCCTAGAACTGGAATGGAAACGGCTGGCGCGGGAACAACAGCCCTTGACGTTGATTATGTGCGATGTGGATCATTTCAAACGCTACAACGATGCCTATGGACACTTGGGAGGTGATGCCTGTCTAAGAAAGGTCGCGCAGGCGATTCAAGTTAGTATCAAAAGACCTGCTGATATCGCGGCACGCTACGGCGGAGAAGAATTTGCCGTTATTTTGCCCAATACTGACGCACAGGGTGGGATGAACGTTGCACACCAGATCCAATCCCATATTAAAGACCTAAAATTGCCCCATACTGATTCCCCAACCAACGATTTTGTGACCCTAAGTTTGGGGGTTGCCTGTTTTGTCCCAACGCTTTCCTTAAGTCTAAATGCGCTCATTGAAGCAGCGGATGGCGCACTATACCAAGCAAAAGCAGCAGGACGAAATCAGTTTGTCTTATACCAAGATTTAATTGGACAAGAGGGATTGCTTGCCATAGCGTAAGCTTTTTTGGCAGGGCGAGAACGATAAACGATGTTGACACGAAGGCCCAAGGGTTTGCAGCGCCTCAAGATGGACGCGGCTGCCATAGCCTTTATTAGACGCGAGATGATAACCAGGATAGCGGCGATCTAACCGCAGCAACAGCCGATCGCGCCATACTTTGGCAATAATACTAGCGGCGGCGATCGCCACTTCCGTCTGGTCGCCTTTGATAATGGTTTGTTGCGAGATTGCAAAATTAGGGATGGGGCGATTTCCGTCAATGAGGCAAAGATCGGGGGCGGGGGAAAGACGGGCGATCGCCCGACGCATTGCCAGCAAACTAGCCTGCAAAATATTAATGCGATCAATTTCTTGAACCGAAGCCATCCCAATCCGGCAGTCAATCGCATGAGTTTTTATGGTTTCGTAAAGAATCTCGCGCGTTGCCCCTCGAAGCTGTTTACTATCTTTAACCCCTGCATTGAATAACGCCTCGGCAGCAGTGGGCGATAGAATCACTGCCGCTGCCACCACAGGGCCAAATAGGCAACCCCGCCCCACTTCATCTACCCCTGCAATTTGTAGAAAACCGTCTCTCACCATAGGAGCACTTCTACCATGTCTAAGAATGCCAAACAACTTCTCAAGATTTTAATCGGCGCTGCCTGGCTAGATGGCAAAGTTCAGCCCGAAGAACAGCAGCGTCTACGACAGATTGCCCAACAAAAAGGGTTGTCAGACGATGCAGAACTCAACCCCTGGCTTAATGGCCTGCGCTCCGTCTCGGCAGAAGAATGCCATCGCTGGATTGATGAATATCTGGGTCAGCAGCCAGCACCAGAAGACGTACAGCAGCTATTAGAAGAAATTAGCAGCCTGATCTATAGCGACGGCGATGTAGACAGTGCAGAAGCACAGCTTCTCATGAAAATTCAACAAAAAGAGGCTTCGGCTGCTTCTGGCTCAAACTTGCCCAATACCATCACGCAATCCATTCAGAATCTCTATCGTCGCTGGGTGAGTGAGTAACGCCTCTCAGGTAATCTCGACATGATTGGCTGCATTAGGTACGGCGATCGCACCTTCAGCCTTTTTGCCCAAATTCGTTAGGCTAAAGGCACACTTGTGTTGTTCAGTCTAAAAGTAGGTTGCTATGTTTGGCTTTGGCAAAAAATCCTCGCTTCCCACCCCCGAAACCGCACTCAAAGGGCGCACAGAAACAATCTCAGTCCCAGATCGCCACTTTGTAAATGGCAATGCTCTCAAGCCCCCCTATCCAGAAGGGATGGAAATTGCCATGTTTGGGCTGGGCTGCTTTTGGGGCGCAGAAAAAGCATTCTGGAAACTCGACGGCGTTTATAGTACCGCCGTGGGCTACGCAGCGGGACTTACCCCTAACCCCACTTATCAAGAAGTGTGTTCTGGCATGACAGGCCACAATGAAGTGGTGCGCGTCGTATTTGATCCTGCGGTCATCTCCTATGCAGAACTGCTTAAAGCATTTTGGGAGAGCCACAACCCGACGCAAGGCATGCGCCAAGGCAATGATGCAGGCACCCAATATCGGTCAGGCATTTATACTTATTCGTCCACGCACAAGGCTTTAGCCGAATCCTCCCGAGATACCTACCAACAGGCGCTCAAGAGTGCTGGACACGGCACCATTACGACCGAGATTTTAGATGCACCTGAGTTTTACTTCGCAGAAACTTATCATCAGCAGTATTTGGCGAAAAACCCCAATGGCTACTGTGGGTTGGGTGGGATGAATGTCGCTTGCCCTATTCCGCTGTCAGTCTAGACGCTGCTGCAATACTGCATCGCTGGCTAACAGCACTAAAACGGCGGGGTTCTTTCTATTTTATTACGAATCATAAATCTGTCTTAAACAAGAAGCAGATTTTGCTCATTCTTTAACCGTTTGGAGCATACTGTGAGTACACTCACTATCTGAATCCGTGTAGGTGAAAGATGAACTCACTCCCCTCACTGTTACGTTCCAAGACCAGTCTAGCCTTGGGCATTTACCTTATGGTTTTTGCCAGCCTATTTTTTCTAGTAGATGCTCAAATTCACTCAATGCAGCTATTGCAAGCAGGTCGCCCTACCTTTATGAGGTAGCGTAATCCTTAAATCCATATTATTCCCAGGCTGCGGTTAATCACAAAATTAACCGCAGCTTTTTTAGTAGTCAAACAACGGTCAAGAAATGGGCATCTTAGATAAAGATCATTTATGCATTGACCCATGCATTTACCGCCTCCACAGACCCACTGCATTGCTGGACAAGAGATTTATCAACGATTGGCTCAAAATATCCAAATCGTTGTCAAAGGACAGGAGCCTGGTATTCGGAAATTGCTGGCAGCGTTCTTTAGTGGGGGGCACGTACTGCTAGAAGACTATCCAGGCACCGGAAAGACAACCTTAGCAAAAGCCTTAGCGTTATCAATTGATTTAGAGTTTAAGCGCATTCAATTTACACCCGAT
>JANNDV010000291.1:0-23207 GCA_031387975.1 Acaryochloridaceae cyanobacterium OTE_75_metabat_521 | reverse complement strand
GCTTTGGCAGAAAACGTTCCTAAAATTGCCAAAACGGGCGTGGGTGCCGCGCAGACAATGCCAAGACACTGGGGCACTTCTTGCCAGAGGGGATGAAGGGCGATCGCCGCCGCCACGTGGTGCAGCGACTGCTCTACCGTTGCTAGCCCTAGCTGCTGCCCGTAGTGGAGTAGCGCGTCTTTCTCAAAGGGAAGCGTGTAGCAACGATAGGTCATAGGTTAGGTAAGACCAACACAGCCTAGATTGTGGCGTTCTAAATGAGCTTCAATAAACGCAATGAGTTGGGGTAGCTGCTCCAGCGATCGCGGTCTTTGCAGGTAGGCCATGGGAATTTCTTTGGCTAAACGGCTGCACTGATGGAAATGCTGTACGCGACACGTTTGGTCATAGAGCATTTTAGTAGCACGCGAATGCTGGATCAGTTCTGGAAATGCCTGGATGCACGACAAAGGCTGAATCTGGTTAAGGTCTCCTGCTTGCAACACAAAGAGATGCCTTAAAGGGACTGGCGTTTGGGCAAATCGAGTTTCTAACCGCTGAATTTGTTTATGGCTGAGGGACTGTAGCATCGGCATGGCGTCTGTCTGGGTGCCCACCGCCGTCATCGCATCGGGCAACAGCTTCACTTCAGGGTAACTCGGCACCACTTGAGGGGTGGCAGTCTCTAAATGCAGCGCCATAACGTCATCGGTGATCAGCCGATAGCCCTGCTGGTGAAAGGCCGAGGCCAGAGTAGACTTACCCCAGCCGCTGCCGCCAAGAAAGGCAATTGCCATATCTCCACGCGCCACACAGCTTGCATGAAGCACCATTAGTCCACGCTGCCGCAGCACAAACGCCATTGCAGTCCCCAAAATGTAGGCTCTTAGCGCTGTTCGATCCGTTTCTAAAGGTGCATCTATCACTACTTCGCACCCGTTGCGAATAAGTAGCTTTACATTTAGCGGCAGTTCAATCAAGATTTGATTGCTGTGCTCAGTCTCTGCCACAACCGGATGAAGTGACCCAAACCGAATCACAATATCTGGTGAGCCAGAATCTAAGACAGGCTGCAAAAGCGGCAGTTCTGACTGTATGCGTAAACCGTAGGCAAAAGATGTGTGCATCCCGAATCAAAAAAGACCAAACTGCTCCAGACAGTAAATAGGAACCTACCCAAAAGTCAACCAGTTTAGGGCTTATTTTTCTGAGAAAGCCAGTTTAGCCACAAAATCGCGATGCTAAGGATCGTGAATTTAATAACTCAGAGAATTGTGAAGAAGTCATGCACCTTGCACGCCCTCATCCCCTAGCCCCTTCTCCCTGGGGAGAAGGGGGATCAGACTCTTGCTCCCTCTCCCTAGGGAGAGGGTTGGGGTGAGGGCAGTGCAATGCGTATCGCTTTTGTATGAGTTATTTAATCCACAATCCTAATCTTGGCTTTCCTCTTGGGTCAAAGTTCTTACTGTTAAGGATGCCCTGTTGTGGTCTAAAAAATAGATTTTTTTGAGTTAGCCGATCTTTTTAGCTAATTCCAATTGCCCACCAACGTATAGCCAGACCAAAAATAAGGGTGGGTTAAGGGCGAATTTTGCCCTCCCCTAACGGCGGCAGGCAGCGCAATAGGGGCGTGGTTCGGTGCCGAAATTTGCCCATTGCGGACGTTGACTTCTCCTCGCAGCATTCGCAGTTGAGATTGCCGGAGGGCATCAGCTTTCGTGGAGGCACTTTGCAATGCGCCATAAAATCCAGTCATCAGTCCAACTGTCCCTTCGTCATCTACAGACCATAGACTGGCGATCGCCGACGGTACCCCTGCATTGATAGCAGTTCCGGCAAAGCCCAGCTCTGCCTCTTTATTGCCCAAGGCCGTTTGGCATGCGCTCAACACCAAAAGCTGAAGGGGCGGCAGCGCTGCTTTCCACTGGAGTTCATCTGCAACCTTACGAATTTGAGAAAGGGTGAGTCGGTTGTTCCAAAGCTGAATGTAGGAGTTATTCACCTGTCCAGGGTTAAACACCGCATGGGTCGCCAAGTGCAGAATGCCAAAGCGCTGCTGGAGGTACATTGCCTTGAGGTTAGAGAGCGTGGAATCTTCATCTAAAGTGTTGCGGCTAGAGCCTGACCAAAATTGCCCCGTAATGGACGCAATTTCGACAGGCACCGCAGGCAGCGCCGCCAACCCTTCTGTGCTTTTGGCAATCCCCATTGCCAGCATGGGCTGCTGTTTAAGAGCGAGAGATCGATTGGTATTGGTCAACCCAAAGCTTGGGAGCAGCGCACTGCTATAGTTTTCAACTAAAAACTGACTGCCGTTGTGGAGTGCCGCAATGGGGATACTGCGCAAGCCATCGTCCATTGAAAACAGGAGGGTATCAATGCCCTGCGCCCTAATCTGTGGTTCTAGGGGTGCCACAATCCAGCGATAAAGCTGTTGAGCGGTCTTAAGGTACTTAGTCTCGTCTAGCTTTGTGGGGTCGCTAATCCGTTGGCGAAACTCCTTGGCCGCTTTTACCACGTCATCACGAGAGACCTCTGGCAACACTTCTCGGATCACAGGAGGGGCGATCGCCGCTTGCGCCATCATGGCAGGAGACAGCGTCAAGGAAGCGACAATTTTAGGTGCGGGGGTTTGACCCAAGGTTGAGGTGCTGGGTAAGACGAGCAGCAGGTGGGTTTGTTTTTTGAGGGCGACGGCATACAAAATAGCCGGCTTTTTGCCCGTCTCTTGCGCCATTTGCCCCAGTCGCTGCGAAATTTGTGCCGCAGTAAGGGCTGAGCCTGCCATCGGCATTTCTAAGTATTGACTAAACTCTGAGCGCTGTAGCGCCTCAAATTCGTAGACGGCCTCTGTGGGAGAAGCTTTGGCAAACCGTTTCTCAAAGGCTTCGCGCTCTGTTTGCGTTTTGGGGGTGCGAGGGGAGGCATTGCGGAAAATATCTACGTCTAGCAAGGATGGCCTTGGACGACGAGGGTAGTCACTCGAATTGCCTCGACCAGGAGACTGCTGACCCGTGGGGAAATTACCGAAGCCGAACTGCGCCTGGGCTGCTCCGCCCATCCAAGCAATATTTACTAAGCCAGCGCAGCATAAAATCCTGAGAATTTGAACTCGCATGGGTTAGCCTTCAGTCAAACATAGGTATTGTTGATACTTTTAGTCTAGAAGACTCACCCCATCCTGATTGTGATTTAGATCTAGCAAAGGTGTGATTCGCAACACATTGTTCTGTAGGTACTTCGCACGACGGGGATCTGTCTTAAAAACGTAGGCGAATGCATGGAAGAAATTGTGCCTTTTTACAACGACGACGACATTTTCTAACGGGCTACCGCGCACAGGATGCGATTTTGACCTACACTGATTTCGATATTTAACTCTACTGACTGCGATCACAACTGGTGCTATGACAGGTCTTAAAAATTGGAAACGCTGGGCAATTTTTGGTCTTTTAGGGCTGTGCTTAAGCTGGATGGTGAGCTGCGGAAATTCTGCGCCAGAGACGGGCAAGGGCCCCGATGAAAAGGGCAAAGCCACCATCGAATTTTGGACGATGCAGCTTCAGCCCAAGTTTACCGATTATTTCAATGACCTGATTAAGTCCTTTGAGCAAGAAAATCCGGCGATCGCCGTGAAGTGGGTAGACGTACCTTGGACTGCGATGCAGAGCAAAATTTTGGCGGCGGTATCCTCCAAAACGGCACCCGATGTAGTCAATCTCAACCCAGATTTTGCGGCTCAGCTTGCCGGACGCAACGCATGGCTTGATCTAGACGGTAAAGTAGACCCCAAAGTCCGCAGTGAATACCTGCCCAACATTTGGAAGGCCAGCACCCTCAATGGCAAAACCTTTGGCCTACCTTGGTACCTGACCTCTCGCGTTGCCATTTATAACAGCGATCTGCTGCAAAAAGCAGGCGTAACCGCCCCGCCTAAAACCTACGCCGAGCTGGCAGCCGTCGCCAAGGCCGTCAAAGAAAAAACGGGCAAGTATGCGTTTTTTGTGACTGCTGCGCCAGGAGACTCTGGGGAAATTTTAGAGTCGTTTGTGCAGATGGGCGTTAAGCTCATTGATGCTCAGGGTCGGGCTGGCTTCAATACCCCAGAAGGGAAGGCCGCTTTTCAATACTGGGCAGACCTTTATCAGCAAAAGCTGGTGCCCCCTGAAATGACCACAGAAGGTCATCGTCATAGCGTAGAGCTATACCAGTCAGGCCAAACCGCGCTGCTGTCTTCTAGCCCTGAATTTTTAGGGAATATTGCCACTGATGCACCGGACGTAGCCAAGGTGTCTGTTGCTGCCCCGCAAATTACCGGAGCGACGGGCAAAAAAAATGTAGCGGTCATGAATGTGGTGATACCCAAAGACACCGCTAAGCCAGATGCGGCGATTAAGTTTGCGCTGTTTTTGACCAATCCTAAAAATCAGCTCAGTTTTTCTAAGGCCGCAAACGTTTTGCCCTCCACCACGGCCTCACTAAAGGATCCGTACTTTAGTAAAGTGGCAGCAGACGCAACCTCCATTGATAAGGCTCGTGTGGTCAGTGCAGGACAAATGAAAGAAGCAGAGGTGCTGGTGCCGACGCTCAAAGACATTAAGTCTCTACAAAAAATTCTCTATGAGAATTTGCAGGCCGTCATGCTAAAGCAAAAGACGGCAGATCAGGCCCTTAAAGATGCTGAAAAAGCCTGGAATCAGGAGTATGCAGCAACCTAATGTAAACGCACTACGGCGCTAATGTACCCTTGCGCCAGCGCGTTTTCTCATACCACGCCGCCACTTCAGGCATCCAAAGCTGGAATTTTTCAAACATTAGCTCCGTCATTATGCGGGTTTCGGGCTGCACGTCAAACTTGCCCCGAATGTCTAGTAAATGCATAATCGCACGCGCATTCCCCGACATCACCCAATGTTGGCGCACATCGAACGGAATTAAGCCCCGTGCATGTTCTTCTGCTAACCCTTGCCCAATGCGCTCGGCATAGCGTTTGCACCCCATGAGGCACCACTCTAGGTCTTCTTGCCGCTGCTCTAGGGTGTAGTCGTATTTTTTGCCCTGGCGATCGCCATAACTCCCCACAGGGCGCAGATAAAATACATCTTCGAGGTCTTCTTTGCCCTCTAAAACCTCTAAAATTCTCTGGCCCGTGTACCTAAAACTCTGAACATCGAAGCTGACGTTACGATGTGTGCGCACCTGCTGCATGACGCTATGAGGGAAGTAACCAAAGTTCAATACAAACTGCGGATGCTCAAAAGGCCCGTAATGCCCTCGATTGCCCTGAAGCAAATACTTGACGATTAATTCTCCAGCCTTCGCTTCCTCTGGAATTTGCGCTCTTTCGTCGTAGACAAACCCTTCGGCATAGTCTTGGTGCATCCCCATATAAATGATCTGCTGGGGGTTGGGGGTTTGTGAAATGACTTCAACTTTAAAGCGTGGATCCATAGAAAATAATGAGCTAAGTTAATCGATTGGGCTGCACAGCGTAAATCCTGCATCCCATTTTGTCAGGATACTGTACTTGCTGGACTAAAGATTAACTGAAAGCCAGTCTTAAAGAACAGGCAGCGCACCAGACTTATGCTTAACCTTCAGCACAATCAGCGTCATGTCATCGTTTTGAATACCCTGTCGTCCAATAAAGGACTGTACCTGGGCAAAGAGGTAGTCTAGGATGTCCTGTGGGCTTTGGCAGCGGTGACAGGCATCGTAAAACGCCTTCTCTAAGTTTTCTTCTTCAAAGCGATCGCCACTGGGATTTGCCGCATCGGTAAACCCATCGGTGTAGTAAATCAGGGTATCACCAGGATAAAGCTGAACCTCGCTCTCGCAGAACTCGGTGTTGATGTCGAGTCCAATCAACATGCCGTCTGTGTCTAAGCGCTCAATCCGGTCAGTGTGCGATCGCCACAATAGCGGCGGGTGGTGGGCGGCATTACTGTAAAACAGCGTTTGGGTCTTGGGATCGTACTCTGAGTAAAACAGGGTTACAAACCGATTGGAGGTTTCTAAATCGCCATACATGACCGAGTTAAGATCTTGCAAAATTCGGGCAGGGGAATGTCGGTTTAAGATATCTGTGCGCAGCATTCCCCGCGTCATGGTCATAATGAGACCCGCCGGAACGCCTTTGCCCATTACATCACCAATGACCACACTCCAGCGGTCGGCATTGGCATTTTGGTAAGGCTGCTTGGTAGGGTGCGTAAACGAAACCGGAATAAAGTCATAGTAGTCACCGCCCACTTGACTGGCCGTTTTACAAACGGCGGCTAGCTCAACCCCATCTATATCTGGACATTTGTTGGGCAGTAATCGCGCCTGAATTTCAGCGCCAATTTCTAGTTCACGGGTCAGCCGCTCTTGCTTGCGCACTTGGGCATTCAGATCGTCATTTTCGATGGCTACAGCGGTCTGGTCTGCGACAAGCTGCGCGAGTTTCTGACGGGTTTCAGTCCACTCATAGTCAAAGCTGCGGCTAAAGAGGTACAGCCGTCCGCGCTCCTGTAGCTCAACGTGGCGTACCAACACACCCGTGCTAAACCAGCGATACTCATCTTCTAGTAGGCGGCTCAACTGCTGCTCGAGCAGCACAGAGTACTTGTGGGGCAAAATTGGGCTGCCATTCAGCGACTCAATGGCAGATTCAACGGCGTAGCGAATATTGCGAGACTGATTGCTCTCATGAAAGAAAAGCTGATCGATCGAAACTTGACCATTGGGCCGAAATAAAACCAGTGCGGCTCCATCTGCATCCGTCACGCGACTGACAATTAGCGGAATGAGTGCCAAAAATTGATTGAGGTTATTAAAGCTGCGCAGCGAAAAACTGAGGGAACTCAGTAAATCTTGAACCTTTCTCTGCTCACGCTGAAGCCGCGCCACCAATTTCTTTAAGGCGGATACCGACGCAGTCGTCGTCATACCCTGAAGCGTTTGCTCCAAAGTTTCGGGGGGTTGACCAACAGTTGGAACCGCAGTCAAAAAGGGTGGGTGTGCGCCTTCCATTACAAGACCAAAGCGAAGTCAGCTAATCTATCAGATGTTCTGAAAGGACAGCTTAACACCCTTGTCCTCAAAAAAGTGTGCTACGAGTGAAGTTCTGCTGATTTGCAGACAAAACGTCTGTTTATGGTGAACAAAACGAGTATAGTTGCGCGCCAACGACCTGCACTTAACTGGACGCAGATAGCCTGTGCGACCTAACAAATAGCGTAATGTTAATGTTCCTTTCCGAGTTCAAGCGCTGGTTAGATCAAAGACTGTTCCGCTCCCCACGGGTAGCCAATTTCAATAATGTCTGCCGCCAAATCCGATAAAGCTACGTCACTATTGAGTTCGGTGACAATCTCCTTACTCAGAGGAAGATGTGCATAAACATGAGCAACAGCGGCAAGGCAAACATCCAGTTCATAGTAATCCTCTACCCAACGCTGATAAGTTCTAGGCTTTCCATCCAGAATAAACAATAAGTCTGCCGAGCCGTCTGGATCAGACTCCGACGGATAAGTAACCGAACCCTTCTGCCATTGGCTATCAGAGACGGTGCGCCAGATACAGAAGGTCGCATCATTCATTGAAAAAGCTGGCTCAGTTAAGAAATTGCCAAATACAGCAGGCACATCAGATAGCACACCGGGCCAAGGCGGGACAGTGGCCATTGGGGACTCGTGGCTAAAACCTTTCATTACCGCCCCCGCCTGGCTGATCAGTAAGAACCAGTCGTCGCCGCAGCCGTTACGCATTGAAGCCATCATTTCGCCCTCTGCCCAATGTGAATTGAACGAGTAGTAACGTTCCTCCCACTCTGTCCACAAAATGGCATCCAACATCGCTAGTGATTGGGTTAATCGCCTTAGTGCTGGAATATCAGGAAGTGCTGCAAGATTTCGTGTTGAGATTGTCTGCATTGGTATTCGCCCACGACACATCCTCCTGCCCTGCTATCTAGCTAATTACTCAGCAAGGCTTCGACAAATTCATAGCTAGAGAAGGGTCGCAGATCTTTAATGCCTTCGCCAGCGCCAATAAACCGAATGGGCAAACCCAACTGCTGCACCACGGCAAGGGCAACCCCACCTTTTGCCGTGCCGTCTAGCTTCGTTAATACAACGCCAGAAAGTTGAGCTGCTTCTGAGAATACCTGGGCTTGGCGCAGTCCGTTTTGCCCTAGGGTTGCATCCAGCACCAGCAATGACTCTATTTTGGCGTGGGGCGCTTTTTTATCAATAATCTGGCGCACTTTCCGCAGCTCATCCATCAGGTTTTTTTTATTTTGGAGGCGACCTGCGGTATCAATCAATAGCAGCTCGGTATTGCGAGACTGGGCAGCGGCGATCGCATCAAACACCACTGCCGCCGGATCGGTATTTTGACCAGGGTTGGCAATCACCTCTACCTTGCTGCGCTCTGCCCAGACCTTGACCTGCTCCACGGCAGCGGCACGGAACGTATCGGCAGCGGCAACCAAACAGATAAAGCCCGATTCGGTGGCAACATGGGCAATTTTACCAATGGTGGTGGTTTTACCTGCGCCATTGATGCCCGTCATGAGCCAGATATTAAGGGTGTCTTTTTCGGGGGCAAAGACGGGGCTGTAGTTTTTCTGAATGGGTGCATCCAGAATGTCTCGGAGGATGGTTTTAAGGTAGGCGATCACCGCATCGGGGGGCAGGGTTTCTTGCCGCATCTTGGCCTGTAATGCCTCAATGATGGTGTCGGTGGCTTCTACGCCTACATCCGCCAGCAGCAGCAAAGATTCAAGCTCCGTCACCGCATCTTGATTGAGGGGGCCTTGCCCAACAATGGCCTTGAGTTGGTTCACAAACCCGAGACGGGTTTTGCCTAATCCCTGACGTAACTTTTGCAGCCAGTTAATTTCATCGACGGAAATATCCTCTGGTCGTCGGCCTTGGGCAGCTAAGACCTCCGCAGACCACAGAAAGCCATCATCAAAGGCGATCGCCCCATCGGTGTCAGCAGAGATAGAGGCTGGCTGAGGCGATGGTACAGCCATTACGGGCACTACGGGCACAGCAGCAATAGCAGGAACCGCTGTACTTTTTACAGCAGCATCGGTTTCAATGGCAGTCGCCTTTAAACGTTCTAAGCGGTCTTTGCGATCTGCCTCGGCTCTCGCCCACGCAGGCAAAGCAGCGGCGGCAGGGATGGGTTCAGAGACAGTGGGTTCAGAGACCGTCGCTTCAGCACTCGCAACAGCAGGCATTTCAGCAACCTCAACCTCAGCAGATTCGCTAACGTTGCTGAGTTCAGGAGTATTCTCGACCTCTGGATTAATCTCTACATCAATCTCTAAATCAACGCTGCTCTTCTCATCAACGCTAGACACCAAAGCTTCGGGCGCGTTAACTTCGGCAGGCTGCTGTCGCTCCTGAATATTTTGATAGGCCGCCTTTGCCCAGGCTAAATAATCTTCCTGCACCGCATCGGCTTCAGGTTCTTTCGCTTCAGGTTCAGATCCACTCGTGCGCTCGGTCTGTTCGACGGTCGGCTCTGAGGAATCTTCTGGCTGGGTATACTGTCGGCGAAACCAATTGAAGGCCATTGCTCTATCCTGAAGCGGTGATCGATTTAACTGAACCTCAATTATATAGAAACCCTACGAACAGACGACATTCGGCGCTGCCTTAGTTTTAGCCATCAGTTTTAGCCATTACCCAGGCTTGCGCGCCGTAAAGTATTTGCTGAGAAAGTGGGTTTCACAAGTAATTTCACTAAATCCGGCAGACTCTAGCCGCCCAGCCAAATCATCGCGCACATAATCTTTGTAGTAAGGCTCATGGAAGGTGGCAGAAAAGCTGTCGATCATGGCAGACAGTTCGGCAGAATCGTTGAGCTGAATAGAGTCGCCGATGATCAGGGTTCCCCCAGGTGCTAAGACCCGATAAGCATCATCAATCACGTTCTGACGGGCTGTGGCAGGCAGTTCATGAAACAAAAATACGCTTGTCACCGCATCAAAGTAACCATCCTGATAGGGAAGCTTCTCTGCATTGGCCTGGAGTAACTGCGGCAAATCGCCGAGGTTCTGAGACAAAAGCTGATTGGCTTTGCGGAGGTAAGCAGCAGAGAGATCTACCCCGTAAAGTGCCGCATCAGGGAATGTGGCGCGCAACTGCCGGAGGGTTCGACCCGTGCCACAGGCAATGTCTAAGATTTTGGGCGATCGCCTCGCTCTCATCGCGTCATTTTGCAAAAAATGACGCTTCAGCAGTGGCAAAATTCGCCGCCGCATGGGGTCTGCCATGCCGCCAAAGAGTAGCTCAACCTGAAGGTCGTAAAGCTGTGCCGAGGTATCGCTTAAGTAGCCATCGGTTTGGTAGTGGAAATTTTGGAGGTAATACTTAGGATAGCCGCTGGTATCAATCTCTTCTGAAAAATCTTGGTATCGCTGCTCTTGGGTGCGCTGCCAGAGCTGCGGAAGATCTAACCAGACGGCGGGATAGTATCGCAACACTTCATGCCACGGCGTGTCAAACAACAGCTCAACAGGATAAACACCTGCCTGGGCATCTTTCCAGTCTTGGTCTAACAGGAGTTCATACCGCTGCTTCAGGTATGACAACGCTGCGGCATCAATAAAAGAACTGGCACGCCCTTTGGCTAATGCATTGTGAGGAAAAAGCGTATCTCCAATCTGAGTCGCTGCATTTTTATGGGCGATCGCCAACAGGTTTTTGCCCCACTGAAGCGTTTGATACGCCGTTTTTAGCGGGGGTTGAGTTGCGATCGCAGCAAAGTCAAAGGCTGTTTGCATAAACTTATTAGCAATAAGAAATGGTTTAATGCGTTTACATTTCTTATTATGCTAACGATCTTTGTGAGGTTTGGGACAGCCTCACCTTCAGAAAATCTACGACAGCTCGTTTGACCCTATGATCAGTTCGTTTTGATATTGATAATACCGCCTCGGGTGGGTCGGGGAGGATCGCCAACGAGGGGAATTGGTGACTTTTCCGCAGCTGACGGGATGGGCTGACTCGCAAAGCCATTATCTAGGCTTGAGTTAATGGAGGCTGGCAATACAAGACTATTGCTATTGGCAAAAAAGTTCGGCTGGGAGGGCGTGATGGGGCCGCCCAAGGTCGAAGATGTTTGTGCCATTGTCTTGATTGGGGCGGTTTTGGGGGCAGCCTGAGCACTAGAAATAGTGCATAGCAGCAAAGCGGTAAGCCCAAGACCAGAAAAGATAGAGTGACGCAGTTTCATGAGCCTTCCCTTGCATGGATGAATCACGGATTTGAGGTATTTGCTTAGCATTCCCCGTTACCAATCAGTTGAATCACTGACCTAATTCTTATTATCCTGCAATCGCCACAGCCTCTCGTCAAATAGACGACATTACCTGTTCAATGTCCAACCAATTTCCAACATTCAGACTAACTCCGCAAACTGACCCGAAATTTTTCTTCGAGGGCATCTCGTACCTTTTGATGAACAGGGTTTACCTCTTCATCGGTGAGGGTACGGTCTTCAGCGCGGTAGATCAGCCGAAAGGCCAAGCTGCGCTGACCTGCGGGCACATGTTCACCTCGGTATTCATCAAACAGCTCAATGGAGGACAGCAAACTGCCATTAGGCGCAGCGGCAGCCTTTTGCATAATGCGCTCAATTTCTGAAACCGAAACCTCCGTCGCCACAAAAAAGGCTAAATCGCGATCTGTAGCAGGGAATATCGAGTAGGGCTTAAAGGCCGAATCAATGCGCTGCTGTCGTTCGATCGCCTCTAGTAAAGCGCCTAAATCTAGCTCGAATAAGTAGACGTCTTCTGGCAACTCCCGTTCTTGTCGCAGTTGGGGATGCAGTTGCCCAAAACGACCCAAACGTTCACCCTCAATCCAAAGTGATGCCGTGCGGCCTGGATGCAGCCGAGGCTCTTGGCGATCGGGCTGGTACTCAACCGTTACTCCAAGTCTATTGAATGTGCGCTCCAAGATCCCTTTGGCCTCAAACCAAGAGAGCGTAGCGCTGTCAGCCTTTGCTTTTTGAAGCCATTTGCCCTCAGCAGGTTGACCGCTGATCACCCCGCCTAGGGCATGGGCTTCCGCAAGGCCATCTTCTTCTTTCCAGAAAATGCGGCCGATTTCAAAGCCATTGAGGGGGCCATTACCCTGTTCTAGGTTAAATTGAAACGCCGTCAGCAGTCCGCTCAGCATTTCGGTACGCAACGCCGAAAATTCGGTCAGCAGTGGGTTAGAGACGACGATCTGCCGTGCGCTTCCTGCCTCACTGGGCTTTGTCCAGGTGTAGTGCATCAGCTCCGTTAGCCCACTGGCGCGGAAGGCTTCTCGCACTCGCCGCAGCAGCACGTCATCTACCGCGAGATACCCTGGTTCTGTTTTCGCTGGCAAGGTTTCGCAGAATTGATCGTAGCCGTGGAGCCGCGCAATTTCTTCAATGAGGTCAATTTCGCGCTCAATGTCACGATTGCGGTGGGGCGGCACCTCAACCGTCCATACGTCTGCTTGTGCGGTGGGCTTTAGGCTAAAGCTTAAAGACTCTAGCAATGCCGTCACCTGTTCGGCTGTGAGTTCTTCAAGAGCTTCATCTACACCATTGCCTTCCAATGGCCCTAAAATCTGGTTCACCCGCGCCAGCCGCAGTTCGATGGTGCGTTGGATAGGCGATCGCCCATCTACTCTCTGCTGAGCCACGACCCGCGCACCAGCCAAGTCTTGCAACAGCATTAGGGCATGGTTACAGGCAATGTCAAGCTGAGCTTCATTGACGCCACGCTCATACCGCGTAGAGGCTTCTGTGCGGAGTCCTCCTTGGGCGCGCGCTGAGCGACGCACGGTAATAGGGCTAAACAGTGCCGCTTCTAACACAATTGCCGTAGTGGTTTCGCGTACTTCAGTTTCTTGACCGCCCATGACCCCCGCTAGGGCGACAGGCTGGTCGTTGGCGGTGATGATTAGGCTTTGGGTGGTAAGCGATCGCCCTTGTCCATCCAGCATGGTGAGCGTTTCGTCGGCTTGGGCAAAGCGCACCCCTAGGGTTAGGAGGGTAGTAGCGCCGTGGGTTAAAGTGGCAATCGCATCGGCATCAAAGGCATGGAGGGGTTGACCCCACTCCAGCAAAATGTAGTTGGTGATATCCACCACATTATTGATAGGGCGAATCCCGGCGGCCTCAAGGCAGCGCTGGAGCCAATCGGGAGAAGGGGCAATCTTTATGCCTTCTAAGCGAGTGCCAATATAGGCGGTACAGGCTTTTGATTCGGCAATGGTAACTTCTAAATCATTACTTTTAGCCGCAATCTTGAGATCAGGAATTTGCGGAAGATTCAGCGGCTTACCTGTCAGCGCCGCAACTTCACGGGCAATGCCGACCATACTCAGCGCATCAGCGCGATTCGCCGTCGAGGATAAATCCAAGATGCTATCGTCTAGCGCCAGTAAGGGGCGGACATCATCCCCCACCTTCACCGACTGCACTTCGGGGTCAAAAATGTAGATGCCTTCAGACTCTTTAGTTAGCCCTAGTTCCGAAAGCGAGCAAATCATGCCAGCAGAACTAACGCCACGCAGCTTAGCAGGCTTAATTTTAAGATCGACCTTAGGCAAGTAAGTCCCCAGGGTCGCCACGGGCACCAATAGACCCTCCGCCACATTAGGCGCGCCGCAAACAATGGTTGAAGGCTCCTCCTGTCCAATATCCACCGAACAAACCCGCAGCTTATCGGCATTGGGGTGCTTTTCGCAGCTCAGCACCTTGCCCACCACAACCCCATCTGCCCAAGTTTGACGGTCTTCAATATCTTCGACTTCAAAACCCGCCAAGGTTAGCCGTTCTGCTAAAACTTCAGGCGACCAGTCAAAGGCAACCAACGTTCGGAGCCAGTTTAGAGAAATTTTCATGCGTAGGAGTTGGGTTTAATAAACAAAACGTGGGAGGAACGGGCTTTTGGGGTTTAGACGCTGGTAATCACTTCAGGCTCGGTAGCAGCGTCAGAGCCTTCTAGGAATTCTTCAATGGAGCGATCGCGCAGACGGCAGCTATTGTGAGCGGTAACGGCCTGAGCATGGAGGGAGGCAGACCCTTGCCTCAAAGACTTCACCTCCATCTCTAAAGACTCAATGCGATCCATGAGATAGCGAATCGCCTGGGCTTCAGAATCGGGCAGACGGGCATGGTCAAGGGGATTGACCTTTGCCCCTTCACGATAGATAACCCGTCCTGGAATACCAACCACCGTGCAGTCCTGGGGCACATCCCGCAGCACAACCGAGTTAGCGCCAATGCGGACATTGCTGCCGATCTCAATATTGCCGAGCACTTTTGCACCTGTACCAACCACCACATTATTGCCCAGGGTTGGGTGACGCTTACCGCATTCTTTACCTGTTCCGCCTAAGGTAACGCCCTGATAGATTAGGCAGTAGTCGCCAATGATAGCGGTTTCACCAATCACAACCCCCATGCCGTGGTCAATAAACACCGAGGAGCCAATCTGAGCGCCAGGATGGATTTCAACCCCTGTCAAAAAGCGACTGGTATTAGAAATGAGACGTGGGAGCAACGGAACGCCGAAGCGGTACAGCCAGTGGGCAAAGCGATGAAGCCACAGCGCCTGAAGGCCAGGGTAGCAAATCAGAACCTCTAACGCATTGCGCGCCGCAGGGTCTTTCTCAAAAATGATATCGAAGTCGGCCTTGAGGGTCTTCAGCACTGGGAGTTCCCAATTTTCTCTAATTGCCATCTCCTATGGTACTGGGATGGGAAGCGTTTTGCAGAACCATTGAAATCCCTCAACCTGTATTTCGCATTCCTGCTGCAATGCCGTTAATGGTCAACAGTGCGCCGCGCAACAGCTCGGCTTTACTGGTGGTAGGGCCGAATGTCACGGCATTGTGATGCTCTCGCAGTCGCTTTAGCAACAGCACCTGCAAGAAATTGAGGGGCACAATGGTGCCGTTGCGAAGCTGAACCGATCGCTGGAGGGCAAGATCGCCATCTAATAGCCGCTGATGCCCCGTTATTTTGAGGATTAAATCTCGTGCCAGATAATATTCGGTGGAGATTTGCTCAAACAGCTCCTCAAACCGAGCAATATCGGCAGGGTCGCTTAACTGCTCAACGTAGTGATGGGCAATCTGAAGATCGACCTTGGATAGGGTCATCTCTACTTTTGAAACCACCATCTTAAAGAACGGCCACTTGTAGTAAAAGTAGCGCAGCAGCGAAAGGTGATCGGTTTCGTTAGCGTCTAAGAAGTCTTTGAGAGCAGTACCCACGCCATACCAGGCGGGGAGCAAAAAGCGGCTTTGAGTCCAGCTAAAAACCCAAGGAATCGCCCTTAAGCTTTCGATGCTCTTTTTCTGCTGGGGCTGGTTAGGGCGACGGGCTGAGCGAGAGCTGATTTGAAGCTGGCTAATTTCTTGGATGGGCGTGATTTGATGGAAAAAATCAACAAAGTCTTCTTGCCCGTACACGAGGGCGCGGTAATGATCCCGCGATCGCACCGACAATTCTTCCATGATGTCGTGCCACGGCTCAATGTTGTCCATGGTGGAGTGGAGCAGACTTGCCTGAATGACGGCAGTGGTGATGGTTTCGAGGTTGTAGAGCGCTAACTCCGGCAGGGAATATTTAGACGCGAGCACTTCGCCCTGCTCGGTAATTTTAATGCGACCATTCACGCTGTTTCCAGGCTGCGCCAAAATCGCTTCGTAAGCAGGTCCGCCGCCGCGCCCGACAGAACCGCCGCGCCCATGAAAAATGCGAAGCGTTACGCCAAAGCGCTGGGCTGTGAAGTTAAGCACCTGCTGTGCTTTATAAATCTCCCAGTTGCTGCTGAGAAATCCTGAGTCTTTGTTGCTGTCTGAGTAGCCCAGCATCACTTCTTGTAAAACGCAGGGGACAGGCGCTTCTGGAGGCTGAGCCTGATTGTTTTGACGCTCTACGGGGGCGACAGAGCGTCCTCCAGAAGCCAAGTAGCTGAGATAAAACGGCAGCTCAAAGAGCTGGGTCATAATGCCCGGTGCCCGTCTAAGATCGTCCACCGTTTCAAACAGCGGCACCACTTCTAGAGTTCCTTTCCCCGTCACTGGGTCGTAAAGCCCTGCTTCTTTAGACAACAGCAGCACCTCTAGCAGATCGCTGGCGTCATGGCACATGCTGATGACGTAGGTGCGGCAGATGTTGATGCCAAACTCTTCTTGCAAACGCCGAATCATCCGAAAGGTTTCGATGGTTTCTTTGGTCGGTTCTGAGAAGGGCAATTCTGACGGAATCAGCGGCCGACGAGTTTGCAGTTCGGTTGCCAGCCACAGCGTCCGTTCGTCTTCGGAGAGGGTGTTATAGGGTTTGGGTAAAATTTCGAGGTAGGCCACAATTTCGGCGATCGCATCGGAGTGGCGATTGCTTTCTTGACGAATATCTAGCTCGACTAAGTTAAACCCAAAAATCTCCACCTGACACAGCAGGTTATCTAGCTCTCGACAGGTTAAGCCCGTTGCCTGAAGGTTTTCTTGGATGAGTCGCAGTTCGTCTAAAAACTCCTGCTCCGAAGCATAAAAATGAGGCTGTAGCCCTATGGTAGAGGGCGATTGGGTCGCAGGGGGTGCGCCTGTATGGGGCGTAACGAGGGGGCTTTGGAACGTGACCTGCTGCTGGTTGCGATCGCTGGTATTTTTCAGCCGCTCCAAAATATAGGTCAGCTTAAGGCGATAGGGTTCTTGCCGGAAGCGAATCGCCAACTGGTTGTAGATATCGGGCATCAAGAGCTGGTCTTGCTCTAAAGACTCTAATAGGCTCGACTGCACATCGCTCCAGTGCATGGAAAGGCTCAACAGCGTCACCAGCTTTTTAACAGATTCAATGTACTTATCAATCACTACATTGCGCTGATAGCAGGCAGTTTGCCAGGTAATGTCTGGCGTGACGGAGGGGTTGCCATCTCGGTCTGCCCCCACCCAAGAGCCAAAGCGACAGAAGCTGTAGCTGGGTGGCTTCAGATTCGGGAAATACTGCTGGATGGACTGGGTTAAGCGCCGATGGAGCTGCGGAATGGCATGGAACATGACCTCCTTGAAGTAGTGGAGGCTGTACTCTACCTCATCCATGACGGTGGGCTTAAACTGGTGCAGCTCATCGGTACGCCACCAGAACCGGATCTCTTCCATTAGCTCAACCCGGAAAGCATCCACCTCCCAACTGGCGCGCACGTTGGCAGCAAGCCCTGCCTCTACGCTGTCGAGTCGGCCCAAAATTTTGGCAATCCGCCGCTGCTTGTCTCGAATAGTTTGGCGCACAATTTCGGTAGGGTGCGCGGTGAAGACCAGCTTGACATCCAGGGCATTGATCAAGCGTTGGATTTGCTGGGGAGGGACGTTTAGACCTTTTAGCTTAGGAAATAGCCATGAAAAAGTCCCCGCATTTTGACCACCGCTACTGGCTCCGTCATATAGGCTGCTCTCTAGCCGCTCCTTTTGACCACTACGGGAGTCGGCAAAGTGGATGGGATTAGCGCCGCTGAGCGCCGTTTCGGGTTGAGGGGCGGACTTAAGCACCTCTGAACTAACCATCAACTGCCCAGGGCTATGGGTGCGAATAATGCTGTCTTCTTGCTCGTAGTGCTGCTCAACGGTATTGATGAGCTGAAAGTACAGCGCAAAGGCGCGAGCTGCCCGTACCGCTTCCTCCAGCTCTAGCTTTTCGACCACCTTCAACACTTCGGTTTGGGGAATGGTGGGAGCCTGCCCTTCTGGTGAACACATTGCCCTCAACTGCTGAAGTAAATCCACCAGTTCTTGACCGCATTCCTCGCACAGGACGGCTTCTAAGAGATCTTCAATGACCTTGATCCGATGTTGCAGCAGTAAATCTATGCTGGCATGGGACAACAGGTCTGTATTGGCGCGATTTAGGGTAGAACTCATACGCAAAGATGCACTCAGCCCAGCAAGCTTACTCGACAATTCTAGGGGCATCCTCTGGATTTAGGAAGGATCCTGAGGAGATGTTTGGTTTTTTTCTAAGGATCGTGAATAAATAACCTCAAGGAATTGCTTCGCAGCGATGCGCTTTGCACTCCCTCATCCCCTGACCCCTTCTCCCAGAGCGGGAGAAGGGGGACAAGATTCTTACTCCCCTCTCCCAGAGCGGGAGAGGGGCTGGGGGCTTCGACGTGAGCGCTCAGCCGAACGGTGAGGGCTAAAGTTGGAGGTTATTAAATCTATGATCCTAAAGTAAAGACCCGCCATGAATACATTCAAAACCGGATGGCGTTGAGCTGCGCTAGTATCGTACTGCCTTAAGGGCACCACTATTCTGTACGCCGGAACACCTTCTTTAAGATGGGCAACTGTTCGCCCTGCAATAGGCTCTCGCTCAACTGCCCTAACGCGCCGAGCTGACGTTCAAGTTGCCGAAGGGCGATTAGCCCCACGAGTATGGGGAGGGTAACGAGACTGAGCGATCGCCCCAGACCCACAGAATTTCTAGCGTTCCCATCTTGATGCAGTGAAGATTTATGACTCATGACTCATCGCCCATTCTTTTGCCCATGCTAATCGCGCATCCACGTCTGTTTGAGTTGCAGCTTCACAATAGAGTCGCAGAACGGGTTCTGTGCCGCTAAAGCGAATCAGAATCCAGCTCCCGTCCGCGAGCCGCACCTTAAAGCCGTCGGGATTGGTCATTTCAGTAACGGCAATGCCCAAAACTTCTTTAAAAGGATGTTCTTTTAGCTCCTGAATCAGCGTTTGCTTTGTGGCATCGCTGGAAAGCGTGAGGTCAATGCGATCATAGGCGCTGTAAAACCCTGTGCGATCCTGAAGGCTCTCATAGAGTTCACTCAGGTCTTTGCCGCTGATGGCGATCGCCTCCAACACATACAGCGCAGACAATAGCCCATCCCGCTCTGGGATATGAGTCCCGAACCCAATTCCACCAGATTCTTCACCGCCGAGTAATACACTGCCCGTTTGCAGCATTCGATCTGCAATGTACTTATAGCCAATGGGGGTTTCAAAGACGGGCAAGTTAAAGAGCTGCGCTACTTTGGGCATCAGATCTGAACCGCTCACGGTTTTTATAAACTCTCCTGTCAGGCCGCGATTGCCTGCGAGATGCTCCACCAAGATGGGAATGAGGATTTGAGAACTGAGGAAATTGCCCTGACCGTCTACCGCCGCAATGCGATCGCCATCCCCATCAAACACAAACCCCACCGTAACGCCTTCGGCTTTGCCAGATGCAGCGCGATCTCGAATGGTTTGCAGGAGTTCCGGCATATATTTTGCCAGCGGCTCTGGCGCGGTTCCGCCAAAGAGCGTATCGTGGGCGGAGCGCAGCTCATGGACGGGGCAGCCTAAAACTTGTTCTAAACCAGTAGCAGTTGCACCATGCATAACGTCAACATAAACGGTGATGTGGCCACTAGTAATGGCATCCTGAATCGCCTTCAAGTCCACCTTGGAACGCAAAATCGTGCAGTAGTCAGGCCAAGGATTGAAGCGTATTAGGGTTCCTGGCGTTTCTGCTGGTACACTCGGTTTCCCGAGTCGCTCCTGGATTTCTTGGGTAATATTGGGCGCAACGGAACCCCCAAAGGCTCCTTTTACTTTAAGGCCAGAATAGGCCGCTGGGTTATGGCTGGCGGTAATGACCAGTCCCCCCAGTGCCTGATATTGCTTAACTGCCCAGCTTACGGCAGGGGTGGGCACAAAGGTATCGGAGAGCATCACGTCAAAACCTACCTGCTGCACCGCCATCGCGGTCGCCTCGGCAAACTCTGGCGACAGAAAGCGGCGATCGTAGCCGACGATGATGAGATTGCTGTTGTTCGTCTCTGCGCTGTAGGTTTGTTTTAAGACTTGGGCGGCGATGGGGGCAACTTGACCCAGTCGCTCAAAGGTGAAATCTGCTGCAATAATCCCCCGCCACCCATCTGTCCCAAATTCAATCGGAGCCGGAGTGAGTCGGATCGGATATTGAGAGGCCATAGAATGGATCCTTATCTTTGATAATCTGCTTGAGCTTCACAATGGTTTTAGTTATATCATTCCTGTCGTCCTTCGTGGCGATCGCCAGTAACCGAACGGCGTTGTTTTATGATGGTTGACGAGCCGTTTGATAAAGGAAATAGCGTTGTGAGTTTAGCCCCCAGTGCGTCAGCGAAGCGATCTGCCGGAATTGCGCCCCACGGTGGGGTATTGGTCAACCGAATTGTCACCCCAGCGCAACGCCAAGAATTTTTAAGCCAAGCCGACGCACTGCCCCGCGTTCGTTTAGATGAGCGATCGCTGTCAGATTTAGAACTCATTGCCATTGGTGGGTTTAGCCCTTTAGTGGGCTTTATGGCGCAGGACGACTATGAACAGGTCGTGAACCACATGCAGCTTGCCAATGGGCTGCCCTGGAGTATCCCCATTACGCTGTCAGTGGAGCCGGAAGTTGCCCAAACCCTAGACATTGGCACCACCATTCGGCTCGATGACCCCACGGGCGCGTTTATTGGCGTGTTGGAACTCACCCAAAAATATACCTACGACAAAAACCATGAGGCGCTGAAGGTTTACCTCACCAATGAAGACAAGCACCCTGGCGTAAAAGTGGTTTATGACCAGGGCACTGTGAATTTGGCGGGGCCGATTTGGTTAATGGAGCGTCGCCCCCATCCGTTCTTCCCCAAGTATCAGATTGACCCTGCTGACTCACGGACGTTATTCCAAGACAAGGGCTGGAAAACCATTGTGGGCTTCCAGACCCGAAACCCGATTCACCGCGCCCATGAGTACATTCAAAAATGCGCCCTAGAGATGGTGGATGGGCTATTTTTGCACCCATTGGTAGGGGCAACCAAAAGTGACGACATCCCCGCTGATGTACGGATGCGCTGCTATGAGGTGCTGCTAGAAAAATATTTCCCCCACGATCGCGTCACCCTTGCCATTAACCCTGCCGCGATGCGCTACGCAGGGCCGCGTGAGGCGATTTTCCATGCCCTCGTGCGCAAAAACTATGGCTGCACCCACTTTATTGTGGGGCGAGATCATGCTGGGGTGGGCGACTATTACGGCACCTATGACGCGCAGTACATCTTTGATGAGCTTGACCCTATCGCCTTGGGCATCACCCCCATGATGTTTGAGCACGCGTTTTACTGCAAAAAGTCTTTGGGCATGGCGACGGCTAAAACCAGCTCTAGCCTGCCGGAGGAACGCATCCATCTGTCTGGCACAAAAGTACGGGAGATGCTGAGACGAGGAGAACTACCGCCCCCTGAGTTTTCTCGTCCTGAGGTGGCGACTATTTTGATTGATGCGATGAAGGGTGACAGCGAAGCGTAATTTATAGAAGTAGCCATCCCTGCTAGACTGAGTGTCCTAACCCAAGTACAGCTATGACGCTCCTAATCACCCGTCGCAGATAACCTCGAACTCCAACCGATATCCTCTCGGCGGTCGGTGTGAGGTGGAATTATTATGCGTCTCAATGCGTCTGCTTTCGTTCAGTTGCAGCTTATCGCCAGGGTCAGGTTTGGGCGGTTCAAGATTTCGTTCTCGACCCTAGCCTGCCATCAGCTGCGCGAGCGCCGGACGCTCGCTACAGCGCCTCAGCCACCCCGTAACGTTGGGGAATGGCGTCAGATCGATCTCCATCGTACCAATCCAACCGACGAAGCCTTGTAGATGTGTGTCCGCAAGGCTGTAGTCACCGAGCAAGAACGATTTCTCCTCCAGTCCGCCGTCAAGAATTCTGAGACAGACGGCGAGGTCTGCCTTTGCCTTCTCCACCGCGCTCGCGCTGCGCTGATCTGGGGATACCCAGTCTAACGAGTTGGACTGAACCGCTCCTTCACTGCTAGTCGGCAGCGACGCGGACAATCGACCAGCCGCTTCGGCGAGCGTGACGTTGCTCCAGGCGATCCACTTCATGGCTTCGCCACGCTTCGGTCCTGGTGCGGGGTAAAGCTTGGCATCCACACCGAAGACCTCGCCGAGGTACATCGTGATGGCGGACGACTCCCAGATCGGTGTTCCCTCATGCACGATCACGGGAACCCTTCCGTTCGGGTTGATCTTGAGGAAGTCCGGCTTTCTAGTGTCGCCCGTGCTTATGTCGAGCTTCACGCGCTCACACGACGTGCCAAGCTCCGCGAGAACGGCTTCGGTGATGCTCGATGTAGACATGGGGACGTAATAAAATGTGAGGCTCATGCTTGTTTCTCCTTTGTGGGTCGAAAGCAGATTTGATGTAGCTGGCTGCACCGTATAAATTAGCTTTAGCCCTGCTTATAATCGCTATGAGCAAGACTTTTGTTTTTAGAGACTTTTGCTTAAGGTTGTTGCGCCACAAATGCCTGATGTGCAGCCGAGTCAATCGAGCGCTGAACTTGAGCCAACACCGTCGCTAAGTCTCGGTCTAGCAGCGCTGGTACATGCAATGAAAGCCCTGGGAAAACTTGACTGTAAATGCAGCCTTGGTTATCTGGGTCAACCGCCACGTAGCGACTCGCCTCCAGCCGATACCAGAGCAGCACATTGTCATAGATATTCCAGACAATGTACTCTCTTACCCCATTGCGCCGATAAACATTTAGCTTGCTGTGGAGATCGTAAGAAGCACTGCTTGCGGCAATTTCGACAATCAGCTCTGGTGCCCCTTCAATGTAGTCATCCTTGCTAATGCGCGACTGTCCACCCGCATCCGGCTCCAGACGTAGCAAAGCATCTGGCTGTGGCTCATTGTCGAGATCCAAACGAACGGTCGTATTATCGGCAAGATAGGTCCCAGGGGTTGCTGCATAGTAAACGCTCAGCCACCCCATCACTAGGGCATGAGGGTTTCCATGACTCATTGCCCTAACCGCTGCCGCCATGTAGACCACTCCTTCAATTAACTCTGCTTTAACCTGAGGCATTGCCTCATAGCGGCGCTCAAACTCATCGCGGGTGAGGCGATCGCCGTTTTCAAGGGGCAGAATTTTCTGAGGTGAGCTAGCAACCATTACATTCACCAATCGGAATGGGCTTCAACGAATGAACTATTCCAATAAACTCCGAAGCATCCAAGCGTTTTTCTCGTGAAGCTGCATTCTTTGGGTTAAAAGATCAGCCGTTGGCTCATCATGGGCTTCATCTACCACCGGAAAAATTGAGCGCGCGGTACGCACTACCGCCTCTTGGCCTTCCACCAAGAGCTTAATCATTTCTTCTGCCTTGGGGACTCCCGCCGTTTCCTTGATAGAGCTG
>JANNDV010000166.1:0-16312 GCA_031387975.1 Acaryochloridaceae cyanobacterium OTE_75_metabat_521 | reverse complement strand
CTGCCTGCTGGTTGAGGTTATTGCGGCGTTGAGCAGCCTGCTGATAAACCAGACGGCGAATAGTATTAATACTGCCTAAGGGTTCATGCTCTGGTAAGCAGTGCCAGGGTGTAAATGAAAAATCTTCGCCAAAGGCTGGCTCTGCCGCTGTATAAAACTGCTGGGGTGGAATTTCAATAGTGGCGACTTTATATTCTGGGGCATCTTTCCATTCTGTAGTGGGGTCATCCAGGTCGCCATGGGTTGGGGTTGATTTGACCTGAATATAAAAGTCAAACCGAGCAGGCTGCTGCTGATGGGTGAGATGCTCTACCAATGTATCTCGTAAATAGTTGGGCGTGTAACGCTTGGGCTTAGAAGCCTGGTTGATCACGCTGGGTCTAACAAAATACTTCATGGCTTGAGCGGAATGACCAAGGCGATAAGCTGTCGTACTCCAGTAAGGCTGATCGAGAGGGCTAGAGAGCTTAGACCGCTTTTTCTGAATTTTGGCGCTAACCAGAATCCAAATTTCGCGCAAGCGCCATTGACCAGGAGAAAAGCTGGGGAATAAAAATGTAAGTAATTGACCTAAAATCTTTAGGAACAGCACCCATTTATTCTTAGAGGGTGGCTCTGTTACAGACGGATCTTTGAAGGCTGCTACTAAATCTAGTATCTGAAAAAGTTCTAAGTAGGGCTGCACCCCTTTCATAAAAAAGCGCGGCACGTCAATGAAAACAAAGTCTTGGGTTTTAGCCTGGTTCTCTGGCTCCTGCTGATTGCGATCACCGCTTTTCAGCATGACCTTAACTGCCATGCCGTGGATATCGCCCTTAGAATCATCGGTGTCTTTGAGATTAGAAAAACGAACCCAGGCGAGAAAGGTGTTGGGCTGATGCCATAGCCCAACGCGGCAGGCTTGAGGCAATTTTTCCCACAGGTGGGGTTCTACACAAAAGAAAGCCTTCACACAGCCGTGCTGTTTCGGGTGCTGATCGCGTTTTCTGGGGCTGTTTTGCTGTCGATCAATGTGGCGAGTGATAAGGTGGGCGATCCCCTCAATGGTCTCTACATCTGAAACAGTCATTCCCATCCCCTCAATTTATTATGATGGACGTGCTGAATATTATGGTGGCGATTGCAGTCGCTAGTATATATCTTGCCAGAAAAATTTATCTACAAATAAAAAATAATAAAGTTTATTATTATAGGTAGCTTGGCTTTTTACAGCACAATATTGAGACTCAGTAACTCTAAGGCTACTGTTTTCCGACAATATTTTTGTATGAATTAACTTATACTTCTTGAGCCTTTTCCCAAAAGTTTTCTGATTCTGACCTCCCACTAATTTCAATCCTGCTGATGAAAGAGCGCTTATGGTGTCTGACATCGCGCGGGTGGTGCAATAACCTTAACGGTTCAAGGCACTATCCTGCGCCAGTCTATCTACGGTATTCAGCGAAGCGAAGCAAAACGTTATCATCATCTTTAATCCTGCATCAGCAGACGGTGATGCGATGATGACATTAGAGACGCCTTTTTGAGCAGCCCGCCGGTGATTTACGAACCTCTTCACCATAAATATCGCCCCCAAACCTTTGCAGATCTGGTGGGACAGGATGCCATTACCACCACCCTCAGCAACGCCATGCGCCTGCGCCGGATTGCGCCAGCCTATCTCCTTACAGGGCCACGGGGCACGGGTAAAACGTCTAGCGCTCGAATTTTAGCGAAATCTCTTAACTGCATTAGCGCCAATGTCCCCACGCCAGACCCCTGTGGGGCCTGTGAGGTCTGTCAGTCCATCACCAGGGGTAATGCCTTAGACGTCATTGAAATTGATGCCGCCAGCAATACGGGGGTAGACAACATTCGAGAACTGATTGAGCGTGCCCAGTTTGCCCCCGTTCAGTGCCGCTACAAAATTTACTGCTTAGACGAAGTTCACATGCTCAGCACAGCAGCCTTTAATGCGCTGCTCAAAACCCTAGAAGAGCCGCCCGATCGCGTGGTATTTATTCTGGCAACCACCGACCCACAGCGGGTGTTGCCCACCATTATTTCGCGCTGTCAACGCTTCGACTTCCGCCGGATTCCACTCCAGCCCATGGTGGCGCATTTAATCTACATTGCTCAGCAAGAAAACATTGCGATCGCCACTACCGCCGTAGAACTCGTCGCCCAAATCTCTCAGGGTGGCCTGCGAGATGCCGAAAGTCTGCTCGATCAGCTCAGCTTACTGGCAGGGGAAATTACGATTGACCGCGTTTGGGACTTGGTGGGTTCAGTGCCAGAACAGGATTTGTTGGCACTGGCAGAGGCGATCGCCACCGCCAACCCAGAAATCATCCTCGACCGGACGCGGCATCTGCTCGATCGGGGTCGGGAACCCTTAACTGTTCTGCAAAATTTGACAGGCTTTTACCGAGATTTACTCATTGCCAAAACCGCACCCAAGCGCCGAGACTTAGTAGCGCTCACAGAGGCGACCTGGAACGCACTCTGTCGGTTTGCCCAAGCCGTTGACCTCAACACGATTTTGGCAGGCCAGCAGCATCTGCGCACCTGCGAAATTCAGATTAAAAACACCACCCAGCCGCGCCTTTGGCTAGAAGTGACGTTACTGGGGCTAATTCCCTTTACTGCGCCCCAAGTTGCAGCACCGAACTTTGCACCTCCATCGGGGTTTCAGCCTGTGGCGGCAATACTGCCGCAGATGCCCCCAGCGAATGTGATGCCCCCAGCATTTCCGGTCAGTGGTGCGCCTACGGCTAGCGTGAGTTCTGCCAGGGAGGCGATCGCAGCCCCACCTGCCACAACGGAGAATGACGAGTTTTGGCCGAGTGATATTGCCACTTCCGAGGTGCCTTCACCCATTGCAGCAGCATCACAGTCAACTAGCGCACTACCAGACTCTGCCCCAAAAGTTGCTGCTTCAACACCCATTGCCTATGCGACGTCAACGCCACCTGTAGAAACATCCGAACTCAATTTAGATCAGCTCTGGCATCAGTTACTAGGGCATCTCAATCGACCGTCTCGGGCACTCTTGAGTCAGCACGGTCAGCTCATTGCCTTTGGAGGCAGAGAAGCACAAATTGGGATTCGTAATGGGTCTCTAGCCCGTATTGCACAAAGTAAGCTGCCGGATGTTGAAGCTGCGTTTTTGAAGGTTTTTAACCGCAAGGTTGGGGTAAGTCTCCAAATTATGACGGAAGCGGAACCTGCCGCTGCGCCCACTGCACCCATCAATCATGTGCCTGCCCCTGCGCCTGCCCCTTCTCCCCCTCCCTCACAGTATTTCCCAGAATCAGTGAATCCTCCGCGACAGGCAGCACAGGCTGTTTCCGTTGCACCCTCTCGACCTGCGCCTGAGCCGCCCCGAGCCGTTGTGACTCAGCCCCCTCCGGTCGAAGCGCCTTTAGTGACGACGGCACCGGCTTGGGAAACCTTTGATGCATTGACCCATGCGACCAAAGATTTTGCCCAATTTTTTAACGGGGCGATCGTTAATTTAGAGGGAACGCCAGACGTGGAGATTTCTGTACCTCTGGCGTTAGAAGAAAAAATTGACGGCGTTGAGTGGGATGAACCTTGAATCTTAGGAGAACAGTATGTCTACTCCCACGCTTACGTTCATCTGGCTCAAAGAACGCTCAGCCGTAGGAAGCCTACCTGATGCCGTTTTAGAGGCGATGCTTCCTCAGTTTCAGTATCAAGAGTTTTTCGCCAACCGACGACTGGTTTTAGAAGATACTCTCCCCGATGGGCTATATATTCTGGGGCGAGGGCACTTAGAGCGCTATCGTACCAACCCAAGCGGCCCCGCTTGGGCGAGTAGCCTACTTCCAGGTGCTGTACTGCACCTCACCGAACTATTGCTAGAGCAGCCCACCCAAGAAACCGTAGTGGCGCTCACAGACTGTCAGTTTTGGTTTATGCCCAAGGCAGCGTTTGGGGCGATCGCTCTCCAGTTCCCAGAACTCGTCCAAACCGTCTCACGGCAGTTGGCAGTTGACTTAGCACAGGTCAAATCTGAGCTGGCCTTTGAGCAAGAGCGCCAAGCCATTTTGCGCCCCTATCAGGTGCCTAAAGCTAAGCGGGGCATTGTGGGCACCAGTCGCTATGCCGTCCGCCTGCGTCAGCAAATCAAAGATGCCGCCCGCGATCGCAAACCCGCCCTCATTTTAGGAGAGCCGGGACTTGAAAAAGACAACGCTGCCGCCCTCATTCACTTTGGTTCCCCCTGGCGGCGCGAACCCATGATTAAGGTCAACTGCGCCATTTTGCAGGCCAGCGGAGCCGACCTGTTTGGGCGCGTGGGCGGAAAGCCTGGAATTTTAGAGGCGTTAGGAGAAGGTACCCTCGTCTTCAACAACCTTCAAGACTTAGCCCCAGATTTAATCCCCAAGCTAAAAGTGCTGCTAGAGACTTCAACCTACACCCCCATTCAGCGCGACATCAACAGCACCGCCTTGCCCAAAACCAGCAGCGCCCGCATTATTATTGTGACCGAAAAAACCTTTCCAGACGTTGAGCGCCTGAGTGCCCACGTCATCAAGGTGCCGCCGCTGCGCGTGCGAAAAACAGACGTTAAAGCCCAAGTCGATTACTACCTTGCCTTAATGGCCCAAGCCAAAAGCATCCCCAAGCGAGACATCACCCCCGAAGCCTTACGGCGGCTTCAGGCTTACAGCTACCCTGGCAATTTGGCAGAACTGCAAAGCTTGGTAGATCGGGCGATCGCCCAGTCCCCTGGCACCGATGACCTGACCGATGAAGTTTTTTGGCCTGCGGAAGCGAAAAAGCAGCGGTTTCGCCTCAACTTACTGAATGCTTACCCCAAACTGCGTCAGTTTTTGCGCAGCGACTGGTGGCCCACCCGCATCAACTATGGATTTACCCTCAGCGCCTTTGCCCTAGTAGTCGTGGTTCTGTTTGTGGGGCCTCAAGATCGTCAGCATAATGCGGCACTCAATCTATTTTGGGCTTGGTGGTGGCCGCTTATTTTGCTAGGCTTCCCGTTTGTGGGTCGGCTGTGGTGTTCCATTTGCCCCTTCATGATTTACGGCGAAGTGGTGCAAAAACTGTCGCTATGGCTGGTGCCACGTCAGCTCAAACACTGGCCTCGGGATGAGGCCGATCGCTGGGGCGGATGGTTTTTGTTTGGGCTATTCACCCTCATTTTTCTCTGGGAAGAACTGTGGGATTTAGAGAACACCGCCTATCTGTCGAGTTGGCTACTGCTGCTGATTACTGCCGGAGCCGTGATTTTTTCTACAATCTTTGAGCGGCGGTTTTGGTGCCGCTACCTGTGCCCCATCGGCGGCATGAATGGTCTGTTTGCCAAACTTTCTATGACAGAACTTCGAGCGCAACAGGGCACCTGTTCTGCGGAATGCACCACCTACCAATGCTATAAAGGCGGCCCTGCCAAAGGTGAAGGGCAAGGAACCGACGGCTGCCCTTTATATTCTCACCCAGCCCAACTTGTCGATAACCGAGACTGCGTGCTGTGCATGACCTGCCTCAAAGCCTGTCCTCATCGCTCTGTAGAGTTCAACCTACGTCCCCCTGGCATTGAGCTATGGACGACCCATCAGCCCCGCAGCCACGAAGTCGCTCTGCTGCTGCTGCTGTTAGGCGGCGTTTTTCTCCATCGACTGCCGCAACTGGAAACCGCCCTAGGCGTAGACTTCCATCTGCAAGATTTTTGGCCTCATGTCGGGGTATCCGTGGGGGTGTTGGCGATCGCCGCGCTCATTCCCATTACAGGCCACGGGCTGTTGCGAGTGCTTAGCCCAGGCAAACACCGTCCCTTTCTAGAACTTGCCTATGGATACCTGCCCCTCGTGCTGGGTGTCACCTTAGCGCATTACTTAAAAATGGGGCTAACCGAAGCAGGTCAAATCTTGCCCGTCTCTTGGGCAACCCTGGGCTATGCCAATGCTGCGCTGCCTGCCTTTGCCGCCCACCCTGCCGTGATTGCTTTTTTGCAAGGTAGTACCCTAGTATTGAGCCTTTTACTCACCTGGATCTTGACTCAAAAAATTGGTCGTCAATCTTTTAAAAGCCTTTGGCCGCAACACCTAACGGCACTCAGTCTCGTCATCAGTTTGTGGCAAATTATTGTAGGGTTCTAAGATCGCGCACTCAAGAGATGGCGTTAGGCTAATAGGGTTAAGTTCGGTTCCACTAACTCGATAATTTTTTCAAACTCAAGCTTCTCGGCCCAGTATCTTAGGGTCGCGGCGATCGCCGGATAGTCTTCGCTAATATCCTCAATTAGCACTTCCAGATTCAATTCATCCAACTCTAAAGCAGACCGATAAACCCGCGAAAGCCACGCTGGGGGCAGCGGCTGAAAATCATCTGGAGTTAGGGTCATACGCTGCGAATGTAGAGTTTGGATTTGTAACCCCTTCGCCTGTGCTGTTGTTGCGCGCAGGTAGCGCACCCCTAAATGCTTCGCAATGAGTTCAAGGAGTTTTTCGGCCTGAAACGGTTTATTTACAAAGTCATCAAAGCCTATTTCTAAGCTTTTACACCGAGTTTCTTCTAAAGTATTTGCCGTAATTGCAATCAGGATAGGCGGCTGTTGCTGCATGTCAATCGCCTGCTGTTTAATTTGTCGCATCGCTTCATAGCCATCCATCACAGGCATTTGCAAATCCATCAAAACGAGATGCGGAGAAGTGGCTTGAAATAGGGCGATCGCCTCCTTTCCATCAGAAGCAACCTGAACCTTAAACCCTACCGCCTGTAACAACTGCACAACAACCTGTTGATTTTCCCATCGATCTTCTGCCACCAAAATTCGATAGGGCACTTGATCAGGCGCTAGACCGATCACATTGCCTAAAACCTCAGACGCAGCGGGAGCGTCATCTAACAAATAAACCTGAATATCAAAAGCAAAACAAGATCCTTTTCCAAGCGTACTTCTGACAACAATTTCGCCTCCCATTAACTGCACAAACGTGCGGCTAATCGGTAAACCTAGCCCTGTGCCTTCCTGCGACTGGCGACCAGACTCCGTTTGAACAAACGCTTCAAATAAATTCTCCAGTTCATGGGCAGCAATTCCTGCGCCCGTATCTTCAACCTCAAAATGAAGCGATGCAGCCGTATAGCCTAGCGAACCAATTTTAGAATCAGAGGCATCGCCTCTCTTAACATTAGTACGAACCCGTAAACTTACGCTGCCCTGTTGAGTAAACTTAATCGCATTTCCAAGCAGATTAATGAGAACTTGACGTAACTTGCCCTCATCAGTTTGAACAACCTGCATAATTTCTTGAGAACATTCAACCTCAAACTTCAGATTTTTTTCATTCGCCTTAATCGACAACATATCATAAACCGAAAAAATCAAGGTATGAAGATCAAATCTTGTTTCATTCAATATTGTTCGACCCGCCTCAATTTTTGACATTGTCAACACATCATTGATTAACGTCAGCAAATGTTCTCCGCTCCGGTTAATAATACTAAGCTTATGACGCTGATTTGGTGAAGTCTGAGGATCTCGATGCAGAATCTGGCTAAACCCCAAAACTGCATTAAGGGGTGTACGAAGCTCGTGACTCATATTTGCAAGAAAATCACTCTTAGCACGATTGGCCTTTTCGGCAGTTTCTTTCGCAATTTCCGCCTCTTGTTGAGCAGCCTGCAATTCTGCGGTTCTGTCTTTTACTTTTTGCTCAACAGATGCGTAAAGCTGTGCATTTTCCAAAGAAATTGCAGCTTGAGCAGTCAGAAGCTGAAGCACTTCTATGCGATCAGATGTAAATGCTTCTGTCACCAAGTTATTTTCTAGATAGAGAACACCTACAAGCCTTCCTTGACGCTGAATAGGCATGCACAAAATTGAACGAGGCCGATGGGTCTTAATATAAGAATCTGAGGAGAATCTTGTTTCTAAAGCTGCATTCGCTAAAATTAAGGGCTGCTGCATACGCTCAACAAAGTTGATGATTGATGTTGGCAACTTTGAGTCACACTGAGCCTCGACAGAAAGTAGTCGGTCTTGCTCTTGCTCAACAGATGACGCTTCAGTCGTGTAATGAGCTTTAATAACAAGTTCTTCTCCCTCTTTTAGCAGAAGCGAACCTTGCTCAGCCCCTGCATTTTGAATAGCAACCTCCATAATGGTTGCCAGAAGTTTATCGAGATCAATTTCTTGAGAAAGAGCTTGAGACGCTCGCATTACAGAAGCCCAGTCTAGAATATTAGCCTTGCTGCTGTTGAGGCTTACATCTTCTGAAAATGTGGTTAGCGAATGGATCTGTGGATTGACTTCAGATTTATGAAAGAAATTGAGTAGGTCAGGGTAAGACCGTTCTAAGTCACAAAGTTTGGCTTTTGCCCCCCAGCGATCGTAGGCATAATAGGCATTAATGAGATAGGTTTGGGCGATCATCTTTTTGCCCCAGCCCAAATAAAACCGCCCTGCTAGTTCGTAGGCAAGGGCTTCTTCATTAACATACTCATTCTCTTGAGCGAGGGAAATTGATTGGTCGTAGGCTGACATCGCCTCAATATATTCACCCAGCACTCGGTGTTGCTCTGCTTTAACCAAATAATATTTATGTAAGAAATTCATGGGGGCACTCTCAGCCCACTTTTTAAGCTGCTCACTTTGCTGCGCAACATCTTCTAAGAGTTTTGCTTGTTCAGTCGGCTCTTTGTTAGCATACAGAGCCAATAAAGTTAGAAGACGATAGAAATGGAAAAGGACAACTAGAATTTTAGCGGAAACCGAATCTAGATAGGCTTCAGCCAGTTTTGCATTCAATATTGCTTCAGAGAAATCATTAAATAGATAGCCAAGATATAGTTTATAAAAATAAACTTGAAATATTGCATGTCTATTATTTGTTTCCTGCAAATGTGGCAATGCTACAAACTCATCAAAAATTCTGCCACTAAGTACAATAGGATTTTCACTCTTGTTAATCAGATTTAAATTAACTTGCCAGTAAATTTCATAATACCTGTTATTATTTTCTTGATTAAGCTTTAGCAAGCTGTCATAATATTGCTGAAATTTATTTTCAATGTCAATCAACGATTTGCCACAACATAATGAATGCTCCGCATAGTAAGTCAGTGAGCAGCTAGCATGATACAAATCTCCAATTTCAAGGCTTGAGATATAATTATTAAGTAGAGGATTTAGTGTTTCTTTTAGATGTTTTTTCCAATGCCTAACAAATGAATTAAATGCGAAATTTGCTACAACAAAATCTTCTTTTTTTGAAAGAATATTGCTTAGTGTTTCTCCGGCTTTTCCAAATTCATAAACAACATTTAAATCGGCTGAATTTAGGCAAAGTAAAATTCCATAAGCAATGTAAATCCAAGACGAATTTGAACAGTTGCCATGCTTAATAAATAATTCAATTAATTTAAATACCAGTATTGCAAAATAAGTGGAATTATAAGAGTAAGAAATTGGTACGAGTTGCCCTAAAAGACCTGCAATTAAAAGTTTTTCTGGGGAAGTCATCATAGGCAAATTCACTAAGTTTTTTATAGAGTTTTCACCTATCGCTAACTGAGTTTTATAAAACAGCGTCTGAAACTCTTCTTCGGTTGGCTGTTCAGGTATTTGTATTCCTAATAGATTGAGTGCCGATAAGCCTATCGAAATAGCTTGCGGAATCTGTCCTTTCGCCTTACAAGCCTCAATTCTAATCTGAGAAGCTTTAGTCTGATCTAGAACCTTTTCAGACTTTGCCTCAATTTCCACCAAGAAATATTCCATTGACTCATAGTTACCCAGAATCAAGGAGACTTCGGCAGCTCCATAAAAAAGTTCTAATGTTAATTTATATTCTAAATCCCAAGCATTTACGCCAAGGAACTTTATGCCCATCATAAAATACCGTAGTGCATCTTTATAGGCAGTAGCCGACTTAGCCTTGCACCCTGCAATCCAGTTTAAGTGCGCCAGCACTTTACACTCAGTATCATTTTCAATATAGTCAATACCTATATTGAGGTGATTCATAATTTCAAAAACGTTCTCTTCCCGTTCTGCTAAAGAGAGAGAATTAAGAATGTAATATCCAATTTTAAGATGAGTGCTTTTCTGTCGATTTTCAGACATTAAAGCATAGGCAGCTTGCTGTACACGATCATGCACAAAATAGTAGCTAGAGTCATCGGTAGAGGATCTTAATGACGGTTGTAATGATGTTTCATCAGAAACAGATTGGGTATTTGTGTTTACAATAGTTTCATGATCAAGACTATATGATGATTTATTTGAGATAATTAGCCCAGATTGCAACGCTTCCCAGAGGGTAGTCTGTAATTCAACTGGAGATATATCTAATATTTTCTCTAAGGTTTTTCGTGAAAATGAAGTTCCATCACATGCCGCTATCTGCAAAAGGTTTTGCACTGGCAAAGAAAGCTTTTTGATTTGAGTTTCTACAAACTTTACGACATTACTGTCAGGGGAGAGTGCCTGAATTTCATATAAATTCCATTCCCAAACTCTTTTTGACCCATTGAAAAATAATAAGCCATCGCTGTAAAAACTCTTTAAAAGCTGAATGCTAAAAAATGGATTCCCATTAGAAGTATGATAAATAGTCTGAGCTAAAATTTTAGCAGAGGTACGTTGACAGCTTAGGGTATCTGAAATTAAATGAACAAGATTATGAAATTTTAGAGCTTTTAGGGAAAGTATATTTACCAACACAGAAGCCTTTTTGATAGCATCAACGGTTAGTTGTAATGGATGAGCTGAGGAGACTTCTTCGCTCCGATAGGTTGCAACAACTAATAAATAAGGCGTTGTAGATTGGGTCAGTAGAGACTGAAACAACTGCAAGGATGCAAAATCTGCCCACTGTAGGTCATCCAGAAACAAGACTAAGGGGTGATGCTCATCAGGAAAAACTTGAATAAAGCGCTGAAAAAGAAAATTAAACCGATTTTGAGCCGCCGTTGAGTCGATTGTGGGCACTAGAGGCTGCTTACCAATTAAAAGCTCTAGATCGGGTAATACCTCAATTAATACCTGACTATTTTCACCTAGGGCTTGGAGAATTTTAGTTTGCCATGTTTCAATATTTTGTTTACTTTCTGTTAACAGTTGTTGAATAAGACCTTGAAATGCCTGTACAAACCCTGATAGCGGTACATTATTTCGCAACTGTTCAAATTTTCCACTAATAAAGTAGCCTCCCTGTAGAGCAATGGGCTTATGGATTTCTTGAACTAATGCTGTTTTCCCTATCCCAGATAGCCCTGACAAAAGAATAACTTCTGTGTTGCCCTGTGCAACTCGGTTAAAGGTTGAGAGTAGCGCCTCAACTTCTTGCTCTCGTCCATATAACTTTTCTGAAATAGCAAAATGATCGGAGATATCTTGCATCCCTAACTCGAATGTATCTGATGCATTACCCTCTAGGCAAAGCGATTGACAATGAAGCAAATCTGCCTGCAATCCGTAGGCGCTTTGATACCTATCTTCTGGCATTTTTGCCATTAATTTGAGGATAATTTGGTTGAGTGCCAAAGGCAGCTCTAAATTTAGCTGGTTGGGTGGTGTAGGGATACCAGCAATATGTTGATGGATCAGGTCTAGGGGATTCGCTATTTGAAAAGGAAGATGGCCTGTCAATAATTTATAGAAGGTGATGCCAAGGGAGTAAAAATCTGTGCGGTAGTCAATACCGCGATTCATGCGGCCTGTCTGCTCTGGCGACATGTAGGCTAATGTGCCTTCTAGCAAATTAGGAGTTTGTGCGCTTTGATTTTCTCGCGCTAAGCAAGAGGCAATACTAAAGTCAATCAGTTTAACTTCAAGCGTTGTAGGATGAATTAAAATATTTTCTGGTTTGATATCTTTATGAATGACTTTATAGCGATACAGACTATCTAAAATCTGAGTTAGTTGAAGTGCAATCGTAAAGAATGTTGAAAGTGGGCAAGACTGAGAAATATTTTTAGTGCCTGAGGAATAGGCCTGCGATGTAGCCTGGCTCAATGGAGTCGTAATAAATTCATTGAGCGATATGCTGCCGCAGTCTTCTAAGATCAGCGCAAGACCTTTTCGATATTGCTCTAAACTATGGGCTTTTAGAACACCAGGTATCTCTAACCGTTGAAGAATGGCATACTGATGCCGAAACTGCGCGAGGTCAGTGTGCGTAGGGTAAGGATTTTTAATGACCTTGATAATAACGCTCTGGAGGTCGTCGCTTCGTTGACCTCTATACACGAGCGTTTGAGAGCCGTCATAAATTTTCTCTAAAATTCTGTACCCGTTTAGTGTCTCTTGCAGTTCTTGCATGGCTAAAGCAGCATCCAGAAAATTTTGTCACCGGTTCTGCTGGCTATAGCAACAGGTTGTTGATAGGGTACCCAGTTACATGACTCGACTACCGATGTTGACAGAATAGATTTCTTGAATGAATATAACCCTCTAGTATTTTGACAGGCTCAGAATGCAGCGGGTCAGCGCCCATAAAGGCAGGGGTGGGTTAGTCGGTAGCGCCATGAATAACCCACCCCGCCCTACGGGCACCCCTCCCAGGAGGGGATTTCTTGGATTTATGTGTACATTTAAGGGCAAGGGGATTCAGAATTACCCTTTTCAGCTATGCCTTACTGGTCACGCGACGCTTCTCAACTTCGTGTTGTTTTTGACCGGAGTTTTTCAAAAACAAATCAACCAAGGGCGAAGTCATTAACGTTGTAATAATTGCCATGATCACCATAATGGTAAACAACGTTGGCGTAATGACTCCCTGCTCTAAGCCAATGTTGAGAATAATAAGTTCCATCAAACCACGGGCGTTCATGAGAGAGCCAATGGTTGCTGCATCTCGCCAGTTTTCACCAGCGGCTCGCGCTGCAAGCATACAGGCAACACCTTTACCCAGCACTGCAATAATTACAATTAAGGCTGTGATAAGCCACAACTGTGGTGTGTTGACCAAGCCAATTTGGGTATTGAGTCCTGAAAACACAAAAAAGATGGGTAAAAATAGAGCAGTGGTTAAAGATTCTGTCTGGGCATGAATTTGTTGTGCAAACTCACCCCGAGGCATGACGGCACCTAAAATAAATGCCCCAAAGACTGCATAAATCCCAATAAAGTCTGTGAACCAGGCGCACATCATTAGCGTAACCAATACAAACAGTAATGTTTGGCGAGTCACCTTACCATCTCGCTGAGTCCACCGTGCAAAAACACGAAGCTTAGGTTTTGCAATAAAAACCATTGCTAGGGCATAAAAAAAGCCCCCCCCAATTGCCAAAAAGGCAATACTAGGGGAATTTTTAACGCTAGCAAGAACAATCGCCAATAAGCACCAGGCAATGGCATCATCCATCGATCCGGCGGCTAGGGCTAAGGTGCCCATTCTGGTTTGGGCAATACCCCGTTCATAAAGCATTCTTGCCAGCATGGGGAAGGCTGTGATTGACATTGAAGCGCCCAGGTACAGCGCGGCTGTCCAGGGGTTTACGCTTGGCGTAAACAAGCCGCCGTTGGGATAAAGAAACAATGCGGCAATGGCTCCTAGTATAAAAGGAGCCAAAATACCCATACCCGAGACTAAACTAGCGCTGCGTAGGCGGTTTTTAATGAGATCTGTATTGAACTCTAGCCCAATAAGAAACATGTAAATCACTAGACCCACTTGGCTCATAGCAAACAAAATAGACATGGACGGATGGGGGATTTTGCTGCCATTTTCTAAGAGGAGCGGTACTTTAGGAAACAGCCATTGCTGAATATCTGGCACTAACAAACCAAAGAAAGAAGGCCCTAGCAGCACACCAGCAATCATTTCGCACACTACTTCGGTTTGTCCCAAATAGCGTCGTCCTAAAAAGCTAATGATTCGGCAAACGCACAAGATTACAGCAAGTTGCAAGAGCAATTTTAATACAAGGTCAAAGTTTGACATACATTGATTTTTTTTAATTTACTAAACAATTAAATATTCGAGTAAACACTTAGGATTATGGATTTAATAGCCTACACTTTTACCTCTCACCGTTCGGCAGAGCGCTCACGCCGAAGCCCCAACCCTCTACGGTGTAAGCACAAGTATTAAAGTTTTTCTTTAGCAAAGGTTTTTGGTATAAACCGATCCATCAATCCCCTCTCTCCTTCGGAGACGCTTCGCGATCAGGCACCCCTCCGTTGGCGTAGCCTCTCCGCAAGGAGATGGGGGGATTAACCCATTTGGCTTTGCTTAGACTTGTGTATACATCGTAACTAGGCGTTACCTACCGTATCCTGAGCTTGCGAGGGGAGTTTGCCGTTAGGCGTAGCCTCGCCTTTGGCGATAGGGGATGAGGGAATGCAAGGGGCATAACTTCTACCCAATTCTCTAAGTTATTAAATCCACAATTCTTAGTCTTTAAAGACAATTCACAATTTCTGCGCAACTTTATCTACAGCAGACGTAGACATCTGACGTTCTGGCAGAACAACTTTCTCCATAATGTAGTCAATGGTTTGTTGGCTCACCCAATCATAGCTAGCCAATATCTCGCCAAGACATAGATGAGATAACTTCTGCTCTTTTAATGCAATTTCGATTTGATCTAAACTTAACAAACCTGATTCGACTAAATAGCTCCCCAATTTTTGTCCATTACCAGAAAGCTGCTTGTGAATCACTTTCTCTATCACATATTCAATAGTTTTTTGCTTCATCCAGCCATGATTTGAGAGGATTTCTCCCAAACGGGTTGTTGTTACTTTTTGCTCATTCAAAGCAATCTCTAGTTGATCTGAGTTAACCAAGCCAGCTTCGAGCAGATAAAATCCAAGAGGCCTGTTCTGCATTGAAAGGTTATTCTCAAGAAATTTTGCTAATGGTAAAATGTGAATATTTTCAATCCATTCACCCGCAAGATCTTCGATCACATGATGTTCAGAAAGTAGTTTGCCAGAACAGAACCGTCGAATAATAGGATGAATTGCAGCACTTTTGTCCGCATTTTCGACATCATCTTTGTGAACACGCGAAATAGCAAGTGGATCAGGACTAGCAAGAATAATATCTAATCCAAATTCTAGAGTGACGACGTAATAATGCCCATTTTTACCTAAATCACTTTCGTGAACATAGTCTATTGGCATATCTTTATAGTAGCGGATGTCTTGGCCTGCATCAGGTACAACAATTAAGTCACAGAGAAAACCTGTTTGCTGCCATAGCCCAGAACTAACGTTAACTCGCTCAAGAATATGGCTTGTTAAAATCTCTGGACTATTATTTACTGCTTCATAAGGTAGCAGTTCTCCATAATACTTATGCTCTAAAATAGAGTGTAATGCCTTGACGTTATATCGAAAACCATGAATAAAGCCGGACTGCTTCTTTTTGAAATCTCGCATGTGCGTTAAATTTCCGGCAAAATACATATCCTTAATGTTTGTAGATTCCCACTCGCTCGTTTGTCTAGGGAAACGATCATTAATGGTAAGCGTAGGCCGACATGAATCATCAAAGATGGAAATATCAAACTTAAAACCTGTGCAAACAATCACCCGATCATAAATGATTTCTTCTAATTCTCCATCAGCATGAGTATATTTAAAGGTGACGGCAAACCGCCCATTCTTATGCTCAATCTTTTCAACAAAAGCATCTAGAATAACGTTTTGAGATTTCAACTGATAAGAGTCAATAAAATTGTTATTAACTGCTCTTAAATGACCTACATATTTAGTTTTCCATGCAAGTGAAATTGGATTTGGGCTAACAATATGTATTAGTGATGCTTCACTAATAAGATGATCAGCCGTCTCAAATCCAGAGTTCCCCTTTCCAATAATGAGAACTTTTTGATTTGTGAAGTCTTCAGGATTGATCGAGACATCTGTATAGTTTTCGGTCAGTTCGATGCCAGGAATTTCAGGAATATAAGCCTTTGACAAGCCTGTCGCAATAACGAGGCGAGATGATGTATAAAGATTACCGTGACTGTCCGTCACGGTAAATTCTTTATCTTTCAAAATTTTATCAACTTTACAGTTGTATTTAATATTGAGATCAAAATTATTTGCAAAATCATTAAAATACTCAACCAGCCTATCTGTAGAAGGGAAATAATCCTTACTATAGTTAGTGAAACGCATCTCCTGGTCATCATTCAGAAGTGAGTTCCAGTCCCATCTTAGATTGATCTCTGGATCATCATATCCCGTATATCTCTTGTTGATCGAAATGAGTTTTTTATGTCGAGGAAACTTTTTGAAGAATGTTCCTGGACTTTCCCCTGCTTCCAGAATGAGATATTTTCTACCTGTTTTTTCTAGAAAGTAACCTAGTTGTAGCCCAGC
>JANNDV010000153.1:0-4250 GCA_031387975.1 Acaryochloridaceae cyanobacterium OTE_75_metabat_521 | reverse complement strand
TGACCCTTGAGGGTTTGGGCGGTCTCTTTTAGTAATGTTTTCAGGCTCTCTGTTAATTCCAATCTCTCATCACCAATACTTGGACGACTCTGATTTTATACCGTTAAGCTGGCATGGTTTTTTCTTTGGAAGTCCCTTACTTTGAGCGTCAGTTTGGATTTGATTTAGCTCAAGTTGGCGAAACGGTGACGGTGTATCTGCCAACCAGCAATATACTGAATCAAGAGGCGGTTCGTCAGTTTGCCCGATATGAAGAAAATGTGCTTACTCAAGTTCGGGGAGTGATTCGGCACTATGACTAAGAAAGTAACGTTTGCTGAGTTGGAAAAGCTGTTGCTTAAACTTGGGTTTGTATACCAATCTGTTCAAGGGACGCATAAAGTCTTTCAGTATCCTGCACTGAGTACATTGGTGGTTCTTCCTGGTTATAAAGGGCAGGATTTGGTTAATCAGATTCATTTGGTTTCGGTACGGCGGATTCTGGCTGAGAATGGCCTTATGAGCACGACTGAGTTTGATGTTTTAACCTCCCCAACAAAGGTACCAGCTTGAATTTGAAGGCGATCACCAAGCTCTAACTCGCCAAAATTGGACGTGCGGTCGCCTTTCAGTCAAGTTTTGTTTTTTTGCTGGAGATCTGTCCAGATGTCATTAAGGCTAAGTTGATCTAGCCATTGGTGACGCTCTTGAGTATAGTCTCCAGACCCGTTATCAAATTGTTTAAGAAACCTGACGGCATCGACGTATCCTAATGCCTCGACTAATGCATTAAAGCCTTTTTGGTTCAGTTCAATGGGGGTCATTTAGGCATCTCCTGTTTTAGATATTTCCATTAACCAAGTCACTGGATTAGAAACCCGAACGCTCAAGTTAGTCTCATGACGCTGTGCGGTGCGCAGTAATCGATCGTCGGTTGTCAGAAAGACATCGGTTTGTGCGGATTCCGCACAGCTAATGTGTAGAGCATCAAAAGACTTAAACCCTAAAGGCACTATTTCTTTTGCCCTTTGCAAAATTTGCTCGGTAACAGGAATGATGGATTTAGCGATGACCAGTGAGTCCATCACACGCTGTCTTCTAGATAAATCAGGGGTTTTTGAAATCTCTGCTTCTAGGGCGGTACTGCTAATGAGCTGCCATTCTTGGTTTTGGCAATGAAGCGCGATCGCCAAAACAGCTTCTGCTTCGAGGCGAATTCGAGCTTGAGTCCAGTCGTCGAAGGGGCGGTTGAGGCAACAGACATCCATGTAGATTGTGTATTGCTGTTCCATGTACCCATTTTACTCATATTGAGCTTTGTCTCATGTGGGTCAAAATGCATGTCAATCCACAGGTCTGATCGTTATGCACGGTAGAAATGCGATCGCCCCATTCCCCTACAAGGCGATCGCATTCTCATGTCTCATTGCTTGGGTGTGGGTGGCTGACCTAGAACCAACCGCGCAAAAACGGTCACGAGCATCAAGGTCACGATTAAGACGATTTCAGTTTGCATGGGGGCTGCTCTCAATAAAAAGTAAGCTATGGTTCAACTATCAGGCAAAGGGCGAAAGCTATGGTCAGTGTGGATGTTCGGCTTAGTGTCAGAGTATAAAAATAAGTCTGACATTTTTAATCTATACTGTAAAAGTAGTCAGCCTACTTTAGCATATCTATATGGCAAGACGATCGCTGAAAGCATCGACCGAGGGAACCACAACCCTAAAAGCGACGCTGAAACGAAAGAAGTGGTCGCAGACTTTTCTGGCCGGCGCAGCGGGTTGTTCGCGGCAAACGGTTTGGAGTTTGTTGCATGGCAACCCAATTGATGCGGAGGTGTTTTTAGAAATTTGTACTCAGATTGGGCTATCCGAGCATGAAATTGCAGAGGCAGGTCAAGCGGAGGAAAAGGCTGGGATAGTTCTGGAAATTGATGAACTAGTGCGACAGGTACGGGCGCAGATTAAGCCCTGGATTCAAGAGCGATACGGCTTTATGAATGTGTTGAGTATGACGCGGCCTATTGGGTTAGGCGACATTTACACAGATGTCAATATTCTGGAGAATATTACTGGACGCAAACGGCTTGCCTTAAAGGAATTGGAAGAAAACTGTCTAGTAGAAGATTTTGACCGTTTTGGATTTAGCGATCTGCGGAAAGTGGAGCGGGTTCCTGGGTTAAATGCGGTGGATCGGTGCCGAAAAATGGTGGTGTTGGGCAAGCCAGGAGCTGGGAAAACCACATTTTTGAAGCGAATTGCAACGCAGTGCAACTTGGGAAGCTTTCATGCAGGTTTGGTGCCTATTTTTGTATCGTTGAAGCAGTTTTCGGAAACGAAAGGATATCCAGCGTTGCTCGATTATATTGCTAACCAATGGGCTGAATGCAATGTAAAAGACTCTGAGGCCAAAGCAGAAACGCTCCTGTATGAAGGGCGTGTCTTGGTTTTATTAGATGGATTGGATGAGGTGATCAAGGAAGATAGCCCTCGTGTTATTGAAGATATTCGTCAATTTTCTGAGCGTTTTTACAAGAACTTGTATGTGTTGACCTGTCGGATTGCGACCCATGAATTCAAGCTCGAACAATTTACAGAAGTAGAAATTGCTGACTTTGATGACCAGCAGATTGCAGTATTTGTAACAAAGTGGTTTGAACTCAAGAACCCAGAACGAACGGAATCTTTTTTACGTAAACTGAAGGAAAGCCCCCGAATTCAGGAACTGGCTACCAATCCTTTGCTTTTAACCCTACTGTGTCTGGGGTTTGAAGAGTCGGCATATTTTTCTGATAGTCGTGCGGCACTCTACAAGGAAAGTCTGAACGTGTTGCTCAAAAGTTGGGATACTAAAAAGCCCGGAATTGAAGACGAGCAGGTATATCGGCAGCTTACGCCAGATCGTAAGGAAGATTTACTAAGTCAACTGGCCTACCAAACATTTGAGCAGGGACAATACTTTTTTGGAGAGGATATTGCTAAGCAGCATATTAGTCAATACATTGCAAATTTACCTAGTGCCGATACTGATACTAAACAGCTAGATATGGATAGCGAAGCGGTACTGAAGTCGATTGAGGGGCGACATGGCCTGTTAATCGCGCGTTCTCAGGGAATTTATTCGTTTTCGCATCTCACGTTTCATGAGTATTTTGCAGCGCGAGAAGTTAAAGAAAAATTCTTGTTTCAGCAAGTAGCGAATCATATTACAGAATATCGTTGGCGAGAGGTAATTCTGCTGACAATCGGGATGCTGCCTAATGCAGACGACTTCATTTGCCAGTTAAAGCAGACAACTGATACTTTATTGAAACACGAGCGAGAATTGCAAACTTTCTTGGCTTGGGCTAGCAACAAGACACAAAACGTTGAAGCTTCTTACAAACAACCTGCTATACGAGCTTATTATCTTTGGATTGGCTACGACTTTAACGATTTCCCCATTTTAGGTATCGATTCAACTCTCGATTCTGACCGAGGTTTTCCCCTCAACATCTTTCCTGATGTTAGTGATTCTTTTCAATGGTCTGGCATTTATGATTTTTGGCATGAACCGGATCCTACTCCTATCTATAATTGCAATCTTGACTATAATCTCGACCTTGATGAGCTACTTAATCGTGTTATGTGGAATGCCTTTGATTTTGCTAATATAGACTCACATGGTTCGTTACAAAATAGTCTGAATGACTATCTTCTTCCCAATCTTATTCGCGAATTCAATATTGCAATTAATCTTGCCAGAAAGCTGAATCTACCAACGACCTTACATCAAAAGTTGTTGACACTGAAAAATGAAATTCCTAACTTAGATCACACAACTCAAAATATTTTTGAACAGTGGTGGGTAAGTCATGGTCAAAACTGGGCTGAGAGACTTAGAGAAATCATAATTCAATATCGTAATATTGGTTATGATTGGCACTTTACGCCTGATCAATTAAAAAAGATGGAGTTATATTTAAGCGCTAATCGATTCCTCATCTATTGCCTCAATAGCGATTGTGTCATCACCCGTAGTGTCCGCGAAGAAATTGAAAATACGCTGCTATTACCCATTGCCGAGATTGAAATACGGAAGTCAGAAAAGAAGGAATAAAGGCAATGAATCGAGACGACGCAGTAAATATCCGTTAGTGTCCTGAGTTTTTCGCCATAGGGGTCAAAGTATGAAACGGTCTGAGAATCAGAGATTCAGGCTAACAGACCATGAACAATGTCACTCGCGAAGCGCAAATACTGAGGGTACAAGCCCAAAATCCATACCCAGAA
>JANNDV010000145.1:0-23193 GCA_031387975.1 Acaryochloridaceae cyanobacterium OTE_75_metabat_521 | reverse complement strand
GACAACCCAGACAAAGATTGCGAGTGAAAAGACTACTACATAATGTTTTGGTTGACCCCAATTCCAGCCAGCCTTCGAGAAACCATCACGGAATATATAGCGACCTGCGATGTATGTGCCAACTGCGACCATAATCATTGGTAATGAGCTTAAGACAAAGCTCATAAATAGTGTTTTTGCCCACAGCACGTATGCGATTTGAAATGGCCAAGATGCGGCTATAACAATCAGTAGATATGTTTTCAGCGAGAAAGGTTTCTGGGGGTTTCTCATTCTTGAACTTTACCTCCAATATTTTGGGCAGTTGTCTTCTGCTGAGGCAGACGCTTTTGCTGAGGCAAACGCTTCGCGAACGCGAACGGCAGAATCTTGTTCACCATCGCATCTACGAGTTTGGCTCACTTCTCCCCAAAGACTATCTTGGCGATCTGTGTACGCATTTCAAACAGATTCATATCTTGCCGATTGCCCAAGATGATGATGACGGTCTTGTCATTGGGATAGCGAGCAATGACACTATGAAAGCCGTTAATCACTCCTTCGTGACTGACCAATAGATGATTATCTTCCTTGCCGATGCCCCAACCATAGCCATAGTGGAGTCCGCTTCGATCAGATGTCAGCATAAAAGGAGTGAACATCATGTCTCGCAAGTTTTTCGAGATCAGTTTGTCGGTGTACAACGCCTGATCCCAACGGTAGAGATCTTCCACGGTGGAGTACAATCCGCCAGTAGCGTAGGAAATAGTCATATCAATGAAATCAGCCGGAACGCTCGTCTGGTCACGATAGCCGACAGCAAGATCGCCGTTGTTGTGGTCGTAGCCCGAATTGACCATCTGCAATGGAGCAAAAATATTGTCTCTGAGGAATGCTTCATAGGTCGCGCCAGATGTTCGCTCAATAATGGCACCTAGCAGGATATAACCAGAGCTACTGTAGCTAAACTTTTTCCCCGGCTGGAAATCCAGAGGTTTGTTTTTGAACCGGGCGATTGTTTGGGTGGGGGACGACGGCAATCCTTGGGTGGTCTGGAAGTTTGGGAAACTAGCGAAATCTGGGATGCCAGAGGTATGGATTAAGAGTTGATGAATCGTGATTGTCTGCCATGAGGTCGGACAGTTTGAAAGATACGTACAGATGCGATCGTGAACATTGAGTTTGCCTTGTGCCTGCAAGATCAGGATCGCCATCGCCGTGAACTGCTTCGTCAGTGAGGCGATACGAAATTTTGTTTGTGCCGTGTTCACCAGATGCTTTTGGCGGTCTGCCTCGCCATACCCCTGTCTGACCAGAACTGTGCCGTTTCGCGCAATCAGCACTGACCCGCTAAAGAGTTTCGCTTTGGCCAGCTTGCTCAGGTATGTGTCAGCTTTGAAAATGATGTGCTGATCTGAGGGGAAAGACGAGGTGGCGGTTTCAATCTGAGGTATCTGCGTTAGCGAACTGGCGACCGTTGCTGATGAGGTTGGCAGAGCTTCAGCAGTGACAATACCCATTAAAGCAGTTGAACCAGCAAGAAAGAGTAATAGACCAGAAAGCCTTAGTTTATTCATGAAAATCATCTTAATTAACTTGTTGAAAGCCTTGCGAATATCTATATCGAGTTAATGTTTTTGATTTCCACAGAAAGATGACAATAACAGCAGCGATCACAATTATTGAATAGTGAATATAAGGATAGTCAACTAACGGACTGTGGATGTCATCTTTTGGAAACAAAGGTCTTCCGACATTCAGCATCGTATGAAATAGAACGCAAGCAAATAAACTTTTTCCTGTATTGTTGTAAATCCAAACAATCAGAACTCTTACCGCAATTGTACCCAGAGTTGCCCAGGCTATCCAAGTTAGATTGTGTCCCTGTTGAATAATTGACGGGTAATGCCATACTGCCCAAGGTATACCGATAAGGATACTTGCTGATAAAGCGCCAAACCGTTCTTGCATAGGATCAATGGCATAACCCATATAGCCAGTTTCTTCCGCCACACCTCCGAGAAAAAATAAACAAAAAAGCACAGGAATAGAAAGAAAAGAAATGTGAGATTCGCTTGGAAGAGATAATCCTAAAACGCGGATTACCGTATATATCAACAAATACATTAAAAACGGCAAAAAAATAATCGGCACATACCATATCTTTTCTGTAATTCTTGAATAATCGAAAATTCGTTTAAACAATTTATAGACACCACTTTTACCTTCCTCTTTATAAATAAGAATACATCCAGAAATTAATGGAACGAAAGCGGTTATAATATCAATTACAGAAAAATTTAACAACGATGTACGTTTTGCATTAATTATTAAATCAATAATCCAAAACGGAATCGAAAGACCGAAAACTATTAGAAAGAACTTTAATGGTGAGCGGTTTTCTGGTTTGCTGTTATTCATAATTGTTGCTAAATGAAGTTTCTTTTCGTGTTTTTAAAGTATTGCTTATCACAGAAGGGGTTTCGTGCGACTATATTCTATTCCTAAAATGATGGATACTATTAGCTCGATAGAAAAAACTACAATTACTTTCCAATTTAAATTTAGCTGTAAGGCTCCATTATTACCCATATATAAGGCTAATCCAATACATCCATTAAACCAAGCATGGCTTAGCACGCAGAGAAATAAATTCTTTGTATATTTATACAGAGTTGTAAAGCTTGAGGTTAAAATTATTCCTGAAAATAGATACAATCCAAATGGGAATGAACTTTGCACTGTCCCTTTAATAAACCATAGTGGTAAATGCCATATACCCCATATAATTCCGACAATAAGGATCGAAGGGAAATAATTAACAAACTTTTCTAATTTAGGTTGCAAAATTCCCCGCCAGCCTAATTCCTCTAATCCACCTAAAAGAATTAGTAGCGGTAAATTAATAATTATAGATAGAATTGATATAGGCTTATTAATTCCAAAAGCAATCCAAATCATAAATAAACGCCAGAGTGAGAATAATCCAAATATCAGCCACACTTTTATGTGTATTTTTTTGCCAAAGATATACTTAACAAAAGATCCTTCGCTAAAATCTTCATTGAATTGTCGATAAATAATAGAAGAACTAATGGCTGGCCCTAACCTACCAATAACGTCCAGAGTCCAAAATAAAGGCTCACCATACCAAAGAGTATTAAAATACTTATTCCCGATGATAATAATTAACCAACTTATCCATGTGATGGCAAAAGTGTAAAGCAGGAAAAGTTCAATTTGTTTTAGCGATCGCTCTTTTTGGTTCATATTTTTATATCCGGATAAACCAATTAACGGGTCGGCGAAGTGAAACTGATGGTGGATAATTCTTCAAATAACCTGTACGCAAGATAAATTGAATATTTTCGCTGATTCCAATTGATTGATTTAGCTGTTGCCTCGTTGATGCTTCTTCCAATATCTGAGTCATCGGATGAATGGCAATGCTCTTTTCTCGCACTTTCAAGAAAAGTCTTTGCATTCGTCTGCCAGTTTCGATCAACATCGCCACAGAATTCCCTTTACTAGTAATGAGAATCCAACCTGCTGATGCCGACACTTCCTTCCTGACTCGATCAATGCCGCGCTCTCTAAAATCATTTTTCATCACATTATCTTGAGCATAAAAATTCCGCACTACCCAGCCGGAAAATCCTTCTATTTCCATACCTGCTGTTGTCAGCCCGTCACGATATTTCTCGGCATTTTTATTAGAGAATCTAGTCCATTCGGCTAATTCTTGCTGTGCTGGGTTACGATAGGCTTGAAGGTGGTTAGCTTCGATAGTTTGTTCGTTGATGAATTGACTTTCTTTGCTGATAGCGGGCAGATAATGAATAGATTCTAATTCTGTGTTGATAAGATATTTGAGATCTTCTTTTTTCAAGACATCACTTAAGAAATCGGAACGAACTGTTCGGCGAGTTTTAATTTTTGCGATATCAAAAGCATTTTTAAACACTTTTGGGGTGAGTTTTACTTCCATTACTCGCTCAGACTGATTAGTCGTAGCTAGCAAAGTCCAATCGCAGACATAGCCAAAAGAACCAGCGGCATATTCCAGATTTTGAATAAAAGCGCCGATTGATAAAATTGTTTCTCTCTGAGTTGGGTCAACGGCAGATAGCCATTTACGCTTATCGTTGCCGATAATCCAGTGATATGGTTCAAGGTATTGGACAAACCACGGCTGCGTGTTGTGACCGCTTGGCGCAAGCGAAGCGAGGAACAAAATCTCTTTTTCGTCAGGCTTAAGGGTTTTGTTGTTGTCGTCTGTCGGTTTTATATCTGCCCTTAGAAGATTGCTTTTATCACTCAAAAAATAAGCTGTTGCTCCAACTGCAAAAGTGGTTCCGCCAGCAATACCAATAAATCTTCTTCTGTCCATAAATTTTTTTAATTGTGAAGGTGGGATGTTGTCAAAACCGTGCGTGTTGATAGAACACTCGTTTAACAGTTTCGGCACAGAGGAGGTAGAGTCCGAGAATTGCTGCCAGCACCAAAAGGAATTCAATTGGTAAAGCTTGGAATCCCAATAGACTTGCAAGCGGAGTATGGGGCAAGAAGAGCGTGACAACCACGATTGCGATCGTCGTCCAAAACAAATAGGGGCTGGGTTTGCTGCCAACAATAGACTTGTGCGTGCGAATGGACAGCACAATCATGGAGGCAGAAATTACCGATTCCATAAACCAACCCGTTCTAAACTGCGCTGGATCGGCATGTAGCAACAGCAGTAAAGCTCCAAAGGTAAGGTAATCAAACACAGAACTCAGAAACCCAAACACCAGCATGAAGTTGCGGATGAAGTGCATATCCCATCGATGGGGTTGACTGACCTGCTCTTTGTCTACGCGATCGCTGGCAATGGTCAACTCTGGAAAATCAGTGAGGAGATTCGTCAGCAAGATCTGACTGGGCAACAGCGGCAAAAAGGGCAGGACGAGAGAAATTCCTGCCATGCTGAACATATTGCCAAAATTGGCACTCGTTGCCATGAACACATACTTCAACGTGTTGGCAAAGGTAATCCTTCCTTCTTTTACGCCTTCGACGAGGACATTCAAATCCTTTTGCATTAGCACAATGTCAGCGGCTTCTTTAGCGACATCAACCGCGCTCTCCACTGAGATGCCAACATCAGCAGCATGAAGCGCAGAAGCATCGTTGATGCCGTCGCCCAGATATCCAACGATATTCCCCGCTTTTTTGAGGGCGATGATAATCCGCTCTTTCTGGTTTGGCTCTACTTCAGCGAAAACGGTGGTCTGCTGGACTCGATGCATTAAGGCTTCATCACTGAGTTTCTCTAGTTCAGAGCCTGTCAACGTCTTGGGTTCAGGCAGCCCAACTTGCTGAATGATGCTCATCGCCACTGCCTTGCTGTCTCCGGTAATCATCTTTGGGGTGACTCCCAGGCGCTGCAACGTTTGGAGGGTGTCAGCAATGCCCGCTTTGGGCGGGTCGAAGAGCGCAAGGTAGCCCAGAAAGGTCATGTTCGTCTCGTCGTCTTTACTCAAGGTGTCTTGATTAAAATCGCGATAGGCCACACCCAAGGCTCTAAATCCTTTGTTCCCTAAGTCTTCGGCCTGTTGGTGAAAGTGTTGCCGCTGTTCTGCAATGGCAATCCTGCTCCCCTCCGCCGTCTCGACCGTTGAGCAGACTTCCAAAATATTTTTCAGTGCGCCTTTGGCGATAATCAGATGGGTGTTCTCTTTTTTGAACAGAATGCTGAGACGCTTGCGGTTGAAGTCATAGGGCACTTCGTCGAGCTTGTGATAGCCAGAAATATCAAAGGTTTTGTGCTGGCGAATCGCTGCGTCAATCGGGTTCACGTAGCCGGACTCGGAGGCGGCGTTTAGGTAGGCGTAGAACAAGACGCGATCGCTCTTTTTCCCTTCTACATCCACCGCAGCGTGAATTTTTACCTCTCCTTCCGTCAGCGTCCCTGTCTTATCGGTGCAAAACACATTCATACTGCCAAAGTTCTCAATCGCGGGCAGGCGCTTGACGATCACCTGCTTAGTCGCCATTGTCTTAGCACCCCGCGCTAAGTTGACACTCACGATCGCAGGTAGAAGTTGAGGCGTCAAACCAACCGCCAGGGCGAGCGAAAACAGAAAGGATTCCAGCACAGGGCGATGCAGATAGACGTTGGCGACAAAAATGAGAACGACCAAAATTAGCGTCACTTCCATGAGAAAGTAACCAAACTGGCTGAGTCCCCGTTCAAATTCTGTTTCGACAGGTCTGAGTTTCAGGCGTTCCGATACCTTGCCAAATTCAGTTTCTTTTCCGGTGTGAATAACGACGGCTTTCGCCGTGCCACTAATCACATGGGTTCCCATATAGAGGGAATTTGTGCGTTGGCTGAGTCCGGTCTGGGCAGGCAATATGCCGCTGAGCTTGTCAACCGGATAGGTTTCTCCGGTTAGAGCGGCTTCATCCACCGAGAGATCTTTTGACTCTAAAACGAGACAGTCGCCTGGAATATTTTTACCCGCATTCAGCAGCACAATATCGCCTAGAACGACTTCCTGATTGGGGATTTCTTGAGATTGACCCCCACGTAAGACCGTGGCTTTAACCTGCACAAGCGCCAATAATTTTTCGACCGCATTTGAGGCTCCACGCTCTTGCCAAAATCCTAGTAGCCCACTGATCAACACGATCATCAAAATAATAATGGCATCTGGAGCATCTTGCAGAAAAATGGACAGCACTGCCGCAAAAACTAGAATCAAGATAATCGGACTCTTGAACTGATTGAGCAACAGCATCCATTCACTGGATTTGTGAGTTTGCTTGAGGCTGTTCGCGCCGTACTTGATCAGGCGCTGTTTTGCATCTTGGCGGCTTAATCCAGCAATCGTAGTGCGCGTCTGCTGGAGTGCCTGATCCGTAGACAAACTCCAAAATGGGGACTGTGGATTCATGCTTATAGAGCCTCTCCTTAGAGAATCGTTTTTTCGCCAACGGTCTCAGCGGTTAAGCTTTCCGGCTCTCACTGACTGCTGACTCCATCCGTCGTGCGTCCGCTCATTTCGCTGACATGAATGCGATAGATGGCGATCGCTTCTGAACGTCCTTGAGCATCGATCCAGGTGCGATTGATCGCAGGCGACAGGGTTGAATTGTGCGCTTTGATGAATTGCATTGCTCGATCAAGATCGGTCTGCTCGGTGAGTTGCTCGGTTCGACCGTTGACAATCACGCTGCGCCAATGCAGCGGATCGCGTATTTCCTCAACCTGTAGGCAGACTTCTGGATTTACATCTATGTCATGAGTTTTCATGCCAACTGTTGTAAATAAATAGATGTCTGAATCTTCTAGGTAATAACTCATGGGCATCACGTAGGGTTTGCCTTCATGTATACAGCCAAGATGGCCATACCCTACTTGATGCAGCAGCTCATGCATTTCTTTTGAACTCATTTCATCAATATCTAGCATTGATTTTCCTGAAGAAGATTGAGTGGGTTAGTAGTATTAAAGAGCAATAATCTACGCTTTACTTTGCTGAATTTTGGTCGAGCCACAGCTTAGATTTGTTTTGCATACAACTGAATGCTTTCACAAATGACTCGACCTGCACTCTACCTTTTGACTATTTGGGCAAAACTTTAAATAATCTAAACGCTTTAGAAACGTTTACGCCTTCATCAAGAATCTTGAAGCTCTTTTGAAATAATGGACGCACCATGAGGATTCGCTAGGCAATGACTGATTGCCCCCCAATTTCTAACTTCAAATTAGCCTGCACGTCGCGCATTTTTTTCTGAGTGCGCCAATAAACGTCTTCCATCAGCATGTGAGAAAATTCACCATTGCGTCCAATGCTGTAGAGTCCCTCAATTCCCGTTGTTTTTTCAAGCCGAAGACGCTCTTCTTCGTACTCGTTTAAAAAGACGGGGTAGGCGATAGGCGATCTCGTCTTGCTCAGTTAAGCCAACTATGGTATTGAGATTGACTGAAGAAACCATGATCTCGCTTTCCTTCTGAAACTAAAAAATAGATTTAATCGATCAGTACGCTACTCCCAATTTTCAAAAGTGTTTAGTTTTTCCTTACGCTTTACTTAAGAAGATGAGGAACTGATGTTTTGATCAAGTCAAAGGTGCCATTGGCGATGAGCTGCACTGCGATCGCCAAGATCAAAAATCCCAAAATCCGATTTAACGCACCCAGTCCTGTTTCGCCCAGCTTTTCGATTAATGGTTCTCCTAATCGGAGCGCTAAATAAATCAGTACACCCAGTATTCCAACCCCCAAACAGCAGCCAATGTAGTCTGTCCACTGAGTGGCCTGAGTCGATAGTCCAATGACGACACCAATTGCACCAGGCCCACCGATAATTGGAACGGCCATCGGCGTAAATGAAATATCTTCCTTGTCCTTAGCATCTTGCTGCTCCACAGTCGTCAGCTTTCCTCGAGCTGTTACCATCTCCCAAGCAGTATGTCCAACGATTAAGCCGCCTGCAATTCGCAACACTCCTAGAGAAAGTCCAAAAAAGCTGAGAATAAGTTTCCCCACTAACAGAAAAGTGAGCAGTACAGCAACGACCGCGATCGCTGTCTTACGAGCCTGCTTTAGGCGATAACGAGGCGTATTGTTGGCAGTTAGACTGTAGAAAATTGGAACAGCCCCAATGGGATTGGCGATGGGGAACAGCGCAGCAAGTGTTCCAAAAGTGTAAGAAATGAGCGATTGCATATCATTCTCGGCACAGCGCTGTACCGCCAAGTTATGGGTCTAAATCTCGTCGGACTAAGGCTTGAATCTCCGTTCGCAGTGCAGTAATTTCTGTTTGCAGGGCTTGCATAGATTTCGCCCCCGCTAATTCTGCGTCATCATTCTCGGCATCTTGTCCTACAAAGAACGTTGCCAGCGTTGCCGTCACGTAACCACCTACCGCAAATGCGTACAGCGCCAGCAAAAAACATAGCGCTCGCCCTTCTGCTGTCTTTGGAAAGTCGTCAGACCCAATCGTCGTCATTATCATTGCCGTCCACCACAGCGCAGTAGCATAGTTGGTGATAGTGCCATCAGGAAGTTCGTGCTCAAACGCATAAATTCCAGCTGCTCCAATCAGAGTGACGATCATAGTTAATCCCACTACATAGCCAAACCCTCGTCGCCCAATACTGGCTCCTAGGACTCGCATTCCTCGGTTGATTCGCGTTATGACTCGCAGCAACTGTAATCCTCGAATTGCACGAACGGATTGCAAAGGCCGTATAACTTGCACAATCCGAAAAATTCGTAGCGCTGGAATAAACAGCGAGAATGCGGTTAACCAGTTGTGCTTGAGATAAAAGAGTTTGCGAGGAGCGAGAAGAAATTGGATACTAAAATCCAGGATGAAGACGATCCAAATGACGGTGCCGATCGCCTCTAGTAGAGGATTCAGTCCCCAAACTAGCTCAACGATAAACAGCGCTAACCAGGCAAAGCCCAGCAATAGCATCGGCGTTTCTAGCCAGTCTTCCCACTGTTGCAGCACCTCGCTGCGCTCCCGATCTAACATCTGTTTGTCGGGTTGGTTCAGGAACTTCATAATGCGCTCGGTGAACGAGATTGGTGCACCTTGAGCTGTGCATGTAATCGGGCAATTTCAGTCGCCATATCTAGCACCATTGCGGCACCCACTAGGTTAAGCCCTAAGTCTTGGCGCAGCCGCTGAATCTGAGCAATTCGAGCAATCTCGCGGGAATGCAGCAGGTCGCCAGTCGGTTGAATGATGCCCAACTGAATATAAACCTGCACCAGCGTAATCGAAGTCTCAGTCACCAATGCAGCATATTCAAAGGTGTAGAGTGGGTCGCCTTCGAGGGAAACTACGGTTGTTGAAAGGCTGAAGTTCATAACTTAATCTCCTCTAGCTGGGCGCGTGGGTTAAAGCTTGTATTGGCCTGAATTTTTTCGTAGCATTCTTGCTCAATCTCACTAAGGTCTTGCGGTGTGACAACCTGAAGTTTGGCAAACAAGTCGCCGCGTCCCCCTTTTGGTAACGTCCAGCCTTTGCCACGCAGCCTAAGCGATCGCCCCGATCCCACTCCCTTAGGAACCTTCATCGTCACGCTGCCATCGGGAGTCGGCACGCTGATTTGCGCCCCCAAGACCGCCTCGTCGGGACGAATAGGAATGTCACAAACGAGGTTGTTGCCCTCAAATCGAAAGAAGGGATGGGGTAACACCTCAATGGTGAGATATAAATCGCCACGCTGTTGAGAGAACGGACTCGGATGACCTTTCCCCTTAAGACGAATTCGACTGCCTGGTTTTGCGCCTGCGGGAATGCGGACGTTAATCGTTTCATCATCGAGTTGCAATCGCTTCTGAACCCCATGAAACGCTTCGGAAAAAGTGAGGGCGATCGCAGCCTCAGTATCCGGTGCAGGCGCTTGCGACCGAAAGCCACCCCCAAAGTTATCAAAGCCACTGGGTGCAGTTCGATGGGTGGAGGATCTACCTCTGGTTCGACCCAGCAGATCGTTAATAAACGAATCAAAGTCACCATACTGATCGAAGTCGCTCGTCGCAGCACTCGTTTCTCTAGACGGCGGAGCTTCAGCATACCCAGGCTGGTTCCAATGCTGACCAAACTGATCGTACTTTTGCCGCTTCTCTGGATCAGAAAGCACCTCGTTTGCTGCATTGAGATCTTTGAACTTTGCCTCTGCGTCTTTATCTCCAGGATTGAGGTCAGGATGGCATTTACGGGCAAGCTTGCGGTAAGCTCGTTTGACCTCTTCAGGAGCTGCGGTTTTGCTCACTCCCAGGATGGTGTAATAGTCTTTAAAATCTGTTGCCGTTGACATTATTGACCTCCCGTGGGTAAAGCTTCTGAAGCCTTTAAGGTCAGGACAACAGAATGACCAGCAGCAGCCCGCACGCGCCATTTTTCTTCGCTTGACCAGTAGAATTTAGCGATCGCCCAGAACTGTTTGAATATAACTAGATTAAATCGTTGCATTGCTTGCGAACCATACAAAACCAATCAGCTATTCGAGATAAGACGAGAACAGTGTCGAAAGTGAAAAACTCCCGATAAACGTCAACATGGACCAGTTGGTATCTTGAGTTTGATGGGCTTCAGGAATAATTTCTTCAGCGATCGCAACCATCAAGCTACCTGTTGTAAAGGCAAGCACGACCAACTTGGGCAGATCGCCTTGTCCGCGCAATCCCCAATAGCCCAGCGTCGTGCCCAGCCAGACTGGGATAATAAAGGCAGCCAGTAACAAAAGTCGCTCTATGCGCGGCATTTTCTGACTCTTAAATGCCGCATTGGTCACAAATCCTTCAGGAATATGAGCCACGACTCTCGCTGATGCCAGCACTACTCCTAGATGAGGCGAGATTGTTAAGCTGGTGCCAATCATTAAGCCATCGCCAAATAAGTCGATCGCAATGCTCAGAAAAATCGCCAAACTCACAGTGTTGAGATCGATACCACGCAGTCGATTTTTGCTTAACTTGAGCAGCTCATTAACCCATATAAAAAAAGATCCACCCAAAAACAACGCTAGAATTGTTGCCCAGACGGGTTTAGCGATTAGGACTCTAGGGATTAGTTCAGTAGATGAGATCGCCAACAGCACCCCAGCAGCAGCGTGTAGCGCAAGCCCTAAAGTTTGTTTTGAGGAGGGTAAGGCTTCAGCAATCATTGCGCCAATGAAGTTACTGACAACGGGAAAAGCAGACAGGGTTAGCGCAAATAAAAATTCCTGCATGGTCAGGCTCCGCTGGTTTCAACAGTCCCACTGCGTTGCGGTACTGACAGCATTGATTCAATATGAGGATTTGCCCACTCTGCGGCTATTTTCAGAAAATCAGGATCGTCATTGACACAATCGAGTCGCGTGTAAGTCACCGTGGGATACTGACGCTGTAAAGATGCGATCGCATCATCTACGTCAAGAATGGTTTCATAATTCTCAGTGACCCAGCCGAGCGGTTTAAACAGAATGGTTTGGGCACCTGATTCGATCAGGGTTTTCGCCGCCTGTTCTAGATTGGGCTGTGACCATTTGATGAACGGCATATCATGATTGATCCAAGCAATCGACATCAGCGGGTATTGATGCTGCAACTGAGCCTGCACGCGATCGTACAAGGCTTGTCCATCAATCACTCCAGTTAAAAGACCCTGTGCTTTTTCTGGGCCACCATGAACCGTTAAGATAATGCCAATCTGAGACTCAAAAAAGCGATTTACGGATGGCTGTTTTAGAGCTTCTTTAATCTGACGCACCAGCAGATTGATGTAGGCAGGCTCAGTTGCAAATGCCGAAATATATCGAATCGCCTTAAGTGGAGAATGGTGGGGATCACTCTCAAATGCAGTTGCTGCAATTACTTCATTGACTTGCTCCACCGCTATTTTGCCCGTGAAGGCAGAATCAACGACCAATAAAGGATAAACCAGCAAGTTCTGGAAACCTTCCTGAATGATATCGGCTACAACTTCTTGCACAAAGGGCTTGCAGAAATAAAAGCCTTTGAACACCTGTACCTGAGTTCCCCATCGATTTTTTAGCTGCTCTTCGATGCCAAGACGCTGTTTTTCAAACATCTCATTTTCAGGGGACATGAAATGATGATGCTTGACCCCAAAGTTGTACCGATCTTGAAGTGCCAACAACCAACCCACAGAGGGATATAGCCACTCTGGAATCGAAACAAATTGAGCTGCGATGTATTTAGTTGCAGCTCGGTTATAGCTGCTAAGGTCACGGTAAGATTCCACCTCACCATACCCTGCAAGCAAAACTGCAACGCGGTCATCATTGTTTGACACGAAGGGCTGCGTTGTTTGAGGTTGATGCGTAATCATTTGTTTGAGCCTCAATGGATTGCTTTTTAGAAAAACACCAAAAATTAGTCCTCATAGAAATTTAAGAAAAAAGTGATATTAATAATTTAAGAGCATCAAGAAATGGATAAAAGACTTCTAAATTAGGTCTTTTAAGATATTTATGTAGAAATTTAATATCTATTTGAACTCATTATTTTTACCTCTAAATCAACAATTTTATAAATCGCCCCAGTAATAACAGCTAGCAATAGAGGCAAGAACATGACAAGCAATAATTTCCTATGGAGATGACGGACATCTAGGAAATACTGCCTGTGTTTTCTAGAGATGTTCATAAAAGAATTTCCTCTCTCATATTTCAGCAATGTAGTAAAAAGCTCTGAACTGATTTTATCTAATACCTGTGTTGCCGTCCTAAATCTAGAGTGAGCATCCACATTCCGTCGAATAAGAGATTGGTTCCAATCAAAACGCCAATCAGCCAAGCTGCGCTAAGTGGGGAGATAGACCAAACGAAAATACCGAAAACAATACCGATAATTCCGCTGACAAGTATCCATCCCCAGTTCTGTGAAATTCGGCGCATTTGAAACGCGAACAATACTTGGATAATGCCCTGCACGAAAATGGTGATGCCTAGCACTAACGTGAAGGCAAACGCCCCTTCCACAGGATTCACTACCACAAAAATTCCGGCTAGAAAATACAAGAATCCTAAAATTAGCTTCCAGAAAACTTGACCTGCACCCCTTGATTGAAAGGCATAAGCAATCTGAGCAATTCCGGCAAAAATGAATATCCAGCCAAATGTTAAGGTTGTCGCAACGGTAGCGAAGAAAGGAAATGTGATCGCAATGAAGCCCAACAAAATCATTAGAATGGCGATCGCGTTTGTCCATCCAGCGCTAGAAATTTGTTCATCAGTTTTAGACTCAATAATTCTCATAGTGATTTTCTTTGAATGAATATTTGCAAATTTAGCTGCGAACTAAGGACGTATCAACCAGATGTTCGGCAAGAAACCAGACCTGTGATTCGTTTGTCCGCAGCACCTCGCTCGTCAATAAATCGTTCGTCCCGTAATCCTGATTCGCGGCAGTTCTCGTAATTCCTTTACGAACTTCACCCAGAATTAGCTCGTGAGCCTCTAACAGCCGTGAGAGCATAACTGGCACTTCTTCAACACCATTAGGAGGACGCTCAATGTTGGTTACTTCTGCCACATGGCGCGGGTCTGCGATCGCCACGCCACCCAGCGTCTGTACTCGCTCGCCCATCAAATCAATGAGCTTCAGCTGTTCATTTGCGTGTTTGTCCAGTAGCAGATGCAGTTGGTAAAACGTGTTGCCGCGCATCAGCCAGTGATGTTTTTTATAGAGGCTGTAGAGAATAAGGCTGTCTGCCAGAATTTGGTTGAGCTGTTCACAGCTTTCAGATCGGGCAACGGTCTCAAGGGCGATCGGGAGAGTCCGAAGTGTGCCAAACCGCTGAATCTCTTGACCATGCTGATGTAGAACTGGCTGACTGCCGTTTGCCTGAGCTTTTGAGATTGAATTTTGAATCTGCACGAAAGTTTTCCTCGGTTTCGACGGTTGTTAGGTCAAAACTTTAGACAGCAACCGACATGCTGATTTCATGACTGATTTTGTCTAGAATTTGCTTTGCCTGACTAACATCCTCATCGCTGCCTGTGACAAGAATCACAAACTCACCTGCTTGGATATTAGTCTCGTACTTCAGAACCTCGTGAGTGGGGATGCCTAACCCGCTCAAGGCACCTGCCAGTCCTCCTATCGCAGCAGCACCAGCGCCACCCGCAAGCGTTCCTTCGAGCCAACCTGCCAACACTCCGGCGATAGGGCCAGCAACGATGAGTGGACCCATTCCAGGAATGAACACCACTCCAGCCCCCACTAAGATGCCAAATAAACCCCCAACGAAGCTACCCCAGTAACCACCGCCTGCGGCTCCAGCTTTTGCTGTGTCTTTCCAGGTTAGAAATCCACGTACATGTTCAGCGGTCTGGTAGTCTTTCCCAATAATTGAGAGCTTTTGCATATCGAAGCCGTTCTTTTGAAGCTCCAGTACAGCTTTTTCTGCTTCTGTATGGGAGGGAAAATGACTAACGATCGTATGTGTTGTAGATGACATGAGATTGCTTCCTTTGTTGTGATTTATCTGTACAAGCTGCCCAATCCAATCTCTACTTTGTTTTTGTAGTTCCCACAGCGGCTTCGGCATCTCGTCTAGCGGCGATCGCTGCCAAGGTTGCTTCTTCAGCTTCTTCGAGCGCTGCCATAGCTAAGAGAGTAGCTGTAGCGGCATAGTCTTCAGATTTACCCGCTCGATGTTCGAGTTTCTTAACTTCTCGGCTCGCTTTCCATTCCTCGACATTCGACCTCACCTCAGATTCTTTTTCCTCGAATTGAGTTTTGAGCTTGGCTCGATACCCATCAAACTCTTGTTTCTTAGCGTCTAGCTTTACCTTCGCCTCATCAAGCTTCGCTTGAATCTCAGCCTGAGTTTTCTTTGGCGCAGATTGAATACTTTCCTTTAGCGCCTTTGCCCGATCTTCAACCGCTTCTAAATTGTCATGAAGTTGTTGGGTGAAGTTGTCAATTGCAGTGCTCATGATGTTTCCTCTACTATGTTGATTCTCTAGGATTTGTTGTTTTGAGTATTTTGATTCGCATAGCCTGAAGGGTTGTGCCCTATGATATTTTTGCTTCAAAGTATCCGCTAAACATCTCATTAAGACTTTGCAAGTTTATGACCATCAAATCTCTAGGTAAGACCTGTTTTCACTTCGTTGAGCTTTGAGAAAATCTCAGCTTAGTTTTGTCTTACATGGCTTGATCGTTTCACTAATTTCTCGATATAGCCTCTACCTTTTGACTGCTCCAGTAAAACTTAACCAAATCAAACACTTTCTCGACATAATTGCTCTCCCAAAGAATTTAAAAGCACTGTTGAAGCCGGACTCTTGCTATTAGATTCAGGCTAGAATGTTTTGATTTCAAGGCTCTGGCTTGTTCACCTCCAGAGCATATCTCTGTAGCTGTTCCAGCTATACATTTACAAGGTGCGATGCAGCATCACATAACTTACTGTCTAACTCAATCAGTTGAGCGACTCGAAAGGCAGAGGTAATGGCTCCGCCATGCAGGCCATCTCCTAGATAAGCTCCCGCATGGTAGGTGTTATTCTCACCATTAGTGGCAACCACTTCATCTCTGTATCGAAATGCTTCAGTGGTATACAGCGGCGTGTGATGTTTCTCAATGTGAATGATGCGATCTGCTTGCAGCAGCGCTTCGCGCTCGCGAGCAATTAGCTCCTCTAGCTGGAACGATAGAAAATAATGTTGCGGTGACGAGATGCCGCAAAGCTGATTCAGGTAGCCGTTATATCCCCAGCGAGTCTTTGTCTGAAAGAAATCAAATTCTGAGGGTTTTTGGATACCGTAGCGACTATACATAGAAGCATCTTTGTGAACCAAGCTGGTTGCATAGTTAGCTTTCCAAGCAGAGAACCGTTTAGTTTCAGCATCGCTTGGGTCTGCTAACAGCGCCATTACCTGATCGGGGGGTGTGGCAAACACGACTTTATCAAACTCCTGAACTTCACCCGTTGAACGCACAATTTTCACAGCATCCGGGTCTCTGAAAATACGGTCAATCTCTGCATTCAGCACAACCTCACCCTTAAATCGCGTCAGTATTTTTTCAATGTAAGAATAAACACCGCCTTTAACCCTGACCCAATTGACCGCAATATAGGCCCGTAAAGTAGGAATTGCTAATTCTGCTGGAAAATCATCAATCAGCTCAAATGGGATTGAATAGCTATACATGACCAGCAGCTTGAGCCAAGTATTTCGAGTACACGGACGTTTCAGGTATTTCGACAGCGGTTGATTGGCAAAATCTTGCAGGTCGGCAAATTGCGTTCTCACCCATAACCCGGCAGAACGGGCATAGATCGTATCGATGCGTAAATGTTCAATTAGCCTGCGGATGCCTGTAAAGTTATTCTCGATCATGACTCCCGATAAATAGCGGCTGCCATTGTTAAAAAACATGCCGGAACCCACACTGACGGGTTCTAGTTCCACGTCTAGCTCTTGCATTAGCGTAATGAAGTCTTTAAACGCAGTCGGAAATTCGAGCACTCCACTTTCGAGAATCTCACTGCAATCGGATTGGTTCGGCTTCACGTTTTTGTTCAGTGTCCGTATATGTCCGCCTAAAATAGGCTGCCGTTCAAACACAGTGACATGATGCCCCTGTTTATCAAGCAGATAGGCTGTGACCATACCGCTAGCTCCGCCGCCAAGGACTGCAATTCTCATGATTGACCTCTAAGTTTATGGGGTGGATAATGCGCAATTCGGGCACCGCTGCCTATTTAGCCGTTGCCTAAAATCACATCGCCGGACAATCGTTGATAGAGCAATGCCCCTGTCCAAAATGTAGGAGCAAAGCCTGGATAGCCCGACGAAGCATTGCAAAAATAGAACTGCTTGAGTGAAGTTTCATGATTCAGTCGCCCTAAACCCATATTGCGCGGGGTCAATTTGGATCCATAAGAATTCCCATCGGGGCACCAGCAAAAACGTTCATTGGTGGTGGGGCTACCCGTGATATGGAAGACCAGGTGCTTTCTAAAATTCGGTACATAGTGTTTTTCCACGACATCGAGGATGGAGTCTAAGATCTCCTGCTTTTTCTTTCTGTAGGCTTTGCGGTCTTTCTCCCGTAATTGTTTGAAGTAGTCATAGTTGGCAACGGTGAGGAATTCCACAATCTGGCAGTCTTCTGGACAATCCCCCCTCGCTGCTGTCAGTAAAGTGGGCGTTGTGATAGCAAAACTAGGATTAGAAAAGTCGTTATGCTCATACATTTGAGCAAAGGCTTCATTTATATCCTGGTGTCCAGTATGAGAGAGGTTCCACTTGCCAAAGCCATAGTCCCGCAGGTCGAGATCTTTCACGACGCAATACGCCATATAGTTAGAGGCTGAATACTCATAGTTGAGCTTTCGGCGTACCGTTTTGGAGAACTTTTCCTCTCCAATCATCTTGGCGGCTCTTTTGGGATCAATATTGCAAATTACGGTGTCGCCTGTAAATTCATGGGTTTGATGGGTGGTGAGATCCATTGCCTGAACGCCCGTTACCGTTCTGTCTGCGACTCTAAAATTTGTGACTTCATGATTGAGCAACACCTGCCCCCCGTGGGATTCAATGACCTTGACCAGCGAATGAATGACGTGCTCAAAATGCTGGGTTGGGTAAAATGCCCCTGCTTGATAGCCTCGAAACAATGCAACCCAGGCATAAAACGAGAGCTGATTTGGGGGCAGCAAAAAATCCAGCCATTGCAGCGCTAACAGGGTTTGGGCGGCTTGGGGCAGCTGAAATTTGTCGAAAACATCCTGAAGGGTGCTGTTGAGATTTTGAACCGTACAGAAGACCTCTTTGGGATGTTTCAGCAGTTCAATCGGTTTGATCGGCGGAGCGAGTATTTTCAAGCCTACACCAGTCTTTTCCACCTCATTGACAAATTGATGGATGCGATCACCATACTCAGGAAACAGAGCAGACAATCGCTGAATTAATGTCTCCGGCTCCGAGGGAATATTCATCGCATACCCTGGCATTCGCATGTGGTCGAAGCCATCGGGATCGTAGCGCTCAAAAGTCACTTCCCGATCCAACCCCAGTTTTTTGAGTACCAGATTGACAGTTTGCCCTTCACCGCAATCCCAGACGTAGTGAAATTGAGCATTAAACGTGTACTTTTTAGCCATCGTAAACGTATGACCGAAGCCCCCAGGATGCTCATGGGCTTCAAGGATTTGCACGGTCTTACCGGAATTTGCCATCAAAGCACCAAAGACCAATGCTGATAACCCACTGCCGACAATCAGGTAATCTGGTTTCATAAGAAGTGCCTCAAAAAATAAGAGGAAAATTCACCTAAGGATCGTGGATTAAATAATCTCCAGAATTAAGCTTTTTGCGGTTTGGCTGTGTAATTCCATTCTGGCAGGTAAGGATCGTGGATTAAATAACCTCAACTTTTGACCCTCACCCCCAGCCCCTCTCCCAGAGCGGGAGAGGGGAGCCGGAGTTTCTTGTTCCCCTTCTCCCGCTCTGGGAGAAGGGGTTAGGGGATAAGGGAATGCAGAGCGTATCGCTTCTAAACAATTCTGTAAGTTATTTAATCCACGATCCTTACCTTGTCTATGGATTTTGAGTCCAACCCTTTCAACGCGAACAATAACGGGATTTGGCGCTGATGTACAAAAGGATTGGCCAGAGGGCTTCTATTTTCTTGCTCCGAGCCTACGGATAGCTTTGGTTGCACTTCATCAGATTCCAGCAACGGAAGACACGCTATGGTTGAGACTCATGGGTCGTAATGGGGTGCAGCGTCAAGCTATTTCAGAGCTATTGGCACTCTCTCGTAACCATCCCATGCGGCAACGAACCATAGAACATTTGGCGGTGTTGCAGATTAACCTAAAGATAGGCCAGAATTTGGATCAAGATGAGAGGGAATTGGCAATGAACTTGACTCCAGTATATGATGAACAGTGGCGTAAAGAAACCCTGCAAGAGGGACTACAGGAGGGGCTTCAGCAGGGAGAACGATCGCTGGTTTTGAGACAGCTTACTCGTCGTTTAGGGAGGGTATCGCCTGAGGTTGTATCAAGGATTGAGGTGTTGTCTTTAACTGAGTTAGAAGCGCTGGGTGAGGCACTACTCGATTTCTCGAGTTCTGACGACTTGATGACTTGGCTAAAACCAAAGCGAGGGTAGGCTTAAGTTTTTCAAATATTCGCCTTACTCAGCCGATCTCCGCTAATGGGTATGTTTCGATTACATTGAGGGAGTCCGTTCGTTACTTTTGCAGAAAGTTTTTGGATAAGTCAGCCGCCAACGCTTCGCATACCCACGCAGAGCATTTGCCTACGGCAGATGACCATGCCCATACTCATGTGCATAGCAAAGAGTCGCGTAAGGGCATCATTAACCGCCTATCGCGGGTGGAGGGGCATGTGCGCGGCATTAAGACGATGGTGCAAGAGAGTCGCCCTTGTCCAGATGTGCTGGTACAAATTGCAGCGGTGCGCGGTGCGCTTGACCGAGTGGCGCGCATCATTTTAGATGAGCATTTGACGGAGTGTGTGGCAAGGGCTGCTGAAGCTGGCAATATTGATGTAGAAATTGCTCAGCTTAAGGCAGCCCTCGATCGGTTTTTAGATTGATTGCATTGATTCAGTATTTTCACGAATGCCAATCCAAAATAATGAAGTGGACAATGGAAGGGTTGCTCAGGGATAAGTCTCAGGGCTGCTCATTGTTTTGATGGCAGATTGGCTCTTGAGGGTTAGGGGTTAAATAACCCACATTTTTGTCTCTGTTTTCTTTGGGCAGGTGCTGTTTTTTGTGTGTATAAGTCTGAAATAGTTTATCAGACAGGGCTTTAGCACCCTCTTACGTTAACCCACCGAACCCTCTGCTTATCTTAGCTACCGTGTACACACAAGTCTGTGCAAAATCAAAACATGCAAAATCCCCTCCTCGAAGGGGTACCCGAAGGGCGGGGTGGGTTAGTCATGGCGCTACTGACTAACCCACCCCTGCCCCTCCTAAGAGGGGATTGATGGATCGGTTTACAGCAAAAACCTTTGCGAATACTTAGTGTACACCTTTACCTTAGCCAGGGGAGGTAATGCAGGGTTCTGAAAAACGTTCTTGATCTCGCCCCATCTATTTTTCCTAGCGCCCTACACCTACATGCATACATTCCAAAATTCATCCTTTAATAAAAAATCTATTTAACGGTGCTACAGTCGCTCAATTTTTGGGAACCATTATAAAAATAGTGATGTAGATCTGCCTTAGCCTCCCCTCTTAATCTACCTACTAACTCGGTTAAAATGAGAACTATAAAGCCTTTTACTGCCAAACTTGCCAATCCTGAAGATGGCTTTGTTATACCCATTGCTTTAGGGTTTGGACTCATTATGTTGCTGCTGGCGACAGCGTCAGTCCTTCGATCACAGAATGATAATATTTCTGCAATCAACAAAAGATCGACCGCCAGAAGTTTGGTTGCAGCAGAAACAGGTGTTGCTCGAGTTCAAGATTTTCTAAACCGAAACCGAGAGGCAGCAACGGTTCAAGCATGCCTAACTCCCCCCTCAACTTTGGGGGCTTGCTTAGATACAACGACAACAGCACCGAGTGGAAGTTGGGATTTTCCTGGCAATATTCCAAATTGTCCAACTGCTTTTACTAGTGCTGACACCACCCTGACTGATGATAATGACTGGCAAGCCGTTGACTCAGGAGATACGAGCAAAGGCGATTTTAGAATTGTCAGCTACTCGGGTGGCGTTTTAAACATTGAAGGCAGAACAAATGTAGGAACTAATGGGGAAGCTAAATCTAAGATCGTGGCTACGCTACCTGTCACTTACCCAACGGATGGCTGGGTTGCAGCTTTGTGGGCTAATGAGACGATAACGGATACGCCCACGGTCAACTCAAATGCTGTAATCAATTACACTTCTTCTTCTTGTACAACGGCAGCACCAAGTGTTACTTTGCCAGTTACCGGAACTAAATTATTTAAAACAACTTACCCAATGCCTGCGGCTCAGACTAAGCCAACAACAGCACTAGGAACAACCACAACGCCAGCAACAAATACAATCTCCTACTACGCGTTAACTAATATTTCAACCCTTCCAGGAAAAGAACTGCCTCGTTTAACCACTAATACGGCTCCTTATACTTCTAACGACCAACCAGGCTCGGATGGAGTGTATAGATATATAGTGACCACTTTCGACGACTCTCTCAAAGTAACACCAGGAAAGAAAGTCTGGATTTGGGTAACAGGAAACATTAACCTATCAGATAAAGTTATCGCCAACCAATGTAGTGCAACAGGAAGCACCACAGGCTGTGGCCCTTTTGACGTCAGAATTTATCCTCAAGCTACAGGGGGTACACCCACGTTAACCCTTAATAAAGGAACGGCTGTTTGTGATGTGTTTTTCCACTTGCCAGACTATGCCATTACTTTTAACAATACCGGAACCGTTTCTACACAAGATTGTGGCAGCAGCACCAAAAATACAGGTGTTTATTGGGTCAAAAGCTGGGCTGGCGCTGGCACTGTCATAGATCCCCCTCGTGCGACATGGGCTACAGCTCTTGCTGCAACTGGTCTTGTGAACTCAGCCTCTCCTCTTAGACCTGTGATTGGTGCTGTAAGCACATGGGATAGACAATCTTTTTAGGCATGGTTGGCTACAAATTTCATGAACTCACAGCGTTAAAAAACACCATTATGAAGTTGAATAAAATTCACTTAAAGATAATTCAAGGCCAGAAAAATCATCAAACTGCCCAAGGTTTTTTGCTAATTGAGGTTTTGGTTGCAATTATATTAACGCTCGTCTTAACAGGCATTTCGATGGGTGTAGTGGTAATGGCTACCGCTATTAAAGTGCGTGGAGATGAAATTAGTGATGCAACTCGATGGATCCAAGAAGATATAGAAGATATTAAGGTAAAAGCCAATGAAATTGATGCATTCGATACTACTGCTTCACCCATTGAATATCGTGTGCTGACTAAATGTACTAACCCAACCATTAGTAATAGTTATGGTTCTCTTTTGATGTCGTCATCAAGAGCGAGTAGCCTTAATGGAGCTATTATTACTGCTAGTGATACATATACAAAAAGGAGTTCTGCGGGGAGTAGAACTTATGATTTAGTCCGCACATCTGCTGTCAAAAATGCAGCGCCTTATAATGTACTTCAGATTACATATACGGTAAATAAATCTTCTGGTGGTGAAGTCTCAAGGTCTTATGCAGAAATTATTCCTGGTGCTTCATTTTATTGTAAATAGTACGTTTGATTTAAAAATCATAGAGTTCGACATATTTTTTGAAGTTTCATGGTCAGATTCACCCCCAACTTTACACCGACCCCAATCGAAACATAAGCTATGCGCCCTAAAATAAACCATATAACTAATCAAGGTTTTACCCTAATTGAAATTCTGGTTACAATTTTGATTATAGGAATAATTGCTTCTATTGCTACACCTAGCTTTATGACTTGGGCAAACAATAAAAAAGTTCAGCAAGTTGCCACCGATATTGAAGGTGCTTTGAAAGAAGCCCAGTCTACTGCTACCAGAAAAAGCATCCCCTGTGATGCTACGGTTAACTCGACTAATATTACAGCCGTTACAGTGCCAATCGTAACAACACCAGTAACTACTGCTGTAAACTGTTTGCCGTCTGGCGACAGACAAATTCAAGGGGACAATAGAAATCTTGCTATAGCGGG
>JANNDV010000132.1:0-7661 GCA_031387975.1 Acaryochloridaceae cyanobacterium OTE_75_metabat_521 | reverse complement strand
TTGAAACCGAAGTGATGCGGCACCAATTTCAAGTCATCAGGCTCTGGGAACAACCAACCCAACCTTTCCTAGAAGCCACGGGCTTATTGCCCCTAGCTGTTCTAACTCAAACGCTAGATCGAGCGCAAACACTGCGACAAGTAGCAGCCAAAATCGAAACCATCTCAGAAAAGCGCGTTCAGAGTAATATCGCTGCCGCATCTGGGATTCTAGCTGGGTTAAAATTAGAGCGGGACTTCATCAATCAGGTTCTACGCAAGGACATTATGCAACAATCTGTCATTTATCAAGAATGGATCGAAGAGGGGCGTGCAGAAGGTCGTCTTGACGGTGAGCGATCACTTGTCCTCCGCCAACTCACGCGCCGCATCGGTAATGTGACACCAGAACTAACAGTCAAAGTCCAAACCTTGTCACTTCCCCAACTCGAAGCCCTTGGTGAAGCCCTGCTGGATTTTTCTCAACCTGCTGACCTAGTAAACTGGTTGAACGAGAATTGAGCCGTCTATCAAGTTGAGCCACTCATCAGTCAGCGTCTTAAATCTCTTGCCGCGTCATCACATTTTCTGGATTGTTGTCAGAGTCAGCAATGCGACGGTCAAGTTCTTGCTTTTGCATATCTGTTAGGTCAGCACAAGCTCTATCTTCGGCGATGCTATCCCAAATAGCCTGAACGAGATTAATCCGCTCTTCAATGCTTAAGGCTTCAATTTCATTTAAGGTGGCTGCGATGTCCATAACTTTAGCGGAGTAAAGAAAAAGGCACCGAACTTACTCTAAATATATCGAATGAGGTCACGCTCTGCTTACGATCCAGTGAAGCATTTGTCTTGATTGGCATAGGGAAGGGCGATTGGCTGCTGGGTGATTGGCTGGCTGGGGTTGAGCAGTTCGGCTAGAACTTGAAGCTGTCCCCAAGTTATTTCAGCTTCGAGGTCAAAGGCTTCGTAGGGGAAGGATTCGGCGGTGGGGTAAAACTGCACGGTGGCCCAGCCCATGGCTTCAAGCTGTGTGGCCCAACGGCCTGCTTCTTCGAGGGTGGCAACAATCACGCAGAGGTGTTGCTTGCGGACTTGGGTGAGGGCAGAGGCGCCCGATTTGTGATTAGGCAATTTTTCACTGGGGATTCCTGATAGTGTGAAGTCTATAGTTGTGTTTTAGGGCACCTTTTATGCCTAAATTCCAAACTCAACTCACGTCTTCCATTGTAGAGATCTGGCACCACTGGCACCGTGTCTGTATCGCTGGAATCTGTGCAATGGTTTTTGTTTTAAGCAGCTTTAGCTTTCCGGCTAGGTCTGTATTTGCGGCATCAGTGCCCCTGTCTAAGCAGCCCCCCATTGTTAAATCAATCAGCCTAGGTAGCGAAGCAGGAGAACTCAGCTTTATCCCGAATCAGCTCACGTTTAAGGCAGGTAGTCGATATAAGCTAATGCTGCAAAACGTAAGCCCCCAGAAGCACTACTTTACCGCCAAAGATTTTGCTGATGCTGTTTGGTCTCAAAAAGTAGATGCTGGCGATGTTGAAGTTAAAGGAGCGATTCATGAGCTAGAGCTACGGCCTGGGTCGAAGGCCGATTGGGTTTTCATTCCGCTACGGGCAGGCATCTACAGCCTACGCTGCACGATTCCAGGCCATGCTGAGGCGGGCATGGTAGGAACCATAGAGGTCACAGCGTAAGGGATATTCAGCGCAAACCTGGCTAAGGTTTACCAGAGCTATCGAGTCTCTTAACTAGAGGAACCTAAACGCTTTTCCCAATCTGCATTAATTTTGGCCTGATTTTCAGACTCTTGCTCCAGCAGATCTTTTTCGGTGGTGTAAACCAAATCGAGATCGTCTACCAACGTTGAACGCGCAAACTGACGGGCAAAGGTGAGCTTTTGCGTCAGCGTCTGAGAGGGCGCGTAAAGCAGCTGTTCTGCCCACTGCGCGCGGGCTTGATTTCGCGCCGCAATCCGTTCATTTTGCCACTGAATCCAAAAATAGCGCCCTAGGGGAATGGCTAAAAAGCCGATGCCATAGACTAGTAACCCCCCATAGCTCGCCTGAACGAAGCCTAAGAATCCGGCTGTAGAACTGATGCCGCCGAGTAGTTTACCAAGGATGACCGCACCAATCAGATTGGCGCTCCCCAGCCCAATTGCTCCCAAAACTTGACCCAAAGAAGCATGGCTGAATTTCCATAAAGACTCTTGAAGAAAAGGCGCTGTAGGCGCACTGCGATCAGATTCAACAGAGGTTTGAAGATCTGGGAAATGATAAACAATTTCGCCGTCTGGACTCACTTCGGGCTGTCCGTTAAAGCGCAGCAGCGCCGCCAGCATTACATCATCAACAGACTGTCCTGCGCTGGGCGGCTCAAGAAACGGAATAACCTGCTCTGCAACAACGGCTCCGTTATGCTGCCTTAAAACTTTGCCAATCTCCTGCCAGCGTCGCTCTTCTAGATAATGGTTGGGGTTTCCATCCCCAAATAAAAACGAGAACACCGCTTCTAGAAAGTTCATAGACCCTTGTTTTGCAGGCGAGGGGCGGGGGGCGTTGCCATAGGGATCGGGGAGAAAAAAGTAGTACCAGTCCGTAAAGATCCAGCCGATGGGAAACCCGCCAAACCCGATGTCATCTCCTGAATCGTTGCTCTGGGAATCTTTGTTGCTCAAGGTGGACGCAATAATGATGGCAATAATGGCGATCGCAATAATGCAAATGGAGGCAATGAGCAAAATACCGAAAGAAATGCGAATGATGTAAAACAACACCTTCCAAATTTTCTGCCACCAAGCCAACAGACGTAAGTTGAAGAATTTGGCCTGAAGAACAGACCGAAAATTTTGAGAAAACAGGTAGGCAACCTCTCCTGTTTCTGTCACCTGAAGGTGCCCACCTGCCTCAGACGCCAACGTCATCAACGCCTGCTGAGCCACCTGAAGCTCTAGTCCAGATTTGACCGCTACATCGCCCACTGTTACGCGATAATTAAGCTGCTCGACGGCCGCAATAACTTGAGGGTTTAAGAACATAATGTTGCGAAAGGATCAACCAGTCTCCTTTCCATTATAAAAGGTGCTTCAGAACCTCATGGGGTGAGGCTGTTCAGTCAACCCTTTAAGCCTCTGCACAACAGATAGGCACCTGTGATCGAACTCACCTTTTATTGATGACGGAGATTACTGAAATAATCGGGCTATTAAGAGAAATTTAGTCATAGAGAGGCATCTAACGCTTGAGATAACGGGAGAGTAACAGCACCATGAATAAAACACTGATTGTCCTTGGTTTGGTTAGCGCAACCTTAGTTCAGGGCGTGTCTTCTGCAAATTCACAAGAAATCCCTTCTAAAGTTCGCAGCATTATTGATGGGTTTTTAGGCGAGCCTGCAAAAACACTGCCAGTCTATCCAGACGGGGCGCAAACACGAGCCATGAATTTAGCTCGACAAGCCGCAGAACGCGCAAATGGTGGACTCAATAACTATCGGGCAGAGACCTCAATGTATGGGCCAGCTACTCAATCTCCCTACAAAGACAATGGCAACGGTACTCTTACCTTTACCTTTCTGGGGGGACGCCCTGCGGCTCCACCTACGCTTAAAAGTGTCGTTACAGTATCGCTCACCAGCGATGCTGTGACTCTCGACTTTAACGAACCCATTCAACTCCCGCGCGAATGATGCTGGGTAGGGAAAAGCGGGTTTCGCTGATACTGTGCTGAAAAATCCCAGACATATCGGCAAAACCCGCCCTCTCCAAAACCTGGATATTATTTCCAGTATCTTAGTCAGGGGAAAGCGTTGATAAATCTAAGCCCTCAAATTGCCGTAAAAATTGCATCAGCATCGCCTTGATTTGCACCACACCGCCTTCAACATCTGATTCAATATTGATCGGAATGACCGGATCATGAAGCGATAAGCGCAGTAAAAACCAGCCCACTTGATTCGGTGCAGTGCAAGAAACCCTCAACCCCTCATAGCTGTTGGGAACAATTTCCCAATTGGGTTGAGATTGGGCAAAGATCTGAAGCTGATCTATGACGTTTTTGCCATAGACCTTAAAGTCATTCGCCGTCAGCTTAATCCGAAACTCTTCACTTACTTTCGGCGCTTTGAGAGTGGCAATCAGATCAGATAACGACTTTCCTTCAAGACTTAAGCGGGCAAGTTCAATCAGCAGCTTGCTCACCAAATAGGCGCCATCATCAAGAAAGTAGTTTTCTTTCATCGCTCCATGACCGGAGGTCTCGATTGCCAGATAAGATTCCTGTCCGGCTTCATTTAATCGCTTTGCCTCGTCAATGACGTTTTTGTAGCCTCGCTTAAAACGATGGTGAACACCCTGCAAATCTGCTTCGATAAACTGAGTTAAACCATCAGAGGTGACGGAATCAGTCACAATTGTGCTGCCAGGATACTCCCGCAACACAATCGCAGAAAGCAGCGCGATGAGATGATTGCGGTTGAGCGGTTGGCCTAGGCGATCAACCGCAGCGCCACGATCTACGTCAGTATCAAAAATGATGCCAAGATCTGCCTTATGCTTAATCACCGCCTGACAGATGGCTGCCATAGCGACTTTATCTTCAGGGTTAGGGATATGGTTCGGGAAAGTACCATCCGGCTCTAGAAATTGACTCCCTGTGGTATCTGCCCCCAGTGGCTCCAGCACTTTGCTGGCAAAAAATCCGCCAGCGCCGTTCCCTGCATCGACAATAATCTTGAAGCCTTTGAGGGGCTGTTCGTAACAATCGGGATGATTCACCCCCTGCCGAATGGTTTCTACAAGATGGTTGGCATAGGTAGAAATAAAGTCGCGCTTTGTGACTGAACCACGTTCTGCCACACTGCCAAAGTCGTTTTGCTGCGCCAGTTTTAAGATATCTGTTATGTCTTGTTTGCCCAGTCCACCCTGCGCTGTAAAAAACTTGAGTCCGTTGCGATTAAAGGGTAAATGACTGGCGGTCAACATAATGGCTCCACAGCAGTTAAACCCAGCCGTTACCGTACTCATAAACATTGCGGGTGTAGAGGCAATGTCAAAGTTATAGACGGTAACGCCTAAAGATGAAATACCATCCATAGCGGCCTCTATAAGTGCTTCCCCCGATAGACGACTATCTCGCCCTAGGGCTATGGTTAGGTTTGTGGCGGCTGTCTGTTGTTTTTGCTCGAGCCATAGCACAAATGCTTTGCCCAAAATACTAACGACCTCAGGGGTTAGATTCACCGCTTCACCTGCAACCCCCTCTAATGCAACACCTCGGATGTCTGACCCATTTTGGAGTGTAGTCCAAGTCAATTCTTGCATTTTATCCATTCTGATTGCTCATCCCTTCAATGGTTTCAGACGTTGGCAGCGTGGCAGAAAGCCCTTCTGCTTCAACCTATCTCAAGTGTTTTTTTGCCCAATCTGAAGCGTACCTTACCTGTGATGAGAACCCAACCTCTGATAAAATCAGCAAAACCGCTCTAATTATTAAGTTTCTTTAAAATGCGCTATACCAAAGACGAAGATGGTCGGGTCAATAATTTTGCAGTTGAACCAAAGATTTACTCGGCAGAGCCTCCTAGCCCTCAGCAAAAGCGCACCTACATTATTTTGGGTGTAGTGGCTGCGGTTTTAGTAACTGGACTTCTTGTTGTTGCAGTTGTTGTGTCCTAGGGCAGGTCGTGCAAGCATCAATGATTGGTAAGGGCGGGGTTAGCTGAGTCTGTCGTGGATAGCAATAACTTCGTCCTGCGGGGAAAGCTTGTCTCTAATACTTTAAAGCAACCTTTGAACTTTACCTTTGAACCTGGCAAAGGTTTTGCAGAGTAAATGTCCACGTTGGCGCTAAACTCTTAGGGTTAATGGCATGGAGCAAAACCCGTGGCGATCGCAGAACTCCCAACCCTACACTCTTTGTCCACTTTTTTATTCGCCCAAGTCACTGCTCAGACAACTGCCCAAGCGACGGCTCAGATTGGCCTGTTTACATGGGTGCAGGCCGTTATTTTAGGCATTGTGCAGGGCATTACAGAGTTTTTGCCCATCAGCAGTACGGCACATCTCCTGATCTTTACCGATATTTTCGGCTGGAAATCGATTTGGACGAAAGAAGCTACCGATGCCATTCAGTTTGGCAGCGTGGTTGCGGTAGTGATGTACTTTTGGAAAGACATTCAGCAAATTTTAGGGGGGGCGATCGCTGCCTTCCAAGCCAAAGACTGGCAGCGTGAAGAATGGAAAATCTTGATTGGCATTATTGCAGGGACGATTCCTGCCCTTGCCGTCGGCTTTGTGATTAAAAAAGTGCTGCATATTTCGCTAGAAAGCCCTATCCTTATTGCCATCATGGCGATCGTGATGTCGCTGTTGCTGGCGCTGGCAGAAAAGATTGGCAGCCGCAAGCGAAACTTTGACCAGCTAGAGGTCAAAGATGGCTTTTTGGTCGGGTTAGGTCAAATGATTGCGCTTTTGCCAGGGGCATCTCGTTCTGGATCAACCTTGACCGCTGGTTTGTTGCTAGGGCTAGAGCGCGATACAGCCGCTCGATTTTCGTTTTTGCTCGGCATCCCAGCGCTTACTATTGCCACCCTTGTGCAGGGTAAAGATGCCCTGAGCCAGCATGACATGCTGATTCCCCTGCTGATTGGAACCGCCTCAGCCTTTGTATTTTCGTATCTTTCTATTGCGTGGCTGCTGAAGTTTTTGAGAAATCACAATACTTGGGGATTTGTCTGGTACCGACTGGGCTTAGGGGCAGCGCTACTCATTGCGGTCATCTCAGGCCAACTCAAGTAAGGGACTTCCAATCAAAAAAGTGCTCCGGTCTAACGGCATGGAATCAAAGTCATCAGAGGACAGGTGATGAGAGCTTGGAATTAACAGAGAGCCTGAAATCCTTTGATTCAATTTGTGCGATACCTTGAGGGCAAGCAAAAGCTTTGTGGAGAATCCGTTTACAGTCGCCAAGAGTAACTCTTTTACCTCGTCCTAAAAATGGCGTTCAGCAGATAGGGTCTATGGTTCAGCATCTCCCGCCTCGGCACCTTTGGGTTAAAGGTGGGCTTTTAGCAATCGTAGGAATGTTGTTAGGACTAAGTCTTGCCCCTGCCCTAACCTGGTGGATAGCCTGGGGGGCGATCGCCCCACTCTGGGTCTTAACTATCACTGCCCCTACCCGTAAACAAGCTGCCTGTTTGGGTGCATGTTGGGGCATGGGCTACCACGGCGCGGCACTGTTCTGGCTGTTTGGGCTACATCCACTCACCTGGCTGGGCATCCCTTGGGCAGTAAGCTTAATGATTACGATATTGGCCTGGGGTGCCGTCACCCTATGGGGTGCCTGTTTGTCAATGTTGTGGGCAGTCGGATTGAAGTGGCTTAGCCTCGCGCTTGGCTCTTCAGTTGGCTCCACGATTAACATGTTCTCTCGCGTCATCATGGGCGCAACGCTATGGTGTTTTCTGGAGTGGCTTTGGAGCCTGTCACCCCTATGGTGGGCAGATCTCGCCAATAGCCAAAGCCCCCACAACGTTGCCATTCTGCACTTAAGCCAACTGACAGGGCCAATCGCCATCACGTTAGCTTTAATGCTAGTGAATGGTTTTATGGCTGAGGCTTGGCTGAGGCGGCACAGTAGAGAAGGGAGTAGAGGGGTAGTAATGGCGATCGCCCTA
>JANNDV010000120.1:0-23199 GCA_031387975.1 Acaryochloridaceae cyanobacterium OTE_75_metabat_521 | reverse complement strand
TATATGGGCGGATACGCATCCGCCCATATCGCTCTCTGGGTTATATGGGCAGATAATTTCAGTGTTTTTTCGGATGTTAATTTCACTAACTTTTTTTTTACCATCAATGTCAATACATTTGCATTTCTCTGAGCGTCTAGCATGTTTGAGCAGCCCAGAAAATTTTGGGTCAGTTGCGTGATGTCATGCGCGTTGAGCATTATTCTTGCCGGACTGAACAGTCTTATTTGAACAACGCATTCCAATTGATTGGACTGAAATATATCAGCGAAAACCAAAGGTTCCCTCGCCAATGCTAGGCGATCGCCCCTCCCAGCGCCCTAGGGTTTAAGCAGGCTCTAGAATGAATCCATTCCCCATTCAAGGGTGTGCGTTACCTGTCATTATTGAAATAGGAGGTCGCGAAACCACCGAGGCAACGTTTGTTACGGGAAATATTGTCCTCATTGGTCAGACCGTTTTAGAAACCCTTGATTTACTGGTAGATTGCAAAAATCAGCGCCTCATCCCCAACCCCGTGCTCAGGATTTAGCGCCACCAAAAGTAGGGCTGCAACTCGATCTTCGCCGCCATCGCACCAACTCCACGGCTTTCTCCTCTAAGGTAGGCTGATCGCCCCTAGCTCCTCTTACAGCGACACCACATAGATCCGCTGAGTTTCCAAATGATTCAGCGCCGATTGGGTCAAGTTATTGGACTCCACATCCTGACGATCAAGCTTGATTTGTAGCGTTTTGAGTGGGTCTGTCCCTGGAGAAATCAGAAACTCGAACCGAGCCACCTGAGGCCAAGTTTTGAGGTCTTCGAGGATATGGGCGATCGCCCCCATATAGGGATGCCCCGTCTGCGTAAACCAATCGGCATCTGCCACATTGGGCTGATCTAACCCTAAATGCACCACCAAGGCTGAACCCCCAAAAATGGCCGTTGCCACAGGGCGTGTCTCTTCTTGCAGAAGTAACTGCTGCATATCGGCTAAGTGACGAATTTTTTCGAGGCGTTCGTAACTTTCGTCTTCCGTTGCTTCATCAATCCAGTGAATGCCAACCGTTAGCAGATAGGTTTGTAGCAGCATGTGCCCTAACTTGGCAGCTTTAGTGTTGAGATAGTCCATGTTAAAGGGCGTTGCCTCAATTAACAGCGGCACTCGACCCACTACGTCTAGGCCATAGCCCTTGAGTCCAGCAATTTTGCGTGGATTGTTAGTAATGAGACGAATATTGTGAATGCCTAAGTCATTGAGGATCTGTGCCCCTACACCGTAGTTACGCAGGTCTGCGGGGAACCCGAGTTTCTCATTGGCTTCGACGGTATCAAACCCCTTATCTTGCAGGGTATAGGCTTTGAGCTTGTTGATTAGGCCAATGCCACGCCCCTCTTGGCGCAGGTACACCACCACACCTTCTCCTACAGCGTCAATCATCTTGAGTGCTGCCTGAAGCTGCATCCGGCAGTCGCAGCGCAATGAACCGAGGGCATCTCCGGTCAGGCATTCGGAGTGGACGCGTACCATGATGGGGCGATCGCCAAATTTCTCAATATCTCCCTTGACGATCGCCACATGGTCTGAGTTATCGAGCATATTGCGGTAGCCGTAGATTTGGAATTGCCCAAACTCAGTCGGCAGTTCCGCTATGGTTTCGCGGTGGACAAAGCGCTCGTGGCGAAGGCGATAGCTGATGAGGTCTGCAATGCTAATGATTTTAAGGTCGTGCTGGCGGGCATAGTCTACTAAATCTGGTAGCCGTGCCATGGAGCCATTGGGGTTCTGAATTTCGCAGATGACCCCTGCGGGATATAGCCCTGCCATCTGTGCTAAATCGACCGCCGATTCAGTGTGTCCTGCCCGTTTGAGTACGCCACCCTCGCGCGATCGCAGCGGAAAAATGTGCCCTGGTCGTCGTAAATCAGAGGGCTGCGTATTGGGGTTGATTGAAACCTGAATCGTTCGGGCGCGATCTTCGGCAGAGATACCCGTTGACACACCCAGGGCAGGAGAGGCATCAATACTGACGGTAAAGGCGGTCTGGTTGCGGTCTGTATTGTGCGTGACCATCAGCGGCAAATCTAGGGCATCTAGGCGTTCACCCGTCATCGCCAGACAGATTAACCCTCGCGCTTCCACTGCCATAAAATTAATCATTTCTGGGGTGGCAAACTGAGCCGCGCAGATCACATCGCCCTCGTTCTCGCGGTTTTCATCATCTACCACCACGACCGCTCGCCCCGACTGAATATCGGCAAGCGCCGCTTCAATGGGGTCAAACTTAAATCGAGAATCTGCTGAGGGCTGAGGGGAGTTCAAAGCGCTTACCGTCACGTTTCTTAATAACTACCTCTATTCTAAAGGGTTAATGAACAGACTCTACACGCTTGAGTGTCTTGTCGAAAATCTCTCAAAATAGGCTTCTTACTCTCTTCAGACTCAGATGTTGCTGTAGTGCATTAACGCAGGAGTAGACGGTGATCTTTTCGATGACTGGGTGTGTTGCAGATCACCGAGCTGTAAGACAAAAATTCGTCGATCAAGCAGGCCGCAAATCGTCCTATGATGAAAAACTGCTTGTAAAAACGACGATCGCAGTCTTACTCTACGTTCTTACCCCAACCCATGACTCAGGAATACCGCATTACCCTCCTCTCTGGTGACGGCATTGGCCCCGAAATTATGGCTGTTGCTGTAGAGGTTCTCAAAACCGTGGCAACCCAGGATGAACTTAGTTTTTCGTTTCAAGAGGCATTAATAGGAGGGGCTGCGGTAGATGCCGTAGGGCAGCCCCTCCCGGAAGAAACCTTAGACAAATGCCGTAAGAGTGATGCGGTTTTACTGGCGGCGATCGGCGGCTACAAATGGGACACGCTCCCCCGTGAACTGCGCCCAGAGACGGGGCTATTGGGTCTGCGCGCGGGTCTAGAACTGTTTGCCAACCTCCGGCCTGCCCAAATTGTGCCCCAGCTCATTGATGCCTCAAGCCTTAAGCCAGAGATTATCTCTGGTGTTGATCTGATGGTGGTACGAGAACTCACGGGCGGTATCTACTTTGGCAAGCCTAGGGGTATTTTTACCGCCGAGACAGGGGAACAGCGCGGCTTTAATACAATGGCCTACACCGATTCTGAAATTGATCGCATTGGTCGGGTTGCCTTTGAAACAGCGCGTAAGCGCACCCGCAAGCTGTGCTCTGTAGATAAAGCAAACGTCTTAGAAGTCTCACAGCTTTGGCGCGATCGCATCACAGCCCTCTGGGCCGAGTACCCCGACGTAGAACTCACCCATCTCTATGTCGATAATGCTGCCATGCAGCTCGTGCGCGCCCCCAAACAGTTTGACACCATTGTGACTAGCAACCTGTTTGGCGACATTTTGTCAGATATTGCTGCCATGCTGACGGGCAGCATTGGCATGTTGCCCTCCGCCAGTTTGGGTGCATCTGCCCCTGGGCTATTTGAGCCAGTCCACGGCTCTGCACCAGATATTGCAGGGCAAGATAAGGCAAACCCTCTCGCCCAAGTTTTAAGCGCTGCCATGATGCTGCGCTATGGACTCAACCAGCCCCAGGCCGCTGACCGCGTTGAGCGATCTGTACAGCAGGTTTTAGAAGCAGGGTATCGCACCACAGATATCCAATCTCCAGGCACCACGGTGCTGGGCTGTCAGGCAATGGGCGAAGCGTTAATTAAAGCCTTGCACACTCAGACTTAGTTGCTCAGACTTAGTTGCTCAGACTTAGTCGCTCAGACTTAGTCGCTCAGCCTACGCTCTGGCGTAGAGATTTCACCACAGCCATGATCCCAGCCGCAGCCGTCTTGATGTCTTCGGGGGTATTAAAGCGCCCGATGCCAAATCGTAAAGAAGCTGAGGCCAACTTGCGATCGCGTCCCAAGGCCAGCAGCACAGGGGAGGGCTGTGCAGACCCAGACGCACAGGCAGAACCCGAAGACACCGCTATGTCAGACCGCAACCCCAGCAGCAGCGCAGCGCCATCCACGCCCTCGATGCTGACGTTCAAAGAGCCAGGGAGTCTCTGAGTCGGGTGTCCGTTGAGGTGAACCCCATCTAGGGTTTGGAGATGGGCATAGAGGCGATCGCGCAATACCCTTAGCCGCTCCCCTTCTTGCGGTTGCTCTGCTAGCCCCAGTGCAATCGCCTTAGCAAAACCAACAATTTGATGGGTCGCCAGGGTTCCAGAGCGAAACCCGCGCTCTTGCTCCCCGCCGTGCATTTGAGGAGCGAGCTGTACCCGTGGCGATCGTCGTCTCACGTAAAGTGCCCCAATCCCTTTAGGGCCATACAGCTTATGGGCTGTCAGAGACATCAAATCAATCGACATGGTCTCTACATCTAGGGCAATTTTGCCAATGGCTTGAGCGGCATCTGTATGGAACAAAACCTGATGGGCACGGCAGAGTGCCCCAATCTCGCTCAGCGGCTGCAAAACCCCAATTTCGCTATTGGCTGCCATCACAGAAACCAAAACGGTATCGGGTCGCAGCGCCTGCGCGACAGACTGAAGATTAATTAACCCATCCGGCTGTACCTTCAGATACGTGACCTCAAACCCAAGTCGCTCTAGATATCGACAGGGTTCAAGCACGGATCGATGCTCGGTTTCGACCGTCACAATATGACGGCCTCGCTGAATATAGGCTTCCGCAGCGCCTTTAATGGCTAAATTATTGGCTTCGGTGGCACCACTGGTAAAAATAATTTCTGCTGGGTCAGCATGAATAGCATCTGCGATCGTCTGTCTTGCAGACTTGACCGCCGCTGCCGCTGCCCAGCCATAGGAATGCCCCTGACTGGATGGGTTGCCAAATTGCTCGCTCAGGTAGGGCCGCATCGCCTCTAGCACCTGCGGATCTACTGGCGTTGACGCATGCCCATCTAGATAAATGGGCAGGTTACTGTTTAGGCGTTTTGGAACCACGCGCTTTCCCCGATGTCGCTGCTTCTGGTTTAAGGAAATAGCTAGATGGCTTGGGTGCTTTTGCCCAGCGGTTATTTCTAACCCCCGTAAGGAGCGCCGTTTTAATGCGCACTCGTTCTGCTTTTAGATCTGCGGGGCTAAGGTTGCCGTAAAGCATTTGAATAATCGTGTCGTGATGTAGCACTTCCCCGCGATATTTTTCAAGCACTACGCCAATGGCATCTAGCTTTTTCATGTCTTGATAGATGGGCAGTAGCGGCAGAGAGTTGCGCTTATTTGCTCCTGCGACGGGGCCTGGTTTGGCTTTAGCCGCTTTAGCGTTTGGCTTTGATGCTGGCGCTAGGGCGATCGCCTCTTCAGCTTTAGCGATCAAGCTTGCTTTAACGGCTTTGCGACTGGAACCTTTCCTTTTTGGAGCAGCAATCAAATAGCTTGAAGGCGTTGCGGCCTTTTGCCAAAAGCCTTTCTTGACTCCCTGAAACATGGCGGTTTTCATTCTGAATCGCTCTGCTTTGTGCTCCGCTGGGCTGAGGTCGCCGTAGAGTGTTTGCACAACGCTGTCGATGGTGACTTCCTGGCCTGCGTTTGCCTTCAGGACTTGGGCGATCGCCTCCAGCTTTTGGAGTCCTTGATAGGCGGGCAGTAGCGTGAGTGAGTTACGCTTGCTGGCGGGTTTTTCGGGCTTTGGTGCAGCTTTAGAAGCAGCTCGTTTTTGAGTGCGAGGCTGAGAAGCTGACACATCGCGCGTGACTGCTATTGGCTCAGCAACTTCCACCGACGCTTCCACCGATGATAGTTGGGGAGAAATATCGCTGCCTAATGTCTCGACCTGAGCACTTAAGGCTAGCATTGGTGCCAAGTCTGTAACACTGGCCTGTAAAGGCTGTGCGCCATTAGAAGGAATGAGCTGATTAATGAGTAGCGCATTCACATGAGCCAACTGTTCTCTAAGATAAACAGCCTTTGCATTCGCTTCAGTTAATGCATACTCATACTGAGACTTGAGCGTAATGAGCAGATCGAGAGGGGTTTGTTCTGAGGTATTTGCGGTCATTGACGAGTATTTTAGAGGAGTGATACAACTTACTATCCTACTACTCCTTAGAGTTTCGGCTTCGCTCAACTCTCAAAGTTGGTACTTTATCCGTCAATATTCGCGCTGCGAACTTTCTGGACGGCAAACCAAATAAGCTGCTTCTACTAGCGTTTCATCGGGGATAGTACCCAACTGATTAGGGCTATGAGGTAACAAAAGTGATCGCAGTTGATTCGCAAGTTTGGCTGTCACCTGAATGCGATCGGCGGTTTCCAATTCAGATTGATGGCCTAGAAAGTTTTGCAAAATGAAATAGTGATCGATAGAAAGTACGGCAGGATCAGTTTGCGTCATCAAGACCTCAGCCGTATCTTTGGTGAGGGTACTAAAGACCGTTGGAATAACGGCACCTGCCTCCTGTTGCGCTGACTTCTCATCCTGAATGACGAGGGTGCCTGCTGCCATGTCACCTAATCGCTTTTCAGATTGATTTAGCAATACCAAAATCAGGCCAACAAAAAAGAATCCCAAATCAAACCACCCGACAAAGCTGCGCAGGGTTGCTTCTTTGACACCAATGGGCTGACCATCATCGCGCACAACCCGAATCTTCGCCAGTCGTTTACCAGGGGTTTGTCCGCGCCAGATGGTTTCCCACGTAATGAAGTAGCCATTGGTGAGGGCAAAGCTGAAGATGCCGGCAATCGCCAACGCCCAAAGATTGAGGTCATCTACAGATAGAGCTTCAAACCGCACCGACACAATCGGCAAAATAACATAGCCATACACCCATGCGCCCGCCAGCCAGAACAGTGAGAGCGCAAGATACACAATCATTTGATCGACCATCCAGGCAATGGTGCGGCTACCAACGCCTCCAAGGGCGAAATCTAGCTCTACGCCCTCGGGGGTTTGCATGGCAACACGGCGCAAAAATCGACGAGGATCTGCCGACGTCAAATTTAGGTCAAACAAAAGCCCTGTTTTTGTGGTGGCAAGCTCGTAAAAGTTAACAGCTTTAATGGCTTGCCACAGGGGCAGCATCACAACCCCAGTCAGTAAACTTACAATCGGCACAAATATATTAATTGTGGTGGCAAGCAGCAAAATAGGCAGCGTAATTAGCCCCGCTGCAAACATAATCGTAATAATGCTCCATCCCTTGTCACGGGTCAGCTTCCAGCTTCTGACTAATGCCTCTGGGGCAGATTTACCATTTTCAAGGGCAAGCACCGCATCAAAAAACCAGAGCCGCGCTGCGACATAATACCCCACCATCATTGTGCCTAAGCCATAGATTAGCGCTAGGGCAACGCTTACCAATACAAAAGTTCCCCTAAGCTGAGAATTTGTGATTTGTGCCTCAAAAGCCTGCCATGAGGGCAAAAGCAGCGCAAATAAGTAAAACCCAATTGCAAAAAGACCACCGTAGACCAATAGCAAAATGAGGTAATACACCACCGAGGCCCATAGATAAATCCAAAGGCGGCGCAAAATTCCCTGACGATAAAGTTCGTTTGGCTCCACCCGCTTGCGTAGGGTATTAAACCCCATTCGGGTCATTAGCCCGCTAACCGCCGACATCCGCGCGCCCGTAAATAACACTAACGGCAGCGCGAAGGCTGTGGCTACAATGCTGCCCACAATGCCAGCCACCGTACTGGAGTACCCTAATGTGCCGCCAAAGCTAAGGCTAATCCCCAAAACAATGGCAAAAATGAGGATAGCGCCCACCATTGCCAGCCATAGCCATAGGTGGGACAGGAGGCTACGGACAAAGTGGTCATTAAAGTTAAGCCGAAAAACCTGAAAGCCGATTGTAACAATGTTACCCATCGTCAAAGACGGAACGGAGGCTCGCATCGAGTCAGATTTAGTTGTCATAGCGCTACGAAACGACTTGGCATTGAGGGCTTGGCACAGATTCTTACTCCCCTCTCCCGCTCTGGGCTACCGTGTACACATAAGTCTGAGAAAAATCCCCTCCTCGGAGGGGTGCCCGTAGGGCGGGGTGGGTTAGTCGGTATCGCCATGACTAACCCACCCCTACCCCTCCCGAGAGGGGATTGATGGATCGGTTTATGGCAAAAACCTTCTATACAGAAGGGAAACGTCGAGACTTGTGTGTCCACCATAGCCCGCCCTGGGAGAGGGATTGGGGGCGAGGATCTGGAGGTTATTAAATACATAATTTTTAGTGGGGCTGAGGCTTGGGCGCTTTCAGTAGAGCAATCACAGGTGCTGCAATCGGTGCGGCAGGTACTACGGTGGCCTTTGCTGGAGCTGCCTTTGCTTCTGGCTCAGGGGGGGCTTCTGTTGTATTAGGTGTCTCTGCCTCTACCTCTGTTTCTTCTGCTGCCTCTGCTTTTTGCTGCTGTTGTGTGGCTACGCGCTGTTCGGCCTCTGCCATCACCGTTTCCAACGCGTCGAGCATTTCTCCAGGACGGTTTTCTAGCACGCTGGTAGAGAGCGAAATGCGTCCGCGCTGCTCGTCTAAATCTAGAATGACGGCTTTAATCACAGTCCCGACAGGCAGCACTGAATTGACAGAGGCCACGTATTTTTGGCTAATGTTATTGATGTGCAGCAGGGCGCTCACGCCACCCAAATCTACAAATGCACCAAACGGTTTGAGGTCGGCAATCTTGCCGCTCACAAGCTGCCCAATGACCAGTTCCGTCATCCGTTGTGCGCGCTGAGCCTGTCGTTGAGACAGCACAAGCTTTTTGCGGTCGGGGTCTACTTCTAAAATACTGACGGTCATAAGCTGACCGACTAGCTCTTCGATGTTGTCTCGCTGAACGACATGCGATCGCGGAATAAATGCCTTAATGCCTTTAACGTTGGCAGTCAATCCGCCTTTATTGGTGCCATTCACGCGCACCTTAAGGGTTTGCCCTGGCTCATAGGCCTGAAGCTGTAGCCAAAATGCTTTAATTTCGAGCTGTCGTAGCGAAAGGGTAATTTGCCCGTTTTCATCCTGAGCACGAATGATCAAAAACTCCCGCTCGGTATTCATCGGCAGCAGGTCTTCTAGCTTTTGGTCAGCGCCAAGGGACACTTCCCGTAGGGGCAAAAGCGCAGCGGATTTGCCGCCGATATCAATATAGGCTCCGTCATTGCCGTAGTTGGCAACTTTACCAACGACGGTCTGGTTCACTTCAAAAGAGAAATCGTGCTGATCCAGGGCCTTTAAAAAATCATCGTGTGAGAAACTCAAGCTCGTAATCCTAATTCGCTTTATACAGTTCGCTATGAATTGATTCTACCCAAGCCGATGACAGGGTTCCAACTTCTTTTAACCTTTCAGCACGGTTTGTTGCGCCAAATGCTCAGCAAAATGTGTCATGGACTCCCTTTCTGCTTGGGTTGTAGCTTTGCACTAGAGACGCTCACCATTGCTGATGGTGATTCTCTGCAAAGTCCGCGATGAGGTTTTTTAGGTCAACAGCAGCGATTGCGCTAAATCCACAGAAAAATACTCAACGCCAGCGGCATCTCCTGCCACAACCTTGAAGGGTGCATTGGGTTCGCCAAAGCAATCTAGCACCAGCGCCGCACCCTCAAAATTATGATTACGGGTGTAGTCGTTAATGGTAATCACGGTCTTGAGGTCGGCTTGAGCCGCAGAGATTAAGCCATTTTCTGAATCTTCGAGGGCAAGGCAATCTTGCGCTGCCCAGCCCATTTTTTCTAGCACGTACACGTAAATATCGGGTGCGGGCTTTTTGGCAGGCACAATATCTCCAGCGGCAATGACATCAAACCACTCGAGGCTCTCTTTGCCTAAGGTCTGCTCTAGCAAAACCGTCACGTTGGGCATGGTGGTGGTGGTGGCGATCGCCAGTCTTAACCCCGCATCTCTCGCCTCTTGAAGCAGCCGTTCTACCCCAGTTCGTAGGGGAATGCGGCCCTCTGCTAAAAGTTGACAGTAATGTTCGGTTTTAGCCGCGTGAAGACCCGCAATAAACGATGTTAGGTCAGTTGGAGCCTCAAAAGTAGGGTTGTACTGCTCTAGATAGTGACGGATGCGTTCTTTGCCGCCTGTGATGGCGAGTAGTTTGCCATAGAGTTCTATAGACCAGTCCCAATCTAGATTGGCAGCTTGAAAGGCTTGGTTAAAGGCGACGCGATGCCCATCACGTTCGGTATCGGCAAGGGTGCCATCAACGTCAAATATGAGTGCTTTTAGCATTCAGAAAACTCTGCAACAGGACTTACCCCTATTTTTTGCCATAGTGTCTCAAAGTACAAGCGCATTGAAGCCTTAGAGAAGATCCGGCGGTTTGTCGCTCAATCTGTTCACCCGTTCGAGATCAATTGAGCCTGTTGCAAGGCTGCCAAATCTACATTCCCTGTACAGAGCAAAACGGTTTTTAGCTCTGCCAGCAAAATCTCTACCAGCTCATCCAAAGCGTCTTCAGATTCATGGGCTGCGGTTAAAAACGGATAGGCCATGCCTGCTAAGTCAGCCCCTAGGGCGATCGCCGTTGCCACATCTAGCCCCGTGCGTAAGCCCCCCGAGGCAATCAGCGGAATTTTCGCATCTACTGCACGCACTTCCTGAATGCATTCAGCCGTAGAAAGTCCCCATTCGGCAAAGGTTTGCCCCAGACGGCTTTGTCGGGCATCCGTGGCGCGTTCCCCTTCGACTTTTGCCCAAGAGGTGCCTCCTGCCCCCGCCACGTCAATGGACGCAATACCCGCCTCAATCAGTCGTTGAGCCATTGCGCCAGAGATGCCGTTGCCCACTTCTTTAACAATGACAGGCACAGACAATTGCCGACATAGTGCCTCAATTTTAGGGAGCAAGCCTTTGAAATTGCGATCGCCACTACTCTGCACACATTCTTGAAGCGGGTTAAGGTGCAAAATCAGGGCGTTTGCCTCTAGTGTTTCTACAATGCGACGGCATTCGGCTACCCCACAGCCATAGTTGAGCTGAACTGCGCCTAGGTTTGCCATCAAAAAAATATCGGGGGCAAAAGTGCGTACCGCAAAGGTTTTACTAAGGTTAGGCTGCTCTAGGGCAATGCGCTGAGAGCCAACACCCATGGGGATTTTGTAATGCTGAGCAGCCTTTGCAAGGCGGGTATTGATGACCTTGGCTAACTCGGTGCCCCCCGTCATAGAAGAAATCAGAAGAGGTGCATTAAGGATATGGCCTAAAAACTGAGTCCGCAGATCAATCTCGTTGTAGTCTAGCTCTGGCAAGCAGCAGTGCTTAAAGCGATAGCGCTCTAGACCACTCGTGATCGTTTTGCACTGAACTGCATCGTCCAGACAAATCCGAAGGTGATCGGCTTTGCGTTCCTGAATGTTTTCTTCAACATCATTGAAAGAGACTGTCACAAAATTTGCCCCAACCACATAAAGACGTAACCCCTATAATTGCTACAGGCTTTACCTAGTAGTGTAGTCAGGGTTTTGGCTTTTGTGCATTCATTAAATACCCCCATCACAGATGCCTTGGCGGCGGCTTCCCAGGCTGACACGGCCTTATTCTGTACGCCAGGGCATAAACGAGGCCAAAGTATCCCTACTGCAACCCAGCATTTGATGGGCGCACAAGCCTACCGCATAGATTTACCAGATTTACCAGGCTTCAATCTATTTGAACCGGATGGATTCATAGCAGAAGCTCAAGCGCTGGCAGTCAAGACATTTGGTGCAGAACAAACTTGGTTTCTGGTCAATGGCTCGACCGTTGGGGTCATGGCCTCTATTTTGGCAACCTGTGGGCCAGGCGACAAAATTATTCTGCCCCGAAATGTCCATAGCTCCGCTATCTCTGGACTCATTTTCTCGGGTGCCCATCCGGTTTTTATTTACCCTGAGTACGACCCTCAATGGGATTTAGCCCACTGTATTACGCCTGATTCCGTTGCCCAAGCGCTAAGGCAATATCCTGAAGCCAAGGCTATTTTGATGGTGTCGCCTACCTATCACGGCGTGGCGGGTGATGTGGGGGCGATCGCCCAACTTGCCCATCAGCACGGCATCCCCCTGATTGTCGATGAAGCTCACGGCGCTCATTTTGGGTTTCATCCTGACCTACCCCCATCGGCGTTGTCGCAAGGTGCAGACTTAGTGGTGCAGTCTACCCACAAGACCCTTTCTGCGCTCACTCAAGCCTCTATGCTGCACCAGTGTGGTTCTATTGTAAATGCGGCACGGGTGAGTAGCGCACTTCAGATGCTTCAGTCCAGCAGCCCTAGCAATCTGTTGCTGGCTTCGTTAGAAGGGGTTTGCCATCAAATGTTGACCCAGGGACATGAGCTGACGGCGCAGACCCTAGCACTTGCCCAAGAGGCTAGGGTCTGCATTGCCACCATCGCAGGGCTTAAAGTTCTCCAGCCTCCGCAGTGCCCCAGCCCAGGCTTTTGTAATCTCGATAGCACGCGCCTAACCATTGATGTGAGTGCGTTAGGGCTAGATGGGTTTACCGCCGATGAGATTTGTACCGCGCAGTTTGGCGTGATTGCCGAGCTGCCGACGCTTCGCCATCTCACCTTTTTGTTGAGCTTAGGCAATACACCCCAAGATTTAGAGCGGTTACTCTATGCCCTAGGGCATTTGAGTCAGCGCGCGCCGTCTACCCAATGCTCTGCGTATTTTACTACGGGGTTAAAAACAGACCCCACTCAAGTCATTTGTCCGGCTCTATCGCCCCGCGACGCATATTTTGCCCCGCGCGTTACGATGCCGATTGCCCAAGCGATGGGTCACATTAGCGCAGAAACGTTATGTCCTTACCCGCCAGGCATCCCCGTTACGTTGCCAGGGGAGGTGATTACTGAAGTGGCGATCGCCGTTCTTCAGCAAACCCAAGCCGCTGGGGGACTGATCACAGGGTGTGCCGATTCAACGCTGCAACAGATTCAGGTAGTGCAGCGTTGAGTTATGGATGAGAGAAAACAAGATGTCGGGTCGTATCAACGCTTATCCATCCTTCGTCTCTAAATTCTCTTAAAAGTCGCGTGACGGTAACTCGGGTGGTGCCAATTAACCCTGCAATTTGCTGATGGGTTAAACGGACGCTAAGCCGAATGCCAAGTGGCGTAACTTGGCCTACTTCTTGGCGCAGTAAATCTAAAAGCTGACGCAGCCGATCGTCTACTCTGCGATACCCTGCGATCGCCAGTAGCGTTTCGGTTTGCTGAAGCCTGCGTATTAGCTCTCGAAACAGACTTTGAGCCAGCCGAGAGGACTGCTCTATTTCCATGATGTGTACTCGCATGAGGACGACATCGGTGAGGGCGATCGCCTCGTAGGGGACGAGCTGCGAGAAGGGTATCCCAAAGGGCATGGAAGGACAAATCAATCCGAGAATTCCTTCATCGCCGTTGGGGTATAGCGTACTGAGCTGAACCACCCCGCGACACACAATAAAGACGTCGTGGGACTGCATTGCGATGAATTGACCGCTTTTGATGGTGATGACGTTACGACCTCGATAGAGATCTTCTAGAAGCAAACGCCAATCATTAGAAAATGTAGCCGTCGCAAGCGCTGAAAGAGTCATTGCATGCTACCCTTTTTGGTTTTGACTCAGCTTAGCGCTGCAACGTCAATGGCAGGTAATGCATAGGTTTCGGTTTGGTTAAGCTTTTGGGAGCTTTGGCTCAAGAGAAATATGGGTTGCCCGTTTATTCTGTGTTGGTCAATCGTTTGCAGCCCTCAGAAACGAGCTTTGAACAATGATCGCTTGATTCGAGCCTTGACAGGTCTAAATCGCAAAGCATTTAAAGCGTTGTGTGTAGTGTTTGGCCCAGTCTATGAAGAGTCACTCCAAGCAGCGTTAAAGCCTCGCAAACGCGCCAGAGGTGGTGGGAGGAAGGCACGCTTGGAAAGCATCCAGGCCAAAGTCTTTTTCATCTTATTTTACTTCAAGTGTTATCCGACCTTTGATGTTTTAAGCATCCTCTTCGACCTGGAACGGGGACGGAGCAATCGTTGCGTGAGGCACCCAGACCCTTCGGTAGACGCGCCAAGCCGCTCAGGTGGAGATCCTGTGATTGGGTGAGTTTGGTGAGGAGTTCTTCTGTAAGGCGTGAGCGGCCTAGGGAGCGAACGAGAGCGGAAAATGTCATAGCCTTTGCAGTTCTCTAGCTCTGGGAGCGTAGCAGGGTTAGGCCAATAATGTAAAACGGTCTGGTGGCTATTCTAATGGTTACAGCAGAAGACCTAATCAAAAATGATTCACTCGTTTATGCTCAGTGCGAATCTCTGGTAAAGGCTAGGAACGATCTAATCCGGCTTTCTGAAAAATCTGCTGTGCGGTTTATTTAGCTTGGGGCAATGATTTTTGCTGGCACTCCCACCGCAGTTGCACCAGCAGGCACATTGCAAAGCACTACGGCATTGGCTCCAATTTTGGCATGATTTCCAATGGTGACAGGACGGATAATTTTTGCCCCCGCCCCAATATCCACATGTCCCCCAATCTCAACCGATGCAACCACCGTCACCTGCTGAAGAAATAGACAGTTAGGCCCAATCCGGCAGTCGGGGTGAATCACCACGCCGTTAGGATGCACCATTAAAAAGCCTCCTCCAATTTGGCAGTTGAGCGGGATATCTGCGCCGCTTACAACGCTCCAAAAGCGATGCTGCAAAACGCTAAACTTTGAGAAAAACCACCCTGAAAAACCGCCCTTCGCCTGCCACTTTTGATAGCGTCGCAGAGATTGAATGAGCTGACGTGAAGGATCCCACCACCGAGACGGGATTTCTCGGCTCCAATCGGGTTCCGTTGCCGAGACTGGGGATAAATCTGACTGATTTTGTTCCATGCCACTTCCTTGCCGCGTTCTTAAAAATGCTCACCCATTGCGCAGTACAGTGACTGTAGGGTCAAAAACAGCATTGTACAAAGCTATGGCACCAAAATGGCTCTCTTTGGTAGGGATTGGAGAAGATGGACTAACTGGATTGAGTCCTGTGGCGCGATCACTCCTTTATTCTGCTGATGTTTTGGTGGGGGGCGATCGCCATCTCTCCTTCATCCCCCCAGACTCACGGGAGCGACTGACTTGGGCTTCTCCCATTCAAAACTCTATTGATGAAATCTTGAAGCGTAAAGGTCAGAACGTCTGTGTTTTAGCCAGCGGCGACCCGCTCTGTTTTGGTATTGGCGTAACGCTACTGCGGCACATCCCCATCGCCGAAATGACGATTATTCCGGCTTTGTCTACCTTTAGCCTCGCCTGTGCGCGGTTAGGCTGGTCTGCCACAGAGCTTGAAACCCTTAGCTTATGCAGCCGTCCGCCTGCACTGCTAAATGCCTACCTTTACCCCAACGCAAAGCTGCTAATTTTAAGCGAAGGTCGCCATACGCCCAAAACCGTGGCTGAGTTACTGACCCAGCGCGGCTTTGGCGCTAGCCCTATGACCGTGCTAGAACGCTTGGGTGGCGCTTATGAGCGTTTGATTTCAGGTATTGCCGAAAACTGGACTGAGATTGATTTGGCAGATTTAAATGCGATCGCCATCCACTGCATCCCCAACCTTAACCTTCGTCCCCTTTCACGCATTCCTGGTCTCCCTGACGATGCGTATCGCCACGATGGGCAGCTTACCAAACGCGAAGTCCGCGCCGTCACGCTTTCAGCCCTTGCGCCGCTGCCAGGGGAACTCCTGTGGGATGTAGGGGCAGGGTGTGGCTCTATCTCGATTGAATGGATGCGGAGTCATCCTCGCTGTGGGGCGATCGCCATTGAAAAATCCAGAACGGCCCTGATTGCGGAGAATGCCGCCACTCTTGGTACGCCGAATTTACAAATTCTAGAAGGCACCGCACCCAATATTTTGAAAGACCTGACACAGCCCGACGCAATTTTTATTGGGGGCGGCGTGACGGCTGAAGGAATATTTGAAGCCTGCTGGAGCGCCTTGAAACCAGGCGGTCGTTTGGTTGCTAATGTCGTCACCCTTGAGGGCGAACAAAAACTGTTTGCATGGCATCAGCAACTGGGCGGAACCTTCACCCGTATTGGTATCCAGCGGGCAGAACCTGTGGGAAAATTTCTGGGATGGCGATCGCTTGCTACCGTGACCCAATGGGCAGTGATAAAATTAACGCAATGATGTAGTTTTATTAAGCACTTATTAGTATGACCACTCAAGTAGCCCCATCCATCTACGATTTTTCTGTCACCACCCTTGAAGGACAGCCTCTCAACCTCAGCACCTATAAAAATAAGGTTCTGCTGATTGTCAATACTGCTAGTCAGTGTGGTTTTACGCCTCAGTATCAAGGGCTTCAGGCGCTGTACGACAAGTACGCTAACCAGGGGTTAGAAATTCTTGGCTTTCCTTGCAATCAGTTTGGGCAGCAGGAGCCAGGGAGCGCTTCAGATATTCAGTCTTTTTGCGAAACCCGCTTTGGTGTAAAGTTTCCGTTGTTTCAGAAGGTTGATGTGAATGGCAAAGATGCCCATCCGCTATTCCAGTACTTAACAAAGGCCGCACCAGGCTTATTTGGCACCGAAACCGTTAAGTGGAATTTTACGAAGTTTTTAGTCGATCGCAATGGCAAGGTTATTGAGCGTTATGCTTCGATGGCAAAGCCAGAAGATTTAGACAAGGCAATCCAGAAGCTGCTCTAAAACGTTAGTGAGGGTAGATTTCTAGGTCTACCCTTTTACTCTCAGGTTGCAATGTTAAGCTGTGACTAGCCCAGTTCTGAGGCCACCCTATGACTGCTCTAACGCTTAATTTAGGGGCTATTAGCAGAATCACCCATGAACAATTTCAAGAACTCTGCCAGACCAACCCCGATCTCCGGTTTGAGCTTACGGCTACAGGAGAATTGATTGCGATGCCGCCAACAGGATGGGAATCGGGAAACAGAAATATTAAATTGGCAGCGCAGATTCAGAACTGGACAGCAGTGGATGGAACGGGCATGGCCTTTGACTCTTCTACGGGATTTACGCTGCCTAATGGTGCCATTCGATCGCCGGATGTCGCTTGGGTGAGGCAAGATCGCCTAGATGCGCTCAACCCTGACCCCAATACGTTTTTGCCGTTAGCGCCAGATTTTGTCATTGAGCTACGCTCTGCAACGGATCGCCTCAAACCTTTGCAGGAAAAAATGCAGGAATATATGGACAACGGGGTGCAGTTAGGCTGGCTCTTGAATGCTAAAGATAAAGCGGTAGAAATCTATCGCGCTGGAAAGAATATAGAGGTTCTGTATTCTCCGATTAGTTTATCTGGAGAAAATATTTTGCCTGGATTTATATTGGATTGTTCAGGACTGATGAATTAGCTGCATTAGTGAAAGAACACTAAATGTTGACTTATTCTCCCATCGTTTGCCCTGCTATCCAGCCCGTCGTCCAAGCGTTCTGGAAATTAAACCCGCCCGTTACGCCATCCACATCCAAAATTTCGCCTGCAAAATATAGCCCTGGGCAACAGCGACTCTCCATCGTCTTAAAATTAACCTCCGGCAGCGAAATGCCGCCGCAGGTCACAAACTCATCCTTAAAAATTCCCTTGCCCTGAATAGCAAACTGTCCTTGGGTCAACTCAACCAGCAGTAGATTCATCGCCTTTTTGGAAAGATCAGCCCAGCGCAGTTCAGGCTCAATCCCCACAGACTCGACCAGTCGCTGCCACAGGCGCTGGGGTAACGTAACAGGGCAGTGCTTGGAGATCGCCTTTCTCACCCATTCCCCCTTCGTTTTTAACAGCAAATCTCGCAATTCCTCAGGTTTTAGCACAGGCAGCCAGTTGACCTGAATAGTCGCCTGATACCGCACATCATGAAGCAACCGCGCCCCCCAAGCCGAAAGCTTTAGCACCGCAGGCCCACTCACCCCCCAATGGGTAATCAACAGCGGCCCCTCTTGCTCTAGGGTCTTTTTCCCCTCTACCAGCAGCTTGACCCGTACTAAAGGCACCGCGACACCCGCTAACTCTGTCAGTCGAGGATCCGTAATCTTAAACGTAAACAGCGAAGGGACAGGCGGCACCAGCTTATGCCCCAAACTTGCCGCCAAGCGATACCCCAAGGGATGACTGCCTGTGGCAATGAGAATGCGATCACCACCCATCGTTTTGCCACCCTTAAGCTGCACCGTAAATCCAGCCGCCGAGGAGATAACCTCCGTGACTGCCGCACCCGTCACCACCTGCACCCCAGCCCGTTGGGCACTTCGCATCAGGCAGTCCACAATCGTTTCCGAATTATCGGTAATCGGAAACATCCGACCATCGCTTTCGGTTTTGAGCGCCACCCCATGCGCCTTAAACCACGTCACCGTATCTTGGGGCTGAAACCGCGTCAGTGACCCACGCAATGCCTTACCCCCGCGAGGATAGTGCTGCACTAATGCCGTTGGCTCAAAACAGGCATGGGTTACATTACAGCGCCCCCCACCCGAAACTCGTACCTTGGCGAGTACCTTAGGGCTAGCTTCCAGTAGCGTTACCTGAGCATGGGGACTGGACTCGGCAGCGGCGATCGCCCCAAAAAAGCCAGCAGCTCCTCCCCCAATTACAATGATCTTCATTGGCTCCTATCAGTGAGTCTTGAACAGCGTTTTTATCGGTTATTTATGTAAGCCTAAATAGACAATAAACGCTTTATTTTATTAATCACCCGTTCTGAAAGGGGTGTTTTGTAGAGCGAAATTTCAAAAGTGTCAAACACCAAGTCTTCAAGACGAGAGGTTTGAGCCGTTTTAATATGGTCAAACCACTCAAATCCTTCAAAAAAATAGTTTTGAAGGGCATTCACTAAAACATAGTGCTTCTGGTTAAGGCTCTCATGCAATAGCGCTTGTACCGCTTTAAACTCGGCAAGATGAGTTTTGTTTTTGCTCATCCAGTGCAGCGTTGAATTTTTGTACTTTATAAACGTTAAATGCTCTTCAATATTGTACATATAGTCATAATAAATGGTCGGATATTCTATATATCCAGCCTTCCCAACGCGCGTCATCTCTTTAACAAACTGATCTAGGTTCTCAACATGCTCTGCAACGTGAGAGCAAATAATATAGTCAAATTCTTTATCTTTAAAGGGAAAGGTATCTTCTTTATAATAAATAACGGGTTTTTTAGTCTTTAAGTTTTTTTGATAGCCTCTCTGAGACTCCGCCACGACAGCAGACTCAAAGTCATATTCTAAAAAAACATCAGAGCGTGGATGGGGAATTCCGCCTGGTCCAATCTCTAGCACACGATCAGACCCTCTGATCGACTTGATCAATTTTGGAAAAAACATCGTCTACAGTCCACAAAGATTGCATTAACGCTGATGATTTAACCGCGCATGGCGATCGCAAGGAGCAAGCTTTGCCAAAAAGACTAGAACAGAATTCAGCCTGATTTTAGCAGAACGGACTCTCTGCGCCTAAAATCAACGGTAATGCAATCGTAAACACACAAATCAGCTCTAGCCTAACGTCCTCCGGACTGCTGGAGATAGGCAGCTACCGCATCTGATGCAATGTCGGCTAACGTTCGCCCCTGGTCTTGAGCCGCCTGCTTAAGATCTTCAAACACCGAAGGCTTCAGGTTTACGCGGTAGCGCAGACGATGGCGATCGGAACTGCCCTTTGCGGAGACCGGAACATAGGTTTGTGCATAATTTCGGAGTGATTCAAACCCGACCCGATGACAGAAATCACCAAAGCTCTCCGGCACAGAATGGTCTGCTCTGGCTTCCTTAAAAAAGACCAGCAGCGGCTCTAAAAAAGTCTCCAGATCGGCAATGGGAAGCTTCTCTGTATAGACTTCAGCCAGCCGCGTTTGAGCAGGGCTGCTACCAAGCCAAACTTGATAGGTTTCTGGCGTAATGCCCACAAACCCCAGTTCTGCCATATAGGGTCGGGCGCATCCATTGGGGCATCCCGTCATCCGCACCACAAAGTGGTCTTGCTCTAACCCCAGACGATTGAGCAACGCCCGAATCCGATCCAACACCGCAGGAATCGCCCGTTCTGATTCCGTCACGGCTAATCCGCAGGTCGGCAGGGCAGGGCAAGCCATGGCATAGCGCACCATGGGGTCAATTACCTCAACGGGCTTAATGCCGCAAGTCTGCAAAATCTGGTCAATTTCAGCCCGTTGTGCAGGCTGAATGTCATAAAACAAAACGTTTTGATGGGGCGTGAGCAGGATGGGGAGTGCAAACTTCTCCACTAAGGTTTTGAGCGCAGTTTTAAGCCTAAAATCACCCTCGTCTTTAACCCGCCCATTTTCAACAGAAATCCCTAAAAACAGGTTGCCGTCGCCCTGCTCATGCCAGCCCAAAAAGTCCTCATACCGGAATTCTGGCAGTGCCTTGTAGGGCAAAATAGATCTGCCAAAATATTTCTCGACGGTTTGACGAAACTTTTCTAAACCCCAGTCGTTGACGAGGTACTTCATGCGGGCATGTCGCCGCTGGGTGCGATCGCCGTAGTCCCGTTGAGTCGCCACAATGGCCTTCACCAAATCGTAGACGCTGTCTTTGTCAACATAGCCCAAAGGGTCTGCCGCGCGCACAAAGGTTTCTTCTTTATTGTGGGTGCGCCCCAAACCGCCGCCCACCAGCACATTAAAGCCTTCTAGAACACCTTCAGGACTGGTCATCACAATTAGGCTGACATCCTGGGTATAAACATCCACAGAATTATCGCCAGGCACCGTCACCGCAATCTTAAACTTACGGGGCATATACTGCTCCCCGTAAATCGGCTCCTTAGGGCTAGATAAGTTGCTGTGGTGAATATTGCGCAGACGCGCTGCTTTTACCTCTGGATGCTCCTCGGCAGAAATTGCCTTCTCGCCATCCAGCCAGATTTCGTAATACGCCCCAGACTGCGGCGTTAATAGGTCGGCAATGCGGTTGGCATAGTCGAGGGCGTACTGATACTCAGGACGATTTTTATAGGGCGCAGGCGGAGCCATCACGTTCCGATTCAAATCGCCACAGGCTCCTAGCGTAGAACCCATGCTGTGGACAATTTCAGTGATGCTGGCCTTCAAATTACGCTTGAGGATGCCGTGAAGCTGAAACCCTTGGCGGGTTGTTGCACGCAAGGTTCCGTTGCCGTAAGTATCCGAGAGCCGATCTAGCGTTAAATACAGCTCTGGTGGAATATATCCACCTGGGCTGCGGGTACGCAACATCATGGAGTAGTCTTTCTCTTGACCCTTGACCCGATTGTCTCGGTTGTCCTGCTGATAGGAACCGTGGAACTTCAGAATCTGAATGGCATCTTCGCTGAAGTAGTTGGTGTCAAGCTTAAGTTCGCTGAGGACAGGCTCACGCAGATAGTTACTTTTTTCTTTAAGACCTTCAACCTTAGAGCGCTTTGCGTGGGCAGGGGCAGTGGGTAGCGTGTTAACCATGAGGGCAAGTGTAGGGATGATGATTGAGATGGCGCTGGATCAAAGGACATTAAATCCGGTAATCCGCTCGGAATAATGTTGTTGACACTAACTATATCATTGCGCATGGATCCCGAGGTCAGGTAAAAAGAAATGTAAACCCGACGATAAAGCGCTTCATTCCTATCAAGCCTGAGGCTGCTGCCACTCCACCATAAAATCCCCAAAGCTTAAGGAAAAGGATATTTATCGCGATCTTGGCAGGTTAAATTCAGGCAGCGTTCTAGGCAATCTACCCGATGCTGATTCTGAAACGCTGCTGGGCTAAGAAACTGAATATTTGAATCAAAGACAGGCTGATTTAGAAAATCCCAAAACGGGAAGTCTTTATTGAAAATATTTTGAAACATGGCAGTTAATGGAACCCCTAAACTCGATCTAACCACTTCTATGTGTTAGGGTGCCCAAGTCTTTAGAATGATTTTTATCTAAAGGTGCTTCTCTCTAAAAAAATTTTGGCTCGATCTAGCGACTGATGTATCGTCAGACACATCGCAGATTAAAGGCTGTACACTCTGCCACCCCAAAGCGGCGGCACCAAGACTCTACAATAATTCTAATCAGGCCATAACAAAGGAACCCGATAAGGTCAATGTCTTTACTAGACTGGTTTGCAAATCGTCAAAAAACAACGCCGGCTTCCCAAGCTCAGCCAGAGCGAGAAATTGCGGATGGGTTATGGACTAAGTGTGAGTCTTGTGGTGTTTTGACCTACACCAAAGACCTCAAGGCCAATCAAATGGTGTGTGTTGAGTGCAGTCATCACATTCGCATTAACAGCCATACGCGGATTGCCCAGCTTATAGACAGTGGAACGTGGTCGCCGATGGATGAGCAGCTTGCCTCCTGCGATCCGCTCAAGTTTCGAGATCGCAAACCCTATGGCGATCGCCTCAAAGACTACCAAGACAAAACCGGACTGACCGACGCAGTGCAGACTGGCGTGGGCAAACTCAACGGACTCCCCATCGCCTTGGGCGTCATGGACTTTAGCTTCATGGGCGGCAGCATGGGCTCAGTGGTGGGCGAAAAGCTCGTTCGCCTCATTGAATTTGCCACCCAGCACGCCATCCCCGTCATCATTGTCTGCGCCTCTGGGGGTGCCAGAATGCAAGAAGGCCTGATGAGCCTCATGCAGATGGCAAAAATCTCCGCCGCCCTCGATCGTCATCGTGACCAGCACCTGCTCTACATCCCGCTGTTGACCCATCCCACCATGGGGGGTGTAACCGCCAGCTTTGCCATGCTGGGGGATATTATTCTGGCAGAACCAAAAGCCACCATTGGGTTTGCAGGGCGGCGCGTGGTTGAGCAAACCCTCCGTGAAAAGCTGCCAGAAAATTTTCAGACCTCAGAGTATCTGCTAGAACACGGCTTTGTGGATGCGATCGTGCCTCGTACTCAGATTAAAACAGCCCTGGCGCAGCTCATTTTGCTCCACCAGCCCAGCCTTGTCGCCCTCGCTTAAAGAAACAGTACAACCTATAGATAGGGCAGGGATTTCTTGCCATAGCGTCATCCTAGCCACCTAAGCCTAGATCGCCCTCTACTTTTTAATCACGGTCATTTTGGGAAACATCCCCCACAATGGCATGATATTAGGGGAAGCAGTGACGTTGAAACCGATGGCAGCTAACCACGGTACCCACTTTTAGAAGTGCGCGTGTGCCTCCTTGTTAGATCATAGATCTAGCAAGCTTTTAAGTCTGTGTTGAGAGCTTGATTCACTGAGGAAATTGAAAGGAGAACTATGTTGAGACGATACTTTGGGCTAGTGGTGGCCGCAGTATTCTTTACATTCCAGCTCTGGACGGGCGTTGCTCAAGCGGCAGAACTCGATGC
>JANNDV010000277.1:0-25053 GCA_031387975.1 Acaryochloridaceae cyanobacterium OTE_75_metabat_521 | reverse complement strand
GAGGATTTTGCTGGGTTTCAGACAGCCATCTCCAACTGTATTGAGAATGCTCACATTACCCATAAAAAAGAACTGAAATCGTTACTCACTCTACGTTTTCAGTCTCTTAAGAAAGCTCAGTTAATAACCGTCTGAAGTATAACAGCGGTTCAAAAATTTCCCATTCTTCATCGGTGAAACTGCTGGAATATGCCATTATGCCTGGATTAGAGGGGGCTTTAGCACCTTAATTCAAGTTCCGTAAGATGTCAAATGGGTTCTATAGACAACGTGCAGAAGCCGCTCCAATAAGGTTGTTGTAGTGTTTGCAATGATCATGTGAAACCTGCCCAAGGTAATATCAAGCGAGTCACAGCGCCCTCTTTTTCAACACGAGAAGCTTTCTCCATAGACCATGAAGCATTCTCATCAACAAATGTGCTTCCTGCCCAGTGAAATGGCGGACTCCCAGGAAAAGCATCGCCATCAAATGGCTGATTTAGCCAGACAAAATCTTTTTTACACACCGCCGCACCTACACACCGTCCGGCTTCATCAAAAACTTCTACCAACTGACAGAAACCATCCCAACCATCACTCACATAGCCTACAACCAGTAACGCATAAGTCACATCTCCTTCGACTGGCTCTTTCACAATATGAACATCACTCAAGCAATGCTGCGAAAGCCAAGTATGACGCTCAAATGCCTCTTGAATCAATGACGGTACTTCTTGGTTGATCGGCTCAATTTCCACCGTATCAAACTCAGAGCCATCACCTGATTTCAATAGTTCTAACCTAGCAATTCGTGAATCTTTTAAAGAGTCCAGCACAGAACTCAAGACATAATTATGTTCTTCTAGCTTCCGCCGATAAAATTTCTTAATGCTCTCGTGTCTACCAGTCATAACTCTAACCGCTCAATTATTATGTCTTTCTGCGATATTCAAAACCTAACAGATTGTCTCTAACAAGCAACCTAAGCGGTACAACTAGATTTTAGGCGGCAGACCGGCGGCTCACAATACCAGACCACTGCACCTGACGGCGGCTGTCTCGACGGTAAGAGAAAAATCGTTCTGGGTCTTGATAGGTGCAGTGAGGGGCGATCGCAATTTGCCCTTCCGTCAACCCCAACTGTTTCAACTGAATCGCATTCACCTGCCGCACATCGAGTCGAGCATGGCCTTCTTTTTCGTCTGCAAAAATGGGCGGCGTTGGATGCTGAATTAAAGCCTTAACAATCTGCTCAGCGCTAAATTCTTGATCCTGAATGCCCATTTCAAAATCTAAAATACTCTGACCCACTTCAGCCGCCACTGCATTAGAGACTTGATAGACCTCTCCTGCGATCGCAGGTCCCATCGCAACGCGCAGGTCTTTAATTTGGCTGCCGTTAGCCTGTAGCTTAGCGATCGCCATTGGCACAATCTTCGCCGCCGTACCGCGCCATCCGGCATGTACTGCCGCGACTTGACCTGTCTGGATATCGGCAATCAGTACAGGGGTGCAGTCTGCGGAACAGACCCAGACCGCCTCGTGGGGGCGATCGCTATACAGGCCATCTGCATCAGGAAACAGACCTTCTTCTCCCTCTAAAGGCTTAGGATGCTGAAGGATCTCACTGGAGCTTAAAACTTGGTTGCCATGTACCTGCTTAACGCGAAACACCTTTGCTTCTGGATGAATCGCCAAAGTGAGATCTTGAGGGACTTGAGGCCAAGTTTGGCGGGTAAAAAAGCCGTGAGGCCAAGCTTCTAAAAGGCTACAGGTGAGATAAGTTGTTTCTTGCCAAGTTTGCCAAGTCCATGTTGATGTCATCTGTAATGCATGCCCCGCATAGCCGAATATCATGCCTATGGTAGCGTGGTTGAACTTTTATCGAAACGCATACGATGGGTTGGGTGATGTCTGTCTTGAGTCTTCTATCCCCATTGCCATAATGATTGTAGTGTCTTAGCAGACGGGCGATCGCCTAACCCGAACTGCGCCAAAATAACCTGAATAATCACCTGAGCAAAATGGCTCGGAAAGCGAAACTGCTCCTGAGCATGATCTAAAAAAAATGTGTTGTAGTATTTTCCCAAGCTTTTTTCGAGGTTAGCAATATCTTGCAGCAAAGGCTCCACCTCCCATAAACGATGGGAATGCTCCTGCAACAAAACCTGCGCTGCGTTCCGAAAATGCATCCCTTCATCTTGTACCAGATAGTGACCGACCCGCTGCACCGCAGCCCCACAATGAGCGTAATATTCCCGTAAATCATGCCGATAAGAATAGACCGAACTCATCTCATCGAACATCAGCGTCACAAGCATCGTAAACTCATCCCTTAAAACCCGTTCAATGGGCTGTGTTTCATGGACTCGCCCCTCAAAGCAACGATCCATTTCTGCATAGCTAACGCCCGCGATGCAGCGATAAGTTCGGCGTAGGGCTTCATAGTGCTTTAGTTCATCCGCTAGCCAGAGGTTCAGCATCCTCAGAAAAGCTTCCGACATTTCCCCTCTACGTGCCCAAATATAGTCATAGAGGGCTTGGGTATCCCCTTCTGAGTAAACATCTCGCGCCAGTAACCCCCGAAAATCTTTCAGAACTTGAGCTGGAATTTTGTCAAAAAATTGGGGGGCAATCACATGATTTAAGCCAATGACCTCATCAACATTCCAAAGGTTTTGGCGGGGGTTGAGTGAATGGATAGCGCTTGCCTTCATAGGTTCATCTAAACTGGCAGCAAACTTATGCTGGGGCTGGAATATACAAGCCATCATCGGAAATGATGTGCGCAATAATCAGACAGTGACGACTGGTAATGCGAGAAGTATCCCCCCGTAGAATGATTCCGGCAGGTTCATCGTTAATCACCCAACTCCCCACCATGTAGTGGTAGCCAAAAGCTTGGGGCAGTTCAATATAATCTTGATGAATATACCCTTCCGTTCCGTAGCCCATCGAAGCCTGCTGTTCTAAAGCGCCCGTCCCCGCCTGAATGGAAATGCCGACCCCCTCCATACCGAGCAGGGGCTTCTTAACGTGTATATTCAATATCAGCTTCGTGGCATCGGGGCACACATCATGGTCAAAGTAGGTTGCGAGTAAATATTGTTGATAATTTGTGTTCTTAAACCGCTCCCACATCAGAGCCATTGCACCCTTATTGGAAAGCACCTGTTTCCAGAGTGGTTCTAATACCTTCACATTTCCTTTTTCTAGACGCTGGGCTAGAACTTTAGTACATCCTGTGTTGGCCATATCATTTTGGATGTCTGACCAGTCATACATTTTCCAAAGTACCGGAATGCGATCGTTGGCATGATCGACAAAGTACCCCTCTTCATCTAGCCCTATTCCCCGCTGAATTAGATTTCCAGCATCATCTTTGAGGTCGCGTAAATAGACGACCTGCGTATAGATTTCAGGATCAACTTCGTCGTGCAAAATTTGAATGAGCTGCATCGCCATTTCAAGGTCTTCTTCTAGTCTTTCATCGACTAAAAATGAAATGCCTGTTTCCTTGAGGCGGTAGGCGTTGGCAAGCCAGCGCCATTGCGCTGCGATCTTCTCCCAAAACTCATTAAATTGGCTGGTATCGCTTGGCAAGGGGAATGGACTATTTTGATAATTTCGATAGTAATCGACGAACCAATTCCACTGGTAAACCGTTTCTGCGCCTAAAAGGGGCGTTTCGCCATTAATTTCAATGAGCTTGATAGCGCCTGTTTCGTTCACCACGAGGTCAAATCGAGTCATGAGGGTCAAGTCTTCTTCAGGCTCCACCCGATCCCAACTTTGTTTGATGGCAGGCCAATATTCAGGCCGGATCTTCAGAAGGGCTAATCGCCGATCTACCGCGTTAGGGTTTTCTTCTGTAAAAAACCAGTCTAAAAATTCTACACACATTGCCCAAAGTTGCTCAGTCGCTTGGGCGATCGCCGTTTCCTCTCGGCGGTCAAACTGAATGACAAAGGGCTGCGGGAGCGCCTCAATCCAATATTTTTGCGGGATATCGCTCAGAGCGTCGGACTGATAGGCATTGTCGCGAATATGCTGTTGCCAGTGGGGTCGCCGCAGGACTGGTAGGGCTTTCATATCCTATTTCCCACCACGCCCTGTACTTTTAAAGGACGAGCCAAACCCCTGTTTGCCACGTCCTGAAATTGTTCCTCTTGCAGAGATTCCTTCAGGGCGTTGGGGCGCTGAGTTCATGGTATGTCTGGGTACCTGTACCCGTCCCGCTGTGGTTTTCGCCACGGTTTGACCAAAGGCGGTTACGACCTGTCCAGGGGTATTACTGGCATAGACGGGACGAGTTTCATAGACCTGTCGATAGTAGCCACCATAATTGACGTAACTGTAATGCGGAGAGTTGTAGGGATAAAAATAGGTGCCGCCATAGACTGGACGATAGCCTGAGCTAGCCGAAGGAGTAACGGCCTCGCACTGCACACCTTCGGATTGACAGTCTTGCAGGTTGGCATAGATCGGAGCCGTTCGTTCATGCTCTTGACGGGCTTCTAAAAGTTGCGGCGCACAGTCTTCCGGCTTCATGATGGGAGGCGTAGGCGTTTGCTTTAGTTCGCCCCGTTGAACTGCGGCTAACTGAGCCTGATAGTTTTGGTTCTGTTGTTTAATATCTGCTTTGCACTGCTGCTCCGTTTCATAAAAGACGGCATCAATCGGTTCGTTTTGAGTTTGATCGAGATCTGGCTTATTGCAGCTCGATACAAGCAGTGCTGCAATTGCGGTGATTGCCAAACTGTGTTGAACTCGTTCTCTCTGAATCAGACGGGGTTCTAAAACTTTTCGATTGTGCTTGTTTTGAGTCATTCCCGCAGTATGTCGATCAGTCTCTATATTTAGTTTTCCCACTCTGATCTACGAATCCTTCTTTAGAGACCTCTAAAGAATTGTCTTTAGCTCACCGTTATTAACTAATCGCCACTTTCATGGCGGAGTAATCCGACAGAAACGAGTGAATGAGTGTCCAGTGATTTTGATTGAGGGATTGATAGGCCGCTTCGATGGCTTCAACGGAGGCGATCGCATCTGCCATCGTAATCAGCAGCGGCTCCTGTTTCAAAATCGCCTTCGAGAAATTTTCGATTTGGCTGCGGAACGACTGCACTTTGTTATAGCCTTGCCCAAACACCACCCAGTCTTGACTGGCGCTTTGACGATACTTAGATTCCTTCCAACCCACTGAAATGGTGCCGTTAGAACCATAAATTCTGAGATAGTAGTCAAGCTCTTTATTGATGCTCCAGGACAGATCAATATTGCCCATGACGCCGCTGCTGCTTTTTGCAAAAATCCTCACTGTATCTTCTACGGCTAAATTTTGGGTGCGTTTGCCCTCTACGACCTGAATTTCTGCCAAAGGCCCCAAAAAGTAGCGCATGATGTCCACCGAGTGGGTGCCGTTGTCCATCAAAACGCCGCCACCGCTGATTTCAGGGTTTGCATTCCAGCGGCTAGACATATCCACCCGAGAGGTAAACGCATTTTCAAACAGCACAATCTCGCCCAAAATGCCCGATTCAACAATGCTCTTTGCCCGAATCACATCCTCGGCATAGCGGAACTTAGAGGCCATTGTGAGCAACACGCCCATTTCTTGGGCGGCAGCCTTCATGGCTAAAGCACCCTGACTGTTAATGCTAAAGGGCTTTTCGCACAGCACATGCTTACCCTGCTGCACCATCTCTATACAGATACTGGGATGAGTAGAAGGCGGCGTACATACCACCACGGCATCCAATTCTACGCTGGCAAGCATATCTAGATGGGAGGCAAACGCCTTGCATTTTGAAGCTTCTGCCATTGCAGCGGCGGCTTCAGGTCTCAGATCTGCGATCGCCACCAGTTCTGCCCATTCCGTTTGTGCAAAGGCTTGCCCATAGGCTTGGGCAATACCGCCTGCCCCCACCAATCCAAATTTGACTTTTGTTTCAGACATTTTTGTTCACTCTTTCTAATATCAATTCCACACCCTCTGGCAGAATCTGCCCCTTTACCGATCTGCATCACATCGACAAATCAGAAATTGCCGTTTTTAGCGCCCGTGCAATGTAGTCAATATGCTCATCGGTGTAGGCTTCATTCCAAGGCAGCACCAGCACCCGCTCTAACCCCGTAAAGGTGCCAGGAAACTTTTGGGGGCTATAGTCCACCGCCTCTGGTCTCGCCAAGTTAAACGGAAAGCGAGAATTGCCAAAGGTTCGCTGATCTTGAATAACGGCGCATTGAAACGCAGGCTTTTGGATATAGCGCGGGGCTGAAAAGATGCCAAAGTCTTCTTTAAGACGTTTTGCTAAACCCACCGCACCCTCAGTAATCTTCTGTGCATCTACGCTTAGGCAATACTTCCAAAAAACGTGGGTGTTGCGGGGGGCTTGCCAAGGGGTTTCAATGCCAGCAATGCCCTGGAGCAATGCCGTGAGCTTTTGAGCGCTGGTTTGTCGCCTTGTCACAATATCTTTGAGCTTACCGAGCTGTGCGACCGCCACCGCGCCCTGAAGTTCACACATGCGGTAGTTGGGCGCAATAAAGTAGTGGTCAGGGTTGGGGTCGCCATAGCCAAAGGCTTTATTGATAAATAAGAACATGCGGCGGGCGATCGCCTCATCGTTGGTGGTGACAATGCCCCCTTCGCCTGTGGTGATGTGCTTACCCTGCTGCAAACTAAAGCAGCCAATGGTTCCAATGCCGCCCACGGACTGACCGCTATGGGTTGCTAAAAACCCTTGAGCGCTGTCTTCAATCACCGGAATGCCCCTTGCATTAGCCAACGCCATAATTTCCGTCATCTCGCAGGGGTTACCAAACAGATGGGTGACAATAATGGCTTTGGTGCGATCGCTAATGCACTTCTCAATCGTTTCTGCCGTCACATTCCAGGTGCGCGGGTCAACATCGGCAAACACAGGGATGGCGGTTTGGTACAAAATGGGCGTTAAGGCTCCCATATCCGTAATGGAAGTGGTGATAATTTCATCCCCAGGCTCTGGATCGATGGCTGCGATCGCCGTGTGTACCGCCGCCGAACCTGAGGCACAGGCATAGGCATACTTCACACCAATCAGATCTGCAAATTTTTGCTCAAGCTGCTTAACAAACGTTCCTTTTGTGCTGGTTAATGTTCCGCTGTGAATTGCCTCCATCAGAAGCTGAATTTCTTCGGCTCCAAGGGTGCGACCCGACGCATCTTGATCAGAGGGCAAGGTTAAACGATGGTCTTGAACAAGCATTTGAATTTCCTTAGGTTCTACGAATTAATAGCAAATCAACAAGTCTTGAAATTAATCTCAAACTGTATTACCAAATCAGATTAATTCACTATTTATACATAGTAAATTAATCTTTACTTGACTTTATATTCTGGCGATAAATTGCGCTTGCCAAATAAAATATTTCTTCAAAATAGCTTTTGCTCTGCACTGCTAAAATACCAAGACTAAAAAGCTGGATAGACAGCATCAAAGACATTCCCCCAATCACAAAAGCATGAGGTGCCTGCTGAAATGCTTCGGCAACTGCTACAGTCGGGTCTGGGTAGGGGTTAGACTGGAGCAGAAACTGATAATTAGACCAGCAGTGAATTAAAACCCATATATTTGCATAAAGCGAAAGCAAAAATAAAATTAGGCTAGGCAGAATAAAAAACATGACGGGTCGAAAAATAAACCCATAAAAAAGAATCGCCCAAGTATGACGCAATATTTTCATGCTTGAGGCTCTGCCTTTGGTTCTACGCGGCCTCGCCTGGATAGACTCCAGGCGTTCAGTAGACCAGTTAAGATGAGCCGGAACTTCTTCAATCCGCGCGCCCAGAAGCTGCGCCTTATGAATAATTTCTGGATTGATATCCATTCCAATCGCCTTTAAATTAAGGCTTTTTAAAAAATCTCCCTCATAGGCTCGAACCATTCCTGTAAAGGTCGATAAGCTCCGTTTTGCAGTAACAGCAAGAAAGCGATTTGCCCAAATGCTCAGTTCTTTTCTGCCATAAGGGACATTTGAAACTTGCCCACCTTCCATATAAGGGGAAGCCACTACAATTTGAGCCTGGGTCTCAATAATTTTCTCTAATAAAATTTCAATATGATAGGGTGCATAGCTTAAATCAATGTCTAGGGTGACGATATACTCCCCAGTGGCATAGGCAAAGCCAGATTTTAGAGCCTGTCCCAAACCCTGGTTGCGGGGATGGTGAACCAGAATCACATTAGGCTTATTTTTAGAAAACTGAGCCGCAATATGTCCCGTTTCATCTTGGCTGCCATCATTGATAATAATGAACTCCCAGGTAAATCGAGGATGATCTTGCTGTGTGTATTGCTCAATAAGATGCAGGTTCTCACCCAGAATTTTGGCTTCGTTATAGGCAGGTATCACCAAGGAAATCAAAAGGGATGGCAGTTCAGAGCGAGATTCCACAAAATCTTGGGTTTCTGCTGCTGCCTTCCCCAGCAAGACGTTTTGCTCGTGGGGTCGCGGCTGATGAGAGCTAGTCACATTCATTCGCATCCCTAAATCCATCTGATCAAAAAATTAAAGCGCTCAGCCTTAGATTACCCAAATGGGTTCATTTTCTTTAACACCGTGACTAAGTGTCAAGAAAATTATATAAATCAGAAAATAGAAATCTAGGCGCAGTAAGCCATGTAGACTTTATTCAAAGATAAAATAGCGATCCAGGTCGCACAATTTCTAGGACGAGCCTTCAATCATATTTTCAGAGATGCGCTATCTCACGTTGCCGTTTTCATTGCGGTTGAAGGTTTCTGGCTGCTCACATTAGAGAGCGCTGCTTCAAACAAATCTGTCGCATCATTCCAAGTATATCGAGTGGCTGTCGCGTAAGCCGCGTCTGACATCTCCTGCCATTTTTCTTTTGGTGCAGTCAGGATGCGGATGAGTTTCTGCGCCAGACCGTCTACATCATCAATGGGTAACAAATAGCCGTTGATCCCTTCTTGAACAATATCGATCAATCCACCCACCGTCGTGGAAACAACGGGACATCGGCAGGCCATTGCTTCTAATGGCGGTAGATGAAATCCTTCGCTGCGGCTGCCACAGAGCCAAACATCGCAACGGGCATAGATCTCTCTAATCTGCTTTTGGTCTGGTTCTTGAAAATATTCAGAGCCTTGAGGCAACGGCATCGTATCTGAAACCGGATAGGAGCCAAAGGCGATTAATTGCAAATCAGGAATGCTTTGAGCTGCAATTGAGAATGCTTTTAGACTAGCATCGCATCCTTTCCAATGAAGCGGAGCGTACAGCATGCCTACCGTTGGCCTATCCTGTCTGCCACGCGGAGGCGCGTAGAATTGTTGGGTATCTACACTATTAAGAACCAGGGAAACGTTGTCATCCCTGTACTCAGTCCGCATCAAATCGACCAACCACTTGGAGATTGTAATTTTGTGGAGCGGTAAGGCGTAGGTTGCTTTTACCCTTGCTTGGGGCAGGTAATCAAACACTTCGTGGTGCTGAATAAAGTAGACTTTCTCCCCTTTTTGAGGTGAAAGCTTTGCAACCCACTCTGCCGTTTCCCACCAGGTTGCAATGACAACATCCGCGTCAGGGACATCTGTATCTACCACTGGACGGGATGGATCCAAGACTAAATAAGGCACGTTCATTGCATCAACATGAGAGCTGGCCTTACTCGGTTGAGTAATCCAGCCATTTCCTTTCAGTAGGGCGCTGATCCGCTGCTTTACGGTTGGTTTAGCAAGACCTCTGGCAACCACCAGTACCGTGTGCCCTCGCTGTCTTAGACGATCTGCGTAGATGGCAATGACGCGATCGCCACCAGAGAAAGAAAGTGCGCTCATTACGAAGGTAATTTTCATACAGGTTTCTTCTTGAGGAGATCACAGACTCGAAACACTCTCTTGATCAATGCTGATTGCTCAAACTCCCTGTCGCCTAAAAATAAGAATGGCGCGGTCTTTGCGACCCAACCAGGAAAAATAGGGCAGTCGTTCGAGCACTTCATAGCCAGGGCGTGGCGCTTCGCTGGCAATCACGTACCGATCATCAAGCACCCAAGCCCCTTTTCCATCCACATCCATATTCCACCAGCTTTGGGTATGATGTCGCGCCATATACGCCTCACTGTTATACCAGCCGCTAAAGGTATCAATACCTTTAACCGCAGTAGCAGAGATACCATAAACCTGCTCTAGCCGATGATGGGCAACCCAAGCGGTTCGGTTCCAGACCAGGTAGTCTTGCAGGCTTACGAGGCTAAATAACCCAATCAGGAATGTCGAAAGCACCATCGGCAACACAATGCCTTTAAGCCGATACCGAGAGACATCACGAGCCAGCAGCAATACAAAAGGCACAAGGGCTGGTAAAAGATAACGATCGACCGTCACTGTCCGCCAAGGGTTATAGGCCGCTGCTAAGGAGAGGATACCCCAAGTCGCTAAAAAACAATCTTGATGGAGGGCAATGGGTGCCTCTTGCTGTGACGCTTGTTGTGGCTTTTGCTGTAACCCTTGAGTATTAGAACCATAGAGTGTCCGCCACAGATCAATGAAACCTAAAAAGAGAAGTCCTGAACCAAAAAGGGCGAGGAAGGTGATCGGCCACCACCACCCCTGAATTTGGAGCGTTGGGGTAGGATGCGGATCTGGTAGCTGTAGGGGGCCAAGTCCCAGATCTAAAAGAGTTCTGTAAACCATTAACGGCATCCGAGCCGGATAATTTTTGAGCCAAAGTGCGTCCTCTTGAAACAGCAGGCGCTTGACCCAATACAGCAGTTGGGGCAGACCAAAAATAAACAGTGAAACGCTGTAAAAGCCCAGCATGAGTCGCCAACGTTTGGGCGACCAGGGACTATTCCCTTTCAAAAGCTGCCAGAGCCTGCCGATGCCCAAGGGAAGCGTAAATAAACCCATATAGCAAAGGGCAACAGGCCCATGACGCAGAGCATCTATCGCCGTGCCGTAAAGCGCACCACTCGATTCTAGGAGGGGTGTTTGGGACGTAAGTGCTTTGCCCCAAAAGAGGTACAGCCCTAAAACGACACTCCAAGGGGCTAGTACAGCGACCCACGTTGATTTAGACAAAACATGCTGTTTGCGTAGGGCAAGCCCAAGGGCGGTCATCCCAAAGGCAAGCGGCAGCAAAATACCAAATTGACGGACTAAAAAGGCCAACACGGCAAAGCTGCTGCCCCAAGCCGCCCATTGGGGCTTAGGCTGCTTTAGCGCTTTGAGGAAAAATAGCCCAGATAGACTCGACATCGCCAAGAATGGGATATCGGTCATAAAGCTGTAGGAGAGCTGTAGAACCAGGGGGCTAGTGGCGGTCAGAATGGCGCACAGCAACGCTAGATTGCGCTTTAGCCCCATCATGAGGGCACATTGCGCGATCGCCCAGGCGTTGAGCAACGCCAACACCAAGGTAGACACTCTAAGCGCTGTAAAGCTAAAGCCAAATAGCTTACAAAAGAGTGCGCCCCAATAGGCTTGTGCGACTAACGTAGCGTTGAGGTAGGGGTGGGCTTGATATTGCCCTGTATTTACCAAATGCTGCACCGTTTTGGCATAAATCCAGTCATCATTGAGCGGAAATTCGCCCACAGGGGAGATCAGCAGCACAATAACGCCGAGCACCGCTACTAGGGGCAGCACTATAGAGTGATGAACGGCATGGTTTGCTAAACGCTTTAGTCTACCGTTGGAACTCTGAAGCATGAACGACCGAGGATTCGTCATGAGAGGGAAATATCTGACGGATGATCTCGCTTATAAAAGGCTAGAGCGGTTGTGCCGTAATAGCGCGTTTGGGTTGCGCTTAAGCCCGAAAAGGTTGGGGGCAGTTTTTTGTGCTTGTTGTGCTCAACGGCAAGTATGCCAGTACTGCTGAGAAGGTTGTGCGCGGCGATCGCCATCATGACCCGTTCATAAAAGTCACAGGCATAGGGTGGGTCAAAGTAAATACGGTCAAACTGTTGGCCTGCCAGTTGCGCTAACCCGCGCAGTACATCCATCTGCAAAATCTGCACCTGTTGTTCAGGGCGCGCCAGTTTGCGCCAATTTTGCTCAATGACCTTACAGGCACGTCCAGCCTGCTCAATGCCCACCACCACTGCTGCCCCACGACAAAGCGCTTCTGCGCCCATTGCGCCCGTTCCGGCACAGAGGTCTAGCCAGCGACAGCCTGCCATCTCAAACTGCCAGATGTTAAAGATCGCCTCACGCACGCGAGAAGCCGTGGGGCGCGTCTCTAGCCCCGCAACGGTTTGAATGGTTTGTTTACCTCGAATTCTCACGGGCTAATGCTCATGGGCTTAATGGCTTAAACGGCACTTACTAGTTTTTGCTGCTGAACAAAGGTTACAAAGTTTGCCAGCATTTGGAGACCCGCATCAGACGATTTTTCAGGATGGAACTGAACTGCCATGACGTTATGACGGGCGATCGCCGCCGTTACGGTCTGGCTACCGTGGGTCACAGTTGCAGCCGTCAACATTGGATCTGCTGGCTCCACATAGTAAGAATGGACAAAATAGACCCAAGGATCGACAGGCAACTTGCCCCAGAGGGCTAAATCAGGCTGTGTGAAGTCTAATTGATTCCAGCCCATGTGGGGGATGGTCAAATTTGGCTCAGACTGGAACCGCTTAATCACCCCAGGGAAAATGCCAAGGCCCTTTTCTTGGCCTTCTTCACTGCCCTCAAACAAAATTTGCATGCCTAGGCAAATACCTAAAAAAGGCTTACCGCTGGCGATTATGTCTTGAATGATGAGCACTAACCCCCGTTCTTGCAGATGCTGCATGGCGGGGTCAAAGGAACCCACCCCAGGTAATACCACGGCATCGGCCTGTCGCAATATGTCGACCTGATCGGTCACAGTGGTTTTTGCACCTGCGGTCTCTAGTGCTTTACAGGCGGAGTGGAGATTCCCCATGTCGTAGTCAATTACGGCAATGTTAGTGATTGAACCAGTCATTGAGTCTCTTCGCTCTCCCAAGTTCCATGCCCTTCTAGCTTATCGAAAACTTTACCCGCCTCTAGATAAATCTTGAGAGTTTTCAGTGGTTTTCAGGCCAGAATGCATCGTTTAAGGCTTCGTCAATTGAAAATGGGCAGCCCATCGGAAAGGTGTCTTGAGGGAGTTGTGTTTCTCGCGCCGCATCTTTTAGAGCAGATTGATAGGCTTTGGATAGAACTTCAACTGGGTAGCGGCTTAGACTAGGGCTATCTTCAATGATCCTCGAGATTTCCTTACGATTGGTTTGAATACTAGATTCCCAGGACTTTGTGCGGCAGTTGGGCTGGTACTGCCACTTGAGTAAATGCATCAGAATTACGTCTAATTGGCTCAAAATTTCTCGTTTATCTCGTTTTGCCACGCTTTCTAATTCATCAATGAGCTGTTCAAGATCGAGTTCTCCAAAGCGACGTGCCCTGAGTAATGCAACCGTTTGCTCAAGCCAGAGGTTGAAGTCCTGGTCATAAATAATGTTTGATTTACTGAGCGTCATGGTTCTAAAAAGCTGAAAAGGATTTAAGCGGCATAAAGAATAAAAAAAATAGCCAAAAAATCTTCAATATTTGCGGGTGCGAACTTCATTACTAAATGCCTGTACCGCATCGGTCACGCTTTGGCGTAGGTTGGCGTAAGAACGGGCAAATTTGGGCTGCCAGTCTGAGAATCCTAGTAAATCGGCGGTGACTAAAATCTGTCCATCGCAATTAGACCCCGCCCCAATCCCAATGGTAGGAATGGTGAGCTTTTGGGTAATGGTGGCAGCCAATTCATCGGGGATATGCTCTAACACGATCGCAAAGGCTCCGGCTGCTTCTAGGGCGATCGCCTCTTCTAAAATCCGCTCCGCATTCTGCTCATCCTTCCCCTGCTTGCGATAGCCGCCAAATTGATGAACAGACTGCGGTGTGAGGCCAATATGCCCCATCACAGGGATTCCCCGCTGGGTCAAAAACTGCACCGTTTCTACCATTGCAGGGTAGCCACCTTCTAACTTAACCGCCTGAGCGCCCGTCTCCTTCAAAAAGCGTCCTGCGGTACTAAACGCCTGCTGAGCACTTTCTTGATAGCTCAAAAACGGTAAATCACACACCAACAGCGCCTGGGTAACACCCCGAGACACCGCCTTAGCATGGTGCAGCATCTCGTCTAGAGTCAGCGGCAAGGTGGTTTCATAGCCTAAGGCCACCATCGCCAAAGAATCGCCCACTAAAATTACATCAACCCCAGCCTGATCTAAGGTTTTGGCGAAGAGGTAGTCCCAGGCGGTCAGCGCTACGATGGGGCGATCTCCTTGTTTCAACTGCTTGAGATGGTGAATGGTGATAGCCATATAAAACTTGCAATTGGGCCGCTAAAATCTGGAGCTTCCCTTTATTCTAAACTCAATATCACCATCACTACGACCAAGTTGAGCCTCAAGTACAACAGGGCTTTGGCGGATCTGATACTTTGCAAGCAGTCCAAAGTTTGAGCTGGTTTCACGGGTATCAAGACCCGTATTGAATTCTCTAAAATTTTTATAAAAAGCGCCGACAGTCCAATTCTGGCCAACTTTTTGGGTTGCCTCTAATGACCAAAATAGCTGTTTATCATACTCCAAACTTCCTCTCACCTTAAAGCCGCTCACAATGTCGATGGTGCCCTGTAAAAATTTAACATCCCTCGTATTAGAACTTTCATTCGCCACTAAAATGCCAGGTGTAACCGATAACGTTAATCCTGGCATTTGATGCAGCACGGTAAACGAAACGTTTACCGTAGAAGCATTATTGGTTGTGGCGGCAGTATTCCAAGCCAGCCTAAGCACCGGAGAAAATGTGGTAACAGATTTTATTCGGTTATTTTTATCTTTATGAACAAAGCTTTTGCTCCAGCTTAAAATACCATTCACATAAGCCCCCACCGATGGCTCAGATTTTCCCAAATTATTATTGGCAACGTTCCCTGCGGTATCAGGGAAAAGATTAAACCATAGCCCCGTCGAAATACCATAGTTCAAAGCATTTTTAGAGCCGCTCCAGGTAAATTCAACGCTAGGCAGCGAGATATAGCCAAGATAAGTAAAAAAGCGGCTTGTTTGTTGATCTTTACGGGTAATTTCAATGCGGTCAAAGGCCAAGGCTTCACGGTTAATACCCGCCGGCACCGCAACAAAAGCAGGGTCAGAAGAATTAAAGCTTTGGACAAACTGCTGCCCGCTGGGAGCCGTGAGCACTACCTCAGAGGCAAAGGACTCATTGGCTGCCAGCCCCGTTAAATCTCGAGGAATCTGGGTGCCAATAAAGGTAAGCGGCCCAAATTTATTGACCGATGTGCGCAACCGAGTAACAACATTATCGCCAACAACGACCGGATCTTCTTCACGCCCCAAAAATTGAACAGATCTGCGGTATAAACCCGTTCTGACCAGAAATAAATCGGAGTCTTTGGGCGTAATGAGACTAGCAATGGTAAGACTGCCAGAGACCTGTTCTAAACCGCTGACAATGGAGTTATAAAATAGCGTTGAATTAAGACGCTGGTTAATTTGTTGGCGCTGTTCTGGGGTAGAAACGGTTGTAAGTGGGGTAAATTTTGACTTTTCATCTCTTAGCTTTTTTGCTGTATCCACTTTACTCTGAAGCTTTTGAGGATCTGTCGCTGCAAAAATACCGCCGAGCAGCATACCCACGGTGCTGTTAAGGCTTTGCTCCCAGTTAATTTGTGGTTTATCTAAGGAGTAGCTGAGGGAAACCCCCAGATTGATAAAGCGATTGTTATAGATTGCCTCTACTTTTTTGGCATCATAGCTAACAACGGTTTGATTTACTGGACGATCAATGTAAAAACGTTGCCAATCGCTACTAGTTTCTGTTTGTCTCGTTCTGATTACAGGGGCGCGGATTCCTAAGTCTGACCAAAATAGGGAGTTGAGATAGTAGAATTCTCGCTCGGTTTTCTTTAAAAAAGGATTAGTCAGTATTTGTAACAGATCTTGATTGTCAAATTGACCTTTCTGGAGCGTTTTAATACCTGGCGCTGAGGTAATGCCACCTAAATTATTAGTGCTGGTACTGGGCGTATCAAAAGATAAGCCTAGAGCTGCCAAATTGGCCTCTGGCAAAATAGCCCCTTCAGCCAAAGGAATGGCACCATTACTGAATAAGCCCTGAATATTAACCGTCGGGAACCCTTGAATAACTTGGGGGGTATTAATGGGTTCTAGGTTACTAAAGTTAGAAGCCCCACCTTGGGTACTATTGGTTGAGGCAACGCTGTTATTAATAATAGTGACGTTAGGTTTAGTGAGGTCAATACCCGTATTAAGAACGATGGGTGCGGCGGGGATGCCAACTGGGTTAATGACTTGTGCCGCAGTTGACCGCACGGCAAAGGTGGCAGGATCTTGCCCTGTTGAAAGGTTTAAAAATATTTCGGGAAGCGTTGTGACGGTTTGCGTCCCTGAAAGGGCACGGGTTCGGGTTGAGGTTACGTTTACGGTAATATCTTTGCCTTTGCCTGTTTGCAGAATACCAGCCTGTACCCCTTGTGTTGCTATTACAACTTCGTTGTTGGGCAGCACCCAGTAAAATTGCTCAGATTTAGGGAAGTTGCCGTAGGTTAACTTAGCAATGACAGGGTTCTGAGAGGCAAATCGAATATCTGCATCTAGATAGTTTTCGGCTCTGCCTGGGTCAAACACATTAGCCGAAAATGTTACTTTATCGCTGGGGTTAACCAGGTACGGGTAACGCGTAGATGTGGTGCTAATTGCAAACCGAACCACGTTATTAATTTGGTTTGAATCTAGCTGTTGCTGTGCATTATTGGGCACAATAGGAGGGGGCGTAACGGAAGGAACCGCTTGCTCCAAGATTTGTTCAGGGATTCTGCTGGGGTTGAGAGGGATGCTTTGCGAAACGGACTGTGCTAAAACCGATTGGGAAGTACACAGTAGCGCAAAAAAGGGTAAAGCCCTACACAACAGCCCGACAGAGTTTACCTTAGGGTCGGTCATTACTCGTCTAATGATTGGACAACGAAAAATAGGAAGGATTATGGTTTAGATAATGGGTGAGAAATGATGTGCTTTGTCCCCAGAATTGGGAGCGTTTCCTAGTCCCCTACATTTCCTCACCCCAGCCCTCCTCTTGGGGAGCCAGTCCATGTTCTTCCCCCCTTTATAAGGGGGGACTGAGGGGGGTAATGCAGGATGTTTAGAATAAAGTTCAACTTGTGTGTACACCGTAGCCTTTATAAGGGGAGGATGGGGTAGTGCAAGGTGCTAAAGCTTATTCTCATAGTAATTTTAGAACTGCATACACTCTACATTACCCCCCTTAATCCCCCCTTATAAAGGGGGGAGACCAGAAATCTGGCACCCTCACCTTTATAAGGGTGAGGTAAAGCAAGAAAATGCTAAAACCTATTCTGATCAGCTATTTCAAACCTGTAAATAACCCACCCAGAAAGATAGGTTGGCAACTTTGTAGTAAACACTTAGCCAAAGGATAAAAATCAAAACCAAAATCTATGATTTTAAGGGTTTAAATATTCAATTTTTGAAATTAATCCAATCCATTAACCCCAGCCCCAGCCCGAATAATAGCCGTGACATTATCAAGATTAATCGCGGTACCCGGATTTATAGCAGCATTGGTCACAATTTCAGCCGCCGCACGGCTAAATGATGAGTTGTTAGCCGTTACCGCAGGCGTTGCAGCAATAGATAAACTATTGACCACCGAAACGGTACTAGCACCAGAAGTGAGATTGCTATAGGTAGGCGTAACAATTACAGCACTACTAAAAAAGTAGCCTGAGGGCAAAACGGTTTCGCCAGAGACCGAGGTAATAACGCCATTTGTAATGGTTCTGGTTAAGACACCACCAGTGGAGACCTCAACAATGGTACCGCCAGAGCTTAGAGAGGCTGAGCCAGATGCGCTGGCAGTTTGGGCTTGGGCTTTATGATTTTCAAGATGTGTTAGAGCAAACGTTAACCCGAGAAGGGCTAACACTTTAAATTCTGGACGACGTTTTGAACAAGTGAACATCGTAAAACTGATTCCAATAAAACACTAAAGATTTTTAGATCTATTAATTCGGGTAGATGTTATATACAGATGCTATATAAATTGATATCCGGTGCGAATTAATAAACGTGAGAAATAGAGGTAAAGAAAGTAGAACTCTCTTTACCTCAGCCCTATTAACTAAAACTTAGAACCAAACCGATATTTGGTCAGCGTTAGTCTAGACCATTAACACCAGCACCAGATTTGATGATGGCATTAATGAATTCGGTGTTTGCAAGAAATGTGCTATTTACGCCACCACCACCAACAGCCGTCGTAGTGTTATTCAACGCTTGTGCAGCAGCTACAGAAAAGCTAGATGATGCTGTTGGCGCAGTTACAGCCGCAGACGAACCGACAGATACTGAATTGGTTACAAACGTACCACCGCCAGCCGCAGCGTAGGTTGGCACAACAATTACAGCGGCGTTAGTGATCGTTGTATTTGGGTTGAAAATACCAACAAGAGGAACTTGAGCAGCAGAAGTAGCAACAGAACCAAGGCTAGAACCAGTAGTAGTCTGGTAGACAAATCCTGATGCCAGAACAGATTCACCGCTGACGGTAGAAACAAAACCAGCAGGTGTTGCCAATGTTGCAGAACCAGAGATTGAAGCAGGTGAAGCAAAAGCAGATCCTGCACTCAACACACCAGCAATCAAAGCACCGCCAACAAGTCCTGTAGAAAATCGCATATTGAGTAACTCCAAAATGTTTGCAATGAGCTGTTTGCCCACTAAACTAATAATATACGCTCAACAATAAAATGTCCATACATTTATCCTGAGTTTAAGTTTTATTTTTATTCATAAATAAAATGAACTTAGATTCAATGTTAGAATTAATTTTCTTGTCTCTAACTATTAATAACCACAGAAAACCATGCCCATATGAGCATAGTTTTCTGTGGTTATTACTTTTGATATATAAAGGATTTAGGCTAATCAATAGCCCAGATAGAGCACCCGTTTTGGGTTAAAACTATAAAAACAGTAGCCATGAGGCAGTGTTTTTACTGCGTGGCGTAATTTAGAGGAAAAAACTTTAGCTACTTCAGCAATAGCTTATATATGTAAGGACGAGTTTGGCTGATACTGCGTCGTGCGATGCTAGATTTGTCGACAAAATTCACCTCTATAAAACTGAATACTTAAATACTGAATTCAAGTATTTTTAGATAAGTGAAATTTTCGACTTCTCAGGCACCCTCTCAAGCAATGGAAGCTCTGGGGTAATAAAACTGGCACTCAAGCAACCCAAACCAGGGAAGAATCTACCTGCCTTTGCCGCGTAGCTTAAATAAACGTCGCCATGGGTCTTAATGAGCGCCTGCTCCTCATAGCGAGTTTGCAGCATAATCAAAAGCATAAATTGACACCAGCCCAGCAGTATCCAAGGGCAAGGGCTGGTCAAGGCATAAGAAGCCAAAGTCATCAACATGCCTGCATAAATCGGGTTGCGGCTAAATCGAAATAGACCCGTAGTAATAAGACCCGTCGGCTCCGGGTCAACACCCATCCGCCAAGAAAGCCCCATCTGGGCCTGTCCCGTCACCGTCAATGCAAGACCCAAAACCAAAACCACCCAACCCAACGCTTCCATCGTGCTTGGCACCTGCCATACACCCACAGCCGCCTTACCCAACACCGCGTAAAAACCAGCCCATACACACAAACCCGTCATGTAAATGGCGATAGCAGCGCCTACGATTTTCTGAATGGGATCGGGGTTGCGGCTAAACGCCATTGCAAAAGTACCCGTCCGTAGCCATAGTCTTACCAAAGGCAGCACAAAGGCCACCATAAAGAAAGCCAGAACACTCAATGGAACCGCTTGCTGAAAAAGCATATTAATGATAATTCCGAATAACGGTGACTTATACGGGAAGGCTTGACTGGAGGTTAGCCGCTGTCATGCAAAAACCCGTCATTAGAACCACTTCTGCCCCAGAACACACAACGGGGCCTGCAAAACACTGGGGCACTGCGCCACCCAAAAACATCACAACACTACTGCCCAATAACCAGGCATCGCCAGACTCTCGCCAAATCATCCACCCTAAAACTGCAACCATAATTGTGGTCAGGATGGAAGGAATAGGCGGTATCTTGTAAGCCCCGTTGGTATACCGGAGCGTACCCTGAAACCATGCCGGAATCGGCTCAAATTCTCTGTAGTACAGCAGCACCTCTGCCGTAATTAAAACACCAACGGCAACCCACGCAGATTGACAAGAGGCTGGGTTTAAAGCCCAATTAACACCACTATGAAAACAAAGCTTAAAAGCAGCCACAATCGATAGTGGCGTAAGCAATACATGACCTATAAAACGTGGATGACTCAAGTTCAAAAGCATTCCCCCCTGACCAATCCAACGACCAACACTGACGATCAGATTATCGTAGGTAATTGCAACAATGATCAACACCAAAACAAACAAGCCGACGTCATGAGAATGCTGATAGAGAGAGAAAGACCATCCCAAAAGCAGCACAAGACAAACCGTGTAAACAGGATACAAGACTGCTGCCATATTAGTTGATAAGCGACCGAGTTAATGACTGTTTATATCGCCTAAATATATTTTTATCTATATATAAAAAGTATGGAAAAATCAGGTATAGCTATCTGCTATATCCTGCGTTACTCAGCAAAAACTCATCAATACAATCAAGATTCCCACTCCAAACCTCCAAACAATCATTAGTTTACAATCTTTAACATAACCTCAAAAGCTCTGTGACTAGGTTTTCTTATTCTTGCTGTGACCCTGATCACAATGCAATAACTCTTTGCTTTAAGCAATTTCTCGAAAACAACTGAAAGTCAATTGTGTATTCATTCAAAGAGCTGTTAGAGTTTCTTAGTTAGGCTTTACTTAGTTAATAAAAAGCGTGGGGTATGACAAAAACGGTTAGTGAGATCAAAGCGTCTGACACTAAATTGTTGAAAAACTTTTGGTATGGCATTGAGCATAGTCAAAAGGTTAAAACTAAGCCTATTACGATTTGCTTTATGGGACATGACTTGGTGCTGTATCGCGGCAGCGAAGGTCAATTAATTGCCCTTGATGGTCGCTGCGTCCATCGAGGCTCGGAACTTGCAGCAGGGTGGCTAGAGGGTGACTGTATTCGCTGCCCATACCACGGCTGGCGGTATGAAGCCGATGGCGTTTGTAGCGATATCCCAGCCAATCAATCTAATGCAACCATTCCAAAACGAGCAAAGCTGCAATCTTACCCAGTCCGTGAACAATATGGCCTAATCTGGCTGTTTTGGGGTGATTTACCCGTAGAAGACTGCCCTCCTATCCCGTCACTGCCTGAGTTTGGGGCAGAAGGCTGGCAAACTGTTACAGGCGCATTTAACTGGGATGGTCACTACACGAGAGTGATTGCAAACACGATCGATATGGCCCATGCGCCCTTTGTGCACGCCAGTGCCTTTGGTCGTAAAAGTGCTCCGGCAGTACCAGAGTACAAATTGGAATTAGGGGAATGGAGTGCGAGTGGCTTTATTACCTTTGAAACCAAACCTGCGTACTCTCTCAAATTGATTTTAGGGAATGATCCGCCCGATGGAATCTTTCGTGCGACTTTTTATATGCCCAATGTTTCAAGAGTAGATTTGAAATTTGGCAAGTTTCAATTTGTTCTGTTTTTAGTGCATCTGCCCGTCAGCGAGACTAAAACCATTACAAAGTGGCTCCATATTCGCAATTTTATCCGCACTCCGTTGGCGGATGGGTTTATGGCGAGAGATGTGGTGAAAACTTTTACGCAAGACAATCATGCCGTTCGGCTCCAGGCGGGTGCAGCGTCTCATGATCTTAAATCTGAGGTTCATACTGCATCAGATGCGTTGGAGGTTGCGTTTCACAAATTCTGTAATCAGGCGGCAATTTCGCAAGGTCGGGCTTTGTGAAAGAATGGTGGGTGAGGAGAAAATTAAATTAGGGCTTACTTGTCTGGCTCTTTCAGCATGACTATGCCAAAGAAAAGGGGCGTTTGAGACTTTGACTTTTGTTAGATTTTGAGCGGTATGGTGTATGCAAGTTGGATGCTTTTCGACACTCTGCATTACCCCCCTCAATCCCCCCTTATAAAGGGGGGAGGAATATGGAGTTGCTCCCTCCCCTTATAAAGGGGAGGGCTGGGGTGGGGTAATGCAGGGTGATTAAAATAGCCTCATCAATTATTTCAGACTTGTGTGTACACCGTAGAGTTCTAGGGAGAGGGCGAAAGGGTCTGATACCCCTTGTCTTTAAGAATCAGAGCGCGCAAAATGTATTTTTTTGCCAATTTTCTCAGTTATTCAATCCATAAAATTCAACCCACCCATAAACATTTTTAGTAGGGGGCGTACAGAGAAGATTTTTTTTACAAAGCGGGCAACGCGATTCGAACGCGCGACATTCACCTTGGCAAGGTGACGCTCTACCACTGAGCTATGCCCGCATTAATTTGGCACTTGACTAGTATGTTGCAAGAAGAGAGGCTTGTCAATAGATGACCCTATATTTTTTGAGGCTGTAAAAGCAGACTGCCAAATGATTGCGTCCACTTTGTGAGCGTCATACAATAGAACCTGCCCAAAAGAGCCTGTGTGATGACTTATTGCCTTGCAATTCTGACCCAGGCTGGCCTAGTAATGGCAGCCGACTCTCGCACCAATGCGGGAGTAGACCACGTCTCTATTTCACAAAAGTTGTTTGATTTTTCTGTGCCCGGAGAGCGTGTCATTTTGATGAGTACCGCTGGGAACCTCTCAATGACGCAAAGTATCTTAACGCTGGTGGCCCAAGATATAAAGCAGGGGGCGGCGGATAACATTAACACTCTGCCTACGCTTTATAAGGTTGCTCAGTATATTGGCAACCTAACCCGTCAGGTGCTAGATGAACATCGGGTTTGGCTTAAAAAAGACGGTATTGATGCTGGATGCACCTTTTTGATTGGCGGGCAGATTAAGGGCGAGGCTTCTGAGCTGTATATGGTCTACAGTCAAGGGAATTTTCTGCGCGCTACCAAAGAGACGCCCTATCTTCAGGTGGGTGAAATTAAGTATGGCAAGCCGATTTTAGACCGCGTGATTCAGTACAACACGACGGGGTTAGAAGAGGCAGCAAAGTGTGCGCTGCTGTCTTTAGACAGCACCATGAAGTCTAATATTTCTGTTGGGCCGCCAATTAATATTGTGATGTACGAGGCGGATTCTCTAAAAATTCAGTATCGCCGTAAGCTGCTCAAGGGCGATCCTTATTTAGAGAGTATTCGTAAGTCTTGGGAACAGTCTGTGAAGGAAGCTTTCAAAAGTTTACCGATGCTGTACTGGCAAGCGCCCAGCGAAAACCCATCTGAAGATGAAAATTGGCTGTCGCTAAAAAATATCTACAACATCTAGGCTCAAATAGATTTCAGGTGGAGGGTAGGTTATGGAGGGTAGGTTTTGCTGTTGCTGTTGGGTTAAACCCTATCAGGCTTGGGCTAAACCTACCCCTACAAAATTTGGGGCTGCCTAATGGGATTGGTATGTAGCAGATTTCTGGACGGTCATAGACTCAACCAGGCTACGCACTACCGCAATCATGGCAACTTCGCTGTTGAGCTGATTGACCGCAGAACCGACGCCAATGCCGCTGGCTCCTGCTGCGATCGCCATCGGTGCGGTCACGCTAGACAACCCAGAGGCACACAAGACAGGCACAGAGACAGCGCGCGCAATCTCATAGGCGGCAGCGAGGGTAGGGGCTGCTTTTTCAATTAGCCCAAGAACACCAGGATGCGTGGGCTGGCTGCTGGTGCCGCCTTCGGTTTGAATCATGTCGGCACCCGCTTCTACCAGATCGATCGCAAGCTGAACCTGCTGGTCGAGTTCTAGGGTGTGGGGTACAGTCACTGAGAGCGCAATATTGGGCAGTAATGCACGGGTTTGGCGCGTGAGTTCTAAGACTTCGGCAGCGCTAAAGACCCGACCTTGGCTATAAAAGCTGTCAAAGTTGCCGATCTCAATCAGGTCTGCGCCTGCTGCTACTGCCGTTACGAATCGCTGAGGGTCTACGGCTGAGACGCAAATGGGGAGCGTGGTGTTGGCTTTGGCGATCGCCACTAATTCAGGATCTGCTGCAATATCGACAAACGTTGCACCCCCGAGATCGGCAGCGCGCACAACAGCCGCTACTCGCGCTGCATCGAAGTTATGGAGTCCGCTAATGATTTTGAGAGCGCAGCGATTTTCAAATGCTGACTGTAGGCTCGGATGCATCATAGTTTAAGTTTTCCTAAGAATTAGAAGTTTAGAGGTTGATAAAAACTCAGGGCAATCGGCTACACGCCACGCCTGTAATACCCATCATGGTACTTCAAGCCAGCCCGATGCCCCAAGTCTGCGCCCTTGCCAAGGAGAAGCCGAAGGCGACATTCTGAAAGAGTTCGCTGTCCTCTCTCCTCAAATACCCCCTATGAGTGAAGCACCAGAGACTATTTTTAGCAAAATCATTCGCCGCGAGATTCCTGCCGATATTGTCTATGAGGATGATCTGGCGATCGCCTTCCGTGACGCCAATGCTCAAGCCCCAGTTCATATTCTGGTGATTCCCAAAAAGCCGATTCCTAAGCTGGCAGAAGCACAGCCAGAAGATCAGGCATTACTGGGGCACCTGCTGCTGGTGGTTCAGCGCGTTGCTGCTCAAGAAGGGCTGACCCAAGGCTACCGAACCGTCATTAATACTGGAGAGGATGGAGGGCAAACGGTCTATCATCTTCACCTCCACATCTTGGGCGGACGATTTATGAAGTGGCCTCCTGGCTAAACCATGGAGCCATGCCTCAACCCTCCCGTTTCTGATGCTTCCCCTCAAATCTTAAGTAAATGTGTAGAACTTAACAAACAGTAATAAAAGGGTTAAGGTTGATTCAGGCGAGAGAGAAACCTCAGACCCATATACATAACTTCCATACCCTTAACGCACTTATAAACCATGACCACAGTA
>JANNDV010000293.1:0-2029 GCA_031387975.1 Acaryochloridaceae cyanobacterium OTE_75_metabat_521 | reverse complement strand
AAAGCTCCTGATGTGACTCGAACACACGACTTCTTCATTACGAGTGAAGCGCTCTACCAACTGAGCTACAGGAGCATCTTAAAAGAATTTTTTGGTGAAAATCCCTTTCACAACTATATCAGTTGAGCGATGAAATTCAAGCGCTAGGCTGGCGCAGACTGCCTGGGTCGAGCAAAAATCATACGACCTGCGGAGGTTTGCAGCGCACTGGTGACGACCACAGGCAATTCATCCCCAATGTAGTTGCCGCCTTCTTCCACTACAACCATTGTGCCATCTGTGAGATACCCCACACCCTGGTCGGGTTCTTTGCCTTCTTTTAAAATTTTGAGGTCAAGACTGTCCCCAGGTAAATAGACAGGTCGAAGAGACTGAGCCAGATCGTTGACGTTGAGTACCTGCACTTTTTGAAGGCTTGCCACCTTATTGAGGTTGTAGTCTGTGGTGACAAGGCTGCCGTTGATGTCTTGGGCGAGACGCACCAGCTTTGCGTCTACGGTGGCAACATCGTCATAGTCAGCCGGATTGATGACGATACGCTGAGGATGGTTCTCTTGGAGACGATTGAGGATGTCTAACCCCCTGCGACCACGGGTGCGCTTTTGGTCATTAGAGGAGTCGGCAATTTTCTGAAGTTCTTGAAGCACAAACTGTGGCACCAGAATCTGTCCTTCTAAAAAGCCTGTATCGACTAGCTCCTGCACTCGACCGTCAATAATGCAGCTTGTGTCGAGGATTTTGGCAGGGGCTGGCTTCAGCGTCCCCTCCGCTAAGAGAGCTGTTTCTAAAGAGTTCGGGTTAATGAGCCGCAGTAAGGTGCGCCCGTGGGTATCGGCTAAGGATAGACCGGAGTAAGAAAAAATTAAGCTGCCAAAGAGCGCCGTAATGGGCTTTAGAAACGATAGCTCTGAGGGGATGGGCAACAAAAAAATAGGAGCCAGCATGAGATTGGCAATAATAAGCCCCAGCACCAAGCCCACCGCTCGGCTCACTAAAACATCGGTCGGGAGCTTTTTAACCCCGCGTTCTAGGCGGCGATAGGTGGTTTGCACCACTAGACCGACGCCCACGCCAATAAGGCTGCCAAACCCCAGTGTGACCCAGCGCAGCCCCTCAATGTTGGCGACCTGCGCCAAGATATCGAATGGAAGTAGCTCAACGCTTTGATATCCGACGGTTGCGCCGACTAGAATAAGGGTGAGGATGATAATGGCGTCAATCATTGCTGGGTGCGCTCTGAGGTGGAGTGATGCCCTGGAGCAAAGATTGAAATCCTTTGCAGGTGAGCGGGGTTAGGTTAATGATGGAAATCATGCCATCTATTATACGTTCTCGGTTTCAGACACTTAGTGCAGGGAATACCGTACTCGTGAATAAGAATTGTCACAGTATCAATACTTATGGTCTGTACTTTCTCAGAAATTGACGCTCGGCGCACCTTTTCTGAAGGTTGGGATGCGCCGACCGCAGCCTATATTCATATTCCGTTTTGTCGGCGGCGGTGCTTTTACTGCGATTTTCCGGTGTCTGTGGTGGGCGATCGCCTACGCGGTGAAACCTCTCTCACAATTCAGCAGTACGTGAGCTGGCTGTGCCAAGAAATTTGCACTACGCCAATCCAAGGGGCACCCCTCAAAACGATCTTCTTTGGGGGCGGCACCCCGTCGCTGCTTTGCGCCGATCAGGTGCATCAAATTATAGAAACGCTAACGCAGCACTTTGGCTTAGCGGAATCGCCTGAAATTTCGATGGAAATGGATCCAGGGACTTTTACCCTGGCACAGGTTGAGGGCTATCGCCAAGCGGGGGTAAACCGCGTGAGCCTGGGTTCTCAGGCATTTCAAGATGATCTGCTGAGTGACTGCGGACGCACCCATCGGGTACGAGATATTTATGAGGCGGTGGCGTTACTGCGGCAAGCGGGGTACAGCAACCTGAGCCTGGATTTAATTTCTGGGTTGCCGAACCAAACTTTAGCGCATTGGGAAGCGTCGTTGAAGGCGGCGATCGCCCTCTCCCCCCAGCATCT
>JANNDV010000266.1:0-5249 GCA_031387975.1 Acaryochloridaceae cyanobacterium OTE_75_metabat_521 | reverse complement strand
TTTATTTCGCTCCGTCAAGATTTAGCGCAGTGGCAGGCTTTAGTACCGCAGCAAGAAGCGTTAGAGACGCAGCTCAAGCAGGCGATAGAGTCCCTTCAGGGCTTAGAGCCTATTAAGCTTCAGCGGCAGACGCTTCAGGCGCAGCAGGTACAGCGACAGGCACAGCTAGCGCAGTTAAACGCTGAAATTACATCACTCCAATCGCTTGCTGTGCAGATTGCAGCGTTACCCCAACTAGAGCAAGAGCGGCTACAAATCCAGACCCAACTCAGCAATCTTCAGGCCGGGCAGACTTTTGCCGAATCGCTGAAATCGCTGGTGGGTTCTGCACAGGGTGCCGGTCAACGCCATCAGCAGCAGGCATCGGCGGCAAAAATGCTGCTCAATCAGGCCATCCCCAACCATCCTGATTTGGCGTTTGTGCAGCAGGTGATTGAGTCCGGCGTTACCCTTAATGCCAAGGTGCTGCGATCGCTCCAAACCCTCCTTCAGCCCTTCACCGACCAAGCCGCTACATCAACCCTACAAAATAAGCTGCGCGATCTCACCGAAGCCCTTCAGGTTGCCCAGCGCCAGCAGCAGCAGGTTGCCGTTTTGCCACTCAAACAGCAGCAGCTTGCCGAAGTTCAGCAGGAGATGGTGCAGCTAGGGCAGCAGAAAGACGAATGCGATCGCACCCTTACCCAAACAATTCCCCTTCAGTCCCAGGTCACTCACCTTCAATCTGAGCTACAGCAGCTCCATGACCCTAAAGCCAACCTCCGGATCCTAGGGCAGCAGCTTAAGGAAGAAGCTCAACTTCAGCAAAATCTTACTCAGCTCCAAAGTCGTCTCGCGCCGCTCCAGCAGGAAATGGCGATCGTTGAAACCAGTATTGCCGCTTTTGCAGAACTCGACCCGCAGTTTGAAGCCCAGCAAACGCTCATTCAAACCCATCAGGCCGACCACCAGCTTTACCTGCGCCACCGTGAAGAAGCCAATAAGCTTAAGGACTTAACGCCTCAAAGAACAGATGCGATCGCGGCTTTGTCTAGTCTTCAGGGGCAAATGCAGCAGCTTCAGACGCAGCTTCAGCAGTTGCAGCAGTCCTACGATCCGCAGCAGCACCTTCAGCTCAAAGTGCATTTAGAGCAGCTCAAACAGCAGCAAAATCAGCTTCAGGGTGGCCTTGCCCCGCAGCGATCGCAGCTCCAAGATCTCACCCAGCGCCTTCAAGACCGACAGGCATTGTCTGAACAGCGAGAACGCGACCTTTTGCTGTTAACGCAGCGGCAGGCCACCCTTCAGTTCATTGCAGACGCGCGGCATATCTATAACCAAAGCGGGCCGCGCATTACCAAATACTACCTAGCAGAGGTTTCTAAAGAAGCCGATAAGCTGTTTCGGGAACTGCTCAACCGAGATGAAGTCACCCTCGAGTGGACAGAAGACTACGATATTCGCGTGCGAGACCGAGGCCACTGGCGCAGCTTCAAAAGCCTGTCTGGGGGCGAACAAATGTGTGCAGCGCTAGCGGTAAGGCTAGCGCTGCTGCGGGTGCTGGCGGATATCAACATTGCGTTTTTTGACGAGCCAACCACCAACATGGATCAGCAGCGCCGCCGTCAGCTCGCCGATGCCATCAGTAACCTAAAGGCGTTTCGTCAGCTCATTGTCATTAGCCATGACGACACCTTTGAAGCCGTCACCGATCACGTCATTCGCATTGAGCGTTAGGCTTTTTCTTAAGACTCCGCAGGTGCTTCAGCCTTTTTGGCAGCCTGATTAATGGGGTAGATATTCACAATTTCTCCCCCTAATCGCGTAATTCGGCGCATTTCGCTATTCATGCGGCTGTAAGGCACTTGCAGGAGTGTTACGCCACTATTGCGAACGTCATAGCTCGCTCTATCGGTCTGATCGTTTTGGCTAAGGCCCGTCACTTCGTAAACAAAGATGCGGCTGTTCGCAGATGACGTTGATGTGGCTGCGGTGGATTGTCCAAGCATGATGATTTGACTCCTTTAAGGCCATTCAAAATTAAGGATCAAAGATTCAATAACATCCAACGTTGGGTAGGGAAGGGCAGGTTTTATCAAAACGTTTGGGATTTAGCCGATGCCGTGTGAGCTAAACCTGCCCCTACCCACGATGGATTGCACTTGTGATTCTAGGCAGGGGCTTTACTGCGCTAAGGTTACGCTTGCAACTTTGCCGCCCAGCTTATTAATTTGCTGAAGGGTGTTAGACAACTGCTCGTAAGAGACAACGTACTCTTTGTTGATGCGTCGCGCCCGTGGGTATCGAGGCAGATTAAGGTTAGAAACCTCAATCCGGTAGAGCCGATCGGTAGAGCCGACAGCAGAGCGTCCAAAGACGCGATTGGGAGTCACGCCACGCTCAGAAGCCTGATAGGCAAAACCGCCGCTTCCACCCGAAGGTGCTACCACTGCCGATGCGCTGTTACGCCCCAAATCACCCGCAAGACGCGAGGTTGCGCCCGCTAACTGGGCGCGATCGCTGTTGGCATACCCCCGATAAAGCTGGAACATCCGGGTAAAACCAACGGTTTTTTGACCGGGCTGGTTTGAGAACCCTCGGTAGTAGGGCACAATGGAGTCGCCAAAGTTGGTTTCATACTCGGCGGAGTCAATATGGGAGTCAACATCTGCGTCAAACCCTTCGGTTTGATAGCGGTCTAAATGCTCTACCACTTCAGACTCGTCGTAGGGCGCACGACCCAACAGGTGCTTAATGTTGAGTTCAATCACTCTTGTATGGAAGTGAGGGTACAAAAACTTGGTTTTGTACAGCTCAGATTTTGTAACCGCGCGCACAAACTCGCGCACGGTAAGCTGACCGTTACAGAGGAGCGATTCTAGGGCCGTGAGGCGATCGCTCTGCAAAATATAGTCGTTGCCCAAGACCTGACGATAAACGGCGTTAATAACGCCCTTTGCGTCGTCTGCTGTCCAGTTGGGGCGTAGTTCTACGGGGCTGTTTGAGGCAAAAGCAGTGGTTCCTAAACGGGCTGCTGCGGTGGTAATCGCCACAGGTCATCTCCTTAAAAGTTAAATGAATAAAAATTGAATGAAGCGCTTAGATTAGGCTTCGATGATGCTGACGATACGTCCGCCGCGCTGATTGAGGCGCTGAAGGGTGGGAGAAAGCTGGCTATAGTTAACCAGATACTCCTGCACACTTTTACGAACTTGGGGAGAACCACCTCGGTTGGCTTGGGTAAAGCGCACGCGGTAAAGCCCCGCGCGATCGCCCTCGGCATTCCCCGCCAGTCCTTTGCCATAGCCAGGTGTGCGCACAGGCGTTGCCGAATTGTGGGCTAACTCTTCTGTAAGCCAAGCCGCCTTGTTTTTGCCTTGGGCGCGATCGCTATTGGCACGACCTCTATAAAGCTGAAACATGCGGCTAAAGCCCACGGTTTTTTGACCGCGCTGGGTTGCAAACCCTCGGAAGTGCGGCACAATGGAATCGCCAAAATTTTCTTGATATTCAACTGAATCAAAATAGGAATTAATTTCGGCATCGTAGCCATGATCGATAAAAAGATTAACGTGATAGGTAATCTCTGATTCATCGTAAGGCGCGCGACCCAATAGGTGCTTATAATTCAGCTCAATAAAGCGAACTTGGGGTGTGGTGCTAAAAAACTTTTGTTTGTAAAGCTCAGACTGAGCCAAGGTGCGGACAAAATCTCGAACCGAAATGTCACCTTGACGAAGCAGCGACTCAGCACTCGTCAGGCGTTCGCTTTGGAGAATGTAGTCGTTGCCAAATACCTGTCGATAGGCGGCTACAATGACTGCCTGCACATCCCCTTCTGTAAAGTGGGGGCGAAGTTCGGCAACTTCATCCCCTGAAAAAGGCTCAAATCCTAACTGTGTCGCTGCTGTAGAACTGGTCATAGCAAAGCTCCTAAATTTTGTTGAGTTTAATGTTTATTGAACTGTTTACTGAACGGGGTTTGAAAACCGTAAAACCAGGCCAATAAAGGCTTGCCCTAACTGGATACAGCGCAGACAAAGCTCTATGAATTTAGCCTAAAAGATTTTTCTGAACGCAAAAAAATGATGGAGTCGTGCTTAAATATTTTTTACTTAAGTCTTTGTGAACTGACACTTCTGATTAAATCAGCCTGATTGTGCAAGCTTTGTGCAAGCTTGATGTTGCACAAAACTTAAATCGCTATAAAAATAGTTCACTTAATGGCTATAGCCTTCACCAAGCCGCACTTCAGGGCAGCCTAAAACTTTACTGAGAATCTGAAAAAGATTGTTGCGAAAATTTACATTCGTTTTCGTATAGTGACAAAAACGTTCAGTGAGATCTAACTCCTAATGGGCTAGCCAAGAATGCTGTTGGGTATTCCTAGCTCTGACCGCCATTGATGTAGCGGTTTTTCCCAATGCTGCTCCCATTTCTGGGCTAAGAAAGGCTGGGATTGAGATCCGAGACGATATCCGGTGGCTATATTCTCTAGCAGCACATCAAGCTGTTCTGGCTCTTTTAGGAGCGTGCCTAATAAGCCCCCAGACAACAAAATAGCCGCCATTGTGCGGTGGGTTTGAGCTAATTCAAATGCTTTTAGCCCTAATTCTCCAGGTACATCCGTCTTAAAGCCTGCAACAAGATGCCAGATATCATGGGTTTGGCGCAGGCGCATAAAAATATAGCTCACGTCATCTTCAATGGGCAGTACGCGATAAAAATTAGGGTCAAAGCCAGCATCCGTAATATATTTTGCATACGCAAAGCCTAAAGAATCTGGAGGACACTGCTGAAGTTGCTCAAGATTGGGGGATGGAGCGATATATCGTTCGCTTACCAGTGCAGCAACTCCAGGCTGGCGCTTTACAAACTCAACGGAAAGCTGCGTGGCTTTAGTATGTCGCAGTCCATCTTCTACGTCATAGACAGATTCTGTGGCAGAGGGGTCACGCAATAGTGAAACTGCGCCCTTAAGGGTGCTCAGAAATTCTAAGTTTAGACTGTGTAAATCTAGTCGCATCAGTAGACCTCACGTTGTTTTAACTGCTGATTGTGTGTACTGCCATTCTATGGGTCTGTATTGATCGGATTCTCTGTGGAACTTTTCGTAAGACGTTCATGTTCTTAGGATCGTGGATTAAATAACCTCCAGAATTAAGCTTTTTGCGGTTTGGCTGTGTAATTCCATTCTGGCAGGTAAGGATCGTGGATTAAATAACCTCAACTTTTGACCCTCACCCCCAGCCCCTCTCCCAGAGCGGGAG
>JANNDV010000245.1:0-5800 GCA_031387975.1 Acaryochloridaceae cyanobacterium OTE_75_metabat_521 | reverse complement strand
GATCGGGTGTTTCGGATTGGGCAAACCCGCAATGTGCAGGTACATAAGTTTGTGTGCAGCGGCACCCTAGAAGAGCGCATCCACGACATGATTGAGAGCAAAAAGGCGTTAGCCGATCAGGTGGTGGGGGCAGGAGAAAACTGGCTCTCGGAGTTGGGGACTGGCCAGCTTCGTCAACTGCTGCTGCTCGATCGCAGCACCGTAATTGAAGAAGAATAGCGCCAGAATCATTGTTGATGATACAAAAATCATGTTCTCCGTAAAATGAGAAGAGACAAGCGCAATAGTTTCTCTGTTCTTCCTTATGCCTGTGAACCCCCAGCCCCAGCCTCAAACCCTACAGACTAGCGTCACAAAGCTTGGCCTAGAGCCAGAGAACGAAAAAATCCTTTGTCCTCACTGCGAACGCACAGCAACAAACGGCATTAGATGTAAAGGGCTTTGTGTTGCAGATAGCGACTATTGAGACATGAATGAGTCATGAACAATAGACCGCTTCAGCATTGCAGCTCAGCGAGTCTATTGTTTTTTGAAGGATGCTGAATTTTTTTGTTGGATCGATGGGTGTCTACAAAACCCGCAACAGACTTGCAATACTATCAACCGCGTCAAGGGTATGAATTTCCTCTAGTGCGGTGTGGAACTCTTCCTCACGGACGGCATGGGTGACTACCACAATTTCTGCAAGACCATCCTGTATGCCAGTCTGCACCAGAGATTCTAAACTTACGCCATGATTGCCAAAGCAGGTACCCAACTTGCCAATGACTCCAGGATGATCTTTGGTCAAAAACCGGACGTAAAACCGCGTGACCAGCTCAGAAATTGGCTCAACCTGACTGTAAGAATGATGAGAACAGGCCAAGAGTGGGTGACTAGAAAGCGTATCTGGGTTCGTGGCTGCCAAGCCAGCTTTAAGGAGCGCCGCAACGTTGATAATATCTGAGACAACAGCGCTGGCGGTGGGGCCGGCACCTGCACCAGGGCCAAAGAACATCACCTGTCCTAAAGGCTCACCTTCTAGCAAAATGGCGTTATAAACATCATTGACGCTGGCAAGGGGATGCGCTTTAGGCACTAACGTCGCATGAACCCGCACCTGAAGCCGATCGGGAATGCCTGTGTCTGAAGATGCTGCATTGGGACGTTTGGCGATCGCCAGTAATTTAATCACAAACCCCAGCTTGTCGGCATAGGCAATATCCGAGGCGCTAACTGCCCGAATGCCCTCACGGTGAACGTCATCGAGCTTAATGCGGCCCCCAAAGGCAAGGGAGGCCAAAATTGCAATTTTGTCGCCTGCGTCTAACCCATCTACATCGGCAGTGGGGTCTGCTTCGGCATAGCCAAGGCGTTGGGCATCTGCCAAGATGTCGTCAAAGCTGCGGCCTGACTGCTGCATTTGGGTCAGGATGTAGTTGGTGGTGCCGTTAAGGATGCCCATGACCGAGGTAATGCGATTAGCGCCCATAGACTGTTTTAGGGGCTGAATGACGGGGATGCCGCCAGCCACTGCCGCCTCAATCATGACGTAAACGCCAGCCTGGTTTGCCGCTGTAAAAATTTCGTCCCCATGGCGGGAAATGACGGCTTTGTTGGCAGTGACGACGTGCTTCCCGTGGGCGATTGCCTTCAATATCAGACTCCGCGCTGGCTCAATGCCGCCCATGACCTCGACCACAATGTCGATATCAGGATCCGTGACGATGGACTCTAGATCGGTGGTAATGCACTCGGTTGGGATATGGATGGGGCGGGGTTTAGCGGGCGATCGCAGGCCCACGCGATGCAGTTCCAAAGCCTGAAGTAAGGGGTGTCGCCCATCTCGATCTTGAAAAATCGCAGCAACTCCAGCCCCAACCGTACCCAATCCCAGTAGACCGACTTTGAAACCCACAGCTTTTTCCCAACTGATCTGTCGTTCTCATTGTGACATTTCCTCGCTCTAGTCAGTTCACGCTATGCAGCGATGTCTGAGCGTTAGAGATTACCGAATGTTTTGGGCGTACCATCCAAACCTCAATCGCGGCCTCAGTTTCTAGAATAGAAGTAGCCTAAAAACGAACGAACTTAAGATTTTGGAGAACGTTGAGAATGGAAAATGAAGCGCTAGCTGCGATCGCCGAATCCCTGCGCCAAATCGCAGCATCCAAACGACCCCAGCAGACTTTAGGGTTTGGGCCAGCACCTAAATCGCAGGTTTACGTTTTCTGCAATCGCAAGAATGGGGGCATTTGGTATCACTTAGACGATCAGAGCCAGCCCATCAATATCGAGCATCCGGCGCTCACGGGCTATGTGCGTAAGCTGGAGTTTAAAGAAACCGTGCGCCGCAATGAAAAAACGCACAAACTCCACTGCTACATAGAGGCCGATAAGCTCTACGTCTTAGAAAGCTCAGCGACGGCGCACTTTAGTAAGGGTCTACTGAGTACGCTGGCCTTTCTCTCACCTCAGGCATTGCAACAGCCCATTGCAATCTGTCCCCAAGCCTCCACCGAAAATGCAGAGGTGCTGTTTTGTAATGTGTATGAGGGCGATCGCCAGGTCTTTGCACCCTACGACGACCAGACCGACTGGAAACGCATCAGCCGGATGGCAATCGACAACGTGAAAGCCGCAAATGAAGCGTAACCCTAGTCTGAACCAGAACCTCTAATTAATTCAACCGCATCGTGACCATCGGTTTCAGCCAGCAACACCCTGACTTTTTCATCCCGAGCCGTGGGCAACACCTTGCCCACAAAATCTGGGTGAATAGGCAACTCTCGATGCCCGCGATCAATCAGCACAACCAAATGAATAATACTGGGACGACCGTAATCATGAATCGCATTCAGTGCCGCCCGTGCGGTGCGACCGCTATAGATGACGTCATCAACCAATACAACGGTTTTACCCGTTAAATCGGTAGGGAGGTCGGTTTTGCCAGGGGTGCGGATCGTAATTCGGTCTAAATCGTCGCGGTAAAAGGTAATATCCAACGCCCCAACGGGAACCTGGACTTGCTCTAAGTGCTCAATTTGCTGGGCTAAAAGCTTCGCTAAGGGCAAGCCGTGGGTGAGTACCCCCAAAACCACAATCTGGTCAAGCTGGCGGCAGCGCTCCACGACCTGAGACGCTAAGCGTGTGATGGTGCGCCGTAGCTCTTGGGCACTTAGAATTTCAACAACGGTTTGAGTCATGGCATTCCATACGAGTGCAGCAGTGGCCTTCGTTAACCCCCGCTAGGGCTACGGTCTGATTTTAGTATTCTTGAGAGAAAAACCACTGCAAGATTAAGAATTGGGTTCAATGCCTTGAGCTTTGAGCTGCGATCGCAGCCGTTCGAGTTCTTGCTCTACTTCAATCAACCGCTCTTCAGCCGTCGGGATAAGCTGTCCCTCAGCCGTAAAAAATCGCAGTTTCCCTTCATAAACCCCTAAGTAAAGCGCAAGTTGCTGACTCCAGAGCCAGCCTTCTGGGGTAGGTGCCAGGCCTTCGTAGCGTCCATCGCTGAGGTGAAACCCCTGAAACTCTAGACTCATGGGGTCAAACCAAAAATACTCTGGGGTGCGGAATGTATCTTGATAGAGCTGTTTTTTGAGTCCTTTATCAATTTTTGCGGTTTTGTTCGATAAAATTTCGACAATGACGTTAGGGTACTTGCCGTCTTCTTCCCAGATCGCCCAGCTTTTACGATCTTTCTTCTCAGTGCCCAGCACAACAAAAAAATCTGGCCCTCTAAAATCACGGGCTTTGAGCTGGCGCTGATTGTAGTAAATGGTGAGATTGCCAGAGGCATAAAAATCTTGTCGATCTTGCCATAACGCCTTGATGAGCCGCAAAAGCAGGTCGATTTGGTCACGATGAAAGTCGGTTTCCAAGGGTGGCTCATCACTCAGTAGGTCGCAGGGAGGCCACTGAATGTCGTCGTCTTCCTCTATCCAGGTATCGACTAAAGGGGCAGATTGAGACATAGACAGAACCCTCTCAATGCTTTCTATCATAGGGTATTCATGGTTTTGTCGAGCGCTTGGGCTTTGGGTTAACCTCTCAAGTCCTTGGATCGCAAAAAATGGGTGGCTTCAGCGTGTCTTTTCCCGATACTTTAGAGAGAGACGGTGAATCTAGATGTGGTGAGACAACCGCGATGAGTCTTAATTTACGGGTCAATTTAGAAGCAATAACACCTGTTGAATATAAGCAAGGTGGTGCAGGTCTACACATTGGGTACGGCATCCATGAAACGCCTTTTGGCTTTGCGCTGATTGCGACCACGACGCGCGGTATTTGTAATCTACACTTTTTAGAAGAAACAGAAAAAGAGGCCGCAGTACAGCGTTTGCATCAAGAATGGAGCAAGGCCGAACGGGTGAGAGATCAGGCTAAGACTCAAGGGCTTTGCGATCGCATTTTCCCCATTCCCACAGCCTCCGCTACTCACGCCATGCAAGAACCACTCACAGTCGTAGTCAAAGGCACCAACTTTCAAATTCAGGTTTGGAAGGCGCTGCTGAATCTGCCCTTTGGCACCTTAACAACCTATCAAACCATTGCCGCTGTCATTCAAAAGCCAACTGCTGCTAGGGCAATCGGCAATGCCGTAGGGAAAAACCCCATTGGCTACCTCATTCCCTGCCATCGGGTGATTCGAGCATCGGGTGAGTTGGGGGGCTATCGCTGGGGACTAGACCGTAAAGCAGCCTTGCTAGAGTGGGAAGCAGGTTCTATCGAACGGGTTTAGCCAAAGAAAATCCACCGAAATGTTTCGGTGGATTTTCTTTGAATTTGAAAATGAACTTGAAACAGACTGTAGCGCTCTTACACAGTCGCTTTGACAGGCTCTTCGGTTTTAGCCATCAGCGTCCGGTAGGTGGCACGCATCTTTAGACCTGCCAACACCTGAAATAACCCCGACCCATTATTAGAGCCTGGATAATCGCGGTGCTTGAGCAGCAGCTCCGTCATTTCACCGGGGAAGTCAACCGAAGTGTTGCTCAGATGGCTCTCAACGTAAAGCATCTCGTCAAGGCGCTCAAACTGACCGTCTACTTCCAATACAGAAACGCTGTTGCCGTAGTATTCGTCAGGGCCGTAGAACATCTTAATGCCAGGGTAGGAGCAGGTTAGCTTCCGACCGCAGGGGATCCAATTAATCGTAGACCCTTCATCAAATAGATACACTGGCTCAAAGTCAGGCACATTATCTTTTTGGATCAGACGCACCCGCAGCAGGCTGCCTGGTTTCTCTTCCTTAGGCACAAGCTGGGTGGTCAGAATTTGAATGACCACATCAGCATGCTTTTTCTGAGGGTCAATGTAGGCTTCAAAGTCTGGCTTACGGGCGTTGATGGCGGCGAGCACGTCCTCATAGGAGTGACCCCGCTCAGCCATATCGCGCTGAATTTTCCAGTTGATTTTAACTTCGTCGCTGATGTCGAGGTAAACGCTAAAGTCGAGTAAAGACCGAACTCGCTCGTCATGGAGTGGATGAAGCCCTTCAATCACCACCACACGGTTGGGTTCAACCAACTCTGGCGGGTCGATTAACCCGGTCTCATGGTTGTAGATGGGCTTATTGATGGTCTGACCACCCTTCAGCGCCTTCATTTGCTCGTACATCAAATCAAAGTTGTTGGCGCGGGGATCTAGCGCCGTAATGCCGGTTTCTTTCCGTTGATAGCGATCCAGACTGTGGTAGTCGTCCAGGCAGATCACGGTCATAAAATCTTCCCCAAACAAGTCTGTCAGGCGTTGGAGGAAGGTGGATTTACCGCACCCAGAGTCTCCGGCAACGCCGATCAGTACCACGCGGTCT
>JANNDV010000240.1:0-24071 GCA_031387975.1 Acaryochloridaceae cyanobacterium OTE_75_metabat_521 | reverse complement strand
GATAAAAGTTAGAAAGCTCCGAGACTTATTATTAGTCAAGGATAAATAAGGAGCGATTGCCCTAGAATGAGTGCCGGGGTAATATTCTGAGACCAACTTTCTGAGTTCTTCTTTAGCGGAGTTGAGTCGATCAGGGTCGCGAAACTTGATTTGATTTTGTTTTCTGCTTAAACTTTTGAGGTTTAGCCTATAGGCTTTTTCGACGGCGATGAGATCTCCAAGAAACCAAGATTCTAATTCATGACAAATAATACGGATCATTACTTTTGATTTTCCTGCACTTTGGCAAATTTCTAAAAGTTCTGATTTAAGTTTTTTGCAGTCATGGGAGTCCTGATTATGAACAATTACAAATTTTGTATCAGGGTTGGTATAAAAAGCTTTTATTTTTTTTGGAATCGATTTGGTGAGATCTTGTTTGCCTTGATGGGCGATACAAATATAGCTAATGCCCTCAGGAATAAATTCGGGGAGGATAATCTCTAGGACGTTTTTACTAGAAGGTTCTTCTAGTAAAAAAATTAGGTTGTAACTCACTAGGGGGCGACTCCTTCAAACCAACCTTGATTCCAGAGATATCCGGGCAAGTCTCCTTCTTTTACCAAGTTTTCTAGATTTATATTATTGGCTGCTCGAAAAATCTTTGTAGTACCTTGTTCTTTTTTTAGCCAGAAAATACTATCTAGAGGAACGGCATTAAGAAAGTCAGGGGAGTGAGTTGAGACAAAGACTTGTCCACCTCTGTGGGCGTAACTGGCAAATTCTTCAGCGAGTTCGTGAAGCAAACTGGGATAAAGTTGATTTTCGGGTTCTTCGACACATAGTAAAGGATGAGGTTTAGGATCGAAAAGTAGAATTAAATAGGCAAACATTTTCATTGTCCCATCAGAAACATAGCGATCAATGAAGGGGTCTTTAAAGGCTTGGTCTTGAAATTTGAGAATTAGCCGTCCATCTTCAGTGTCTTTGGCTTCGACTTTGGAGATTCCGGGGACTCTATCCTTCATTTTTTGGAGAATTTGCTGAAATATTTCGGGATGTTCTTGATAGATATATTGGGCGACAACTGCCGTATTGTCGCCTGTAGAGGAGAGATGTTCAGCATAGGATACGTCTTTGCTACCTCTGGCATCACTGATATGGAAGTCGGAAACGTGCCAATTTTCGATTAGGGAACGGAAGGCACTAGCAGCCTTGAAACGTTGAAATTGTCCTAGTCCTTTAATTGCTAAAATATCTTGAGATTCGAGTTGTTGTTCTTCGCGATCTAGTTGTTCTTCGGTTTGTTCAAAGTTTTCTTCGTTGGTGATGGCATAGCCTTTTCCTTTCTGGAAATCTAGAAAGTGGTAGGGGGAGCCATATTCACCACGTTTGTATCGGAGGATTTCTCTTTTGACGACAGGTCGCTTTTGTTCTTGTCCAATGTTTAGGCTATAGGTAACGAGACGTTCTGTTTCCAGAATGTTCATACGAAATTTTAGTTCAATTTCAATATCTTCTTGCTCTTTACCTCTGGTAATGACTTCATTAAAGCCACCTCGAACCTGAAGAGCTTGACGAATATTATTTTTTAAAGCATCTCGCAGAAAACCAAAGATATCAAACAGGGTTGATTTACCTGTGCCGTTGGCTCCAATGATGACAAAAAAGGCTGGAATATCTATAATTTCCAAGAATTCAAAAGCACGATAGTTTTTAATTTTTATAGAAACAATTTTCATTATAAAATCTGCCTTAAAAACAAAGAGTATTACTTTTTTGCTACGCTTCTGCAAGTAGAAACCCTTGGTGGGACAGAAGACTCATAAAACCCTTATAGAGCATATATTCTCATGAATTTTACTTATTGAGAATAAAGAAAATAGTCAACTTAGGATATGCATGTCAGATTCTTGTTTAGGGTTGAATGACCATTTTATGTGAAGCTCAAAAAATTTTCTGTACTACTAAGCTGCATGATTTAACGACTTATGACTGGTTTAAGAGGGGATCCTCGGTAACGATGCCTTTGCATTGCGTCGCATCATATCCGGTCGAATCCGCCGCAGAGCCGAAGCTCGAAAACGGATATCCCAGTCCTGGTCTGAAAGCTGGGCCAGTTCAGCCAAAGACGGAGCCACATTTTCTGGATAGGGTTGAAAGTCTGACACGTCGGTTTCTTGGACTAGTAGGTTACGGAAGTCGATAATATCGCGCCAGCTAATTTTTGGGTGCTGCTCATGAGTCTGAGAATTCATTGATCGCGCCGCTTCGCCAATAATTTGTAATTGTAGAAGCATCCAGCTTTGAATGAGTTCGTTGGCAAAAAATTCTTCTTTTCCATGAGCTACATACTTTTCAATTTTATTGATTGCTTCTTGGATATCTCGCATTCTTTCTTGATCGTTTCTCATAGGGTTAAAGATTCTTGCAAAACTTCGTCATGAATTCTAGGTTTTAGTCCTTCGGGGGTGACTACATCTACTTTGATACCTAGAAATTTCTCTAGATCTCGAATGAGACGAACCGGAAACCACGGGCTAATTTTGTCTATATCGTAGTCTACGAGTAGATCTAGATCGCTATTTTGATCTGCTTGTCCTCTGGCGACGGAACCGAATACCCGCACGTTAAAGGCTCCATGTTGGGCGGCGATCGCCTTGATTTTTTCTTTGGTAGCTGGGGTCAAATTATCTAGAGTCATGACGTATGGAGATATAAGTTTATTCTTCTATCAAACGAAAATATTTGATATTTTTTCTCTCCATACTTCTGCACGTAGGGAGTCACCAGTAATATCTTTGTTTTCCCATAAGCCTGCCAACTCAAAAAATGCTTGCTCTGTGTCAGGTTTGTGGGTTTGTTGATCTATTGTTTCCGTTTGGCTAGATTTGAAGTCTAGGAATTCGATAAATTGAATGGCTTGGTTACGTTGTTCTGGAGGGATTTTTTGGATTTTTTGGATTGCCATTTCAAGGGTTATCATGGTTCTCTCCTAGGTTACTTTGATGTTATTAAGCCTTTTTACGGATTTTTGTCTATTCAGATTCTGGCGTTAGAATAAGACTGCGATAGACTTGCTCGATCGCAAAGCTGAGGTTGATGCTTTTGAGTTCTACGGTGTCGCCTTCTTTGTAGTTAAGAATAATCCATTCACCTGTATCTTTTTTGTGATACAAATCCATTTCGATGGTGGTGGAACTGACTAACAAATAATCTTGCAAGGCTAGGTTATTGCGGTACATTCTAAATTTGCTGCCGCGATCATAAGCTTCGGTGCTGCCTGATAAAACTTCAACAATCAAGCATGGATAAGTAATATATTGGGTAGTAGTTTTATCCCGCTCATCACAAGTTATGCTGACATCTGGGTATGTGTAATCATTTGATTCAACAATATTAACTCTCAGATCTGAGTTACATGTTTCACAGCCGCTACTTTCTAAATGGTTAGAAAAAAGAGTGATAAATCTAACGGAGATTAAGCTATGGTTTTTGCTGCCACCGCTCATTGCGTAGACTTCACCATTAATATACTCATGCTTTTCTAGCTGCTTTTCTTCCCAGGCGAAATATTCTTCGGGGGTAAGCTGTGGGGAATTCTCTTTTGCTGCAATCATGATAAGTTAGCTCCTAATGAATTATTCTAGGTTTTCTAGGTCGGCTAAGTCTTGAAGTCTACCGGATGCTTTTTTGTTCTTTTTGAGATTATTTAGATCGATAAATTGAACGGGGATATCATTGATGATAATTTCTGTTTTTGAAGTGTAGCAGGTATCAAAGTCTATTCCGTCTGGTGTGGTAATGAGGTCGATGCGATTGGGGGGATAGCCTAATTGAATGATTTGATCGGGAGCTTGAAAGTCTTGAGGGGATAAGCCGAGGCTACCAAAGCCAAATTGATTGAGGGCAGTCAGGAGTTTATCGGCATTTTCTGCTGTCATTTCTATCCAAATATCAATATCTTTGGTGTAACGTGGATGACCATGAACAGCAACAGCGTAGCCGCCAATGACTAGGTATTTAACTTGGTTTTCGTTTAATAATTGTATAAATTCTTTGAAGTCTGAGTTGAGCATTGCTGTATCTGTACTGATGATATTCTTGACGAATTTGTTCTAGAGCCTCGAGGCGTTTGGCTGGAGGTTGACTTTGCCAGTAGTGGAAGTCGCTTTTTTGCTGTTTATTGGTGGTTTTATGAATTACTTTTTCCATAGATTTATCCTTAACTTTAAGAATCCACACAAACATTTTTTGAAGTAAATTTTTTTGAATGCGATGCTTCAGTCCGGTCGATTTGCTTGCGGTAACGATGCCTTAGCATTTCGTTGCATCATATCAGGCCGAATCCGCCGTAGCGCCGAAGCTCGAAAGCGCTGATCCCACTCGTGTTCTGAGAGTTGCGCCAGTTCTGCCAGGGATGGGGCTAAATTTTGAGGGTAAGGCTGAAAATCTGGCACGTCCGTTTCTTGGGCAAAGCGTTCGTTCCACGGACAGACCGCCTGACAAATATCGCAGCCCGCCACCCAGTTTTGCAGATGGGGGGCGATCGCCTCAGGAATATTCTCTGACCGATTTTCGATCGTATGGTACGCAATACAGCGATTCGCATCCACCACAAAGGGTTCGGTGATGGCCTGGGTGGGGCAAGCCTCTATGCAGCGGGTGCAGGTGCCGCAGTGATCGGTATGGGGGCGATCGGGCTGTAGCTCCAGGTTGGTCAGAATTTCCCCTAAAAACACCCAGGAACCATATTCACGGGTAATCAGGTTCCCATGTTTGCCAATCCACCCTAGCCCCGCCTGCTGCGCCCAAGCTTTTTCTTGAATCGGGCCAGTATCGACGTAGTAGCGAGCCTTTACCCGCTCACCTTGGGCTTCTAGCCAAGCAGCCAACGCCTTGAGGCGACGCCCTAAAACCTTGTGGTAGTCTCGTCCCCAGCCGTAGCGCGAGATTTTGGCTTTGTCTGGATCTTGGGACTGCTCATGGGGCGTATAGTAATTCAGCGCGACTGAGATCACCGATCGCACGTCTGGCATGACCAGATAAATATCCTGCCGTCGTGGATCTTTCATCCAGGCCATGTCGGCGTGATGCCCTTGGTCTAGCCATTGCTGAAGCCGCTGTCCGCTGAGGCTGCTAGATTCATGAGCGGGTGGCGATGTTTCGCGCGTTGGGACAGCCGAAATTCCAACTTTATGGAATCCGCAATCAAGAGCTTTTTGCTTGATTAAAGCAACATCTAACAGACTCATAGCGACACATAGAGACAGGCATTCACTGTATAGCAAATCTTAGAATGCGTGGGGGTTCGCAAATGTGCATAGAATAGTGACCGATATTGTTGCGATCGCCCTCCATGAAAACAGAACCCTATCTACCTCCGTTTCCAGTCTCGACCACACCGCAATCCCTCCCGCTTCAGGTATCGGTGGTGATTCCGGTATATAACGAGGTGGAAAGCGTGCTGCGTTTAGTGGAGGCGATCGCCCAAGTCCTTCGCGCCGAGGGGCTAGCCTACGAAATTATTGCGGTGGACGATGGTTCTAGCGACGGTACCACGGCACTGCTCAAGCGATTGGCGCAAGAACGAGTGGATTTAAGGGCGGTGCTGCTACGGCGCAACTATGGTCAAACTGCCGCAATGTCAGCGGGTTTCCACCATGCGAAAGCGCCTGTAATTGTGACCCTAGATGGCGATTTGCAGAACGATCCTACCGATATCCCGAAGCTGCTCGCCAAGCTCGATGAAGGCTATGACTTGGTCAGCGGCTGGCGCAAGCATCGCCAAGATGCGGCCTTAACGCGTCTGTTGCCCTCTAAACTTGCCAACGGACTCATCAGTAAAGTCACGGGTGTGCAGCTCCATGATTATGGCTGCTCTCTCAAAGCCTATCGGGCAGAACTACTGGCAGATATGAATCTGTATGGCGAACTGCACCGCTTTTTGCCTGCCCTCGCTTTTATTGAAGGAGCCAAAATTGCGGAGCTGCCCGTCAGCCACCACGCCCGTCAGTTTGGCACGAGTAAGTACGGACTCAGCCGTACCTTTCGGGTGCTGATGGATCTGATGACCATCTACTTTATGAAGCGTTTTTTGACGCGACCCATGCATGCCTTTGGCTGGTTTGGCCTAGTCTCAACTGCTATTGGCTTAGGGCTGGGGCTACACCTAACCTACGTCAAGCTTTTTTTAGGGGAATCCATTGGCAATCGTCCGCTGCTGACGTTAGCGGTACTGCTGGTGCTGGCAGGTCTAGAGCTGTTCTGCTTTGGCCTACTCGCAGAACTAATGATGCGCACTTACCATGAGTCTCAAGGGCGCACTATTTACCGTGTGCGAGAAGTGGTTGAGCCAAAGGAGATGGGCAATAATACAGCGCTATAAATTCACGATTCTAAGGTTCTGGGATATTTTGACTGAGTACGTCTTTGAACGTTGGGCAGTAGCCCGTTTGGTTGAATGTCTTTGGGTTAACGGGGTGAGCATATTGAAAATGTCGATAGCTCAGACAAAAGTAGTCCCATGCGCCCATGCGAATGTTAAACAGCCGGATCAGCACATTGACAAGCCAAGGCTTGAGGTCAAGCTGAAAGTAAATGCGCTTTTTGGCATGGGTGCAAAGGGTGGCGATCGCCTCATTGGCGGTCATTGCCGCATTGCCCAGCACCAGCTTGTGAGAGGGCGCTAATTCTGGATGCTGCACAACTTGCAGCACGACGATCGCAATATCTTGGGCATGGATAAAGTGAAAGCCGCCGTCTATCTTGAGAAACCGAATAAGCCCCGCCCATTTCAGCACCTCTGGTAAGCCTGAGGCAAAATGAGAATAGGGTTTGTGGAGATCGCCCCCAACCACCAGCGTAGGGAACACTGTAAACACCGGAAAAGCCAACTCCAACGCCATAAGCTTTTCGTAGCAGATAGCCTTAGCTTTCACGTATTCAGTTCCTAAACTTTTGGCCTCTGGCAAAACCTGTTCATCTCTGCCTAAAATGCTGGCTGTCGAAAAATAGACCACCTGCTGACAGACCTGTGGGTTGAGCATCTGGATCAGCTCCAGCGTTTTGGTGATATCAAGCTCTGGGTCGCCCCAGCCTGTGGCGACCAAAACCGCGCAGTGAATGGTTGAAAGAATTTTTCGTAGGGGTTCTAGGTTTCGTAGGTCAGCCTGTACAATATGAACTCTAGGGCGGCTGTCTAGTGGAACTTGCAGTTTATTAGGATCACGGACGACCAGAAATAGTTCATCATCGGTGTGCTGAATGAAGGTTTCACAGAGATAGTGCCCAATACAGCCGCTTGCACCCGTAATTAAAATCCGCCGTCCTGCCACGTCTGTTCCTATTGCTGCAAAGGATCAATTAAAAAATGGATGTCTCCCGATCTGGCAGACATCCATCCTAGTTTAGAAGCGTTGTTTACTTTTAGTAGCGGTACTGCTTCACCGTTTCAAAGAAAAAGGCCGCATTTTCTTCGGGGGTGGTGGGCAAAATGCCGTGGCCTAGGTTCATGATGTGCTTATGGTTGCCAGCCTTGCGGATGGTGTCATAAATGCGATCGCGGATAAAATCTTTCGACCCAAACAGTACCCCAGGATCCATATTGCCCTGCACCCCAATGTCGGGACCTAAAATAGCGCGGGCTTCTGCCATGTCCACAGTCCAGTCCACGCTAATCATGTCTGCGCCAGACACCGCCATCTGCTTCATCACCCCAGCGCTACCGCTGACGAGCAAAATAAACGGCGTATCGGGATGGGTTTGCTTAACTTTTTTGATGACCTGTTTTTGATAGGGTAAGGCAAAGGTTTCATAATCTTGGGGGCATAATTGACCTGCCCAAGAGTCAAACATTTGCACCACCTGCGCACCGCAGTCGATTTGGTAGCCAACATAGGTGGCGATCGCATCTGCAAACTTAGACAAGATTTGATGCAGTAGCGCTGGGTCAGAAAACGCCATGCCCTTAATCACAGAATAGGTCTTGGAACCCTTGCCTTCGACGGCATAAGCCGCCAACGTCCAAGGTGCGCCCACAAAGCCCAGCACCGTGGCCTGGTTGCCCACTTCCGCTCGGAGCGCCTTCAAAATCGTTTTAATAAAGGGCAAAGATTCGTCAGGATTGAGCGGTGTTAGAGCATCAATTTGCGCCTGAGTGCGAAGTGGGTCATGGATAATAGGGCCTTTACCTTCGGCAATATCCATGTCAATGCCCATCCCAGGCATAGGGGTCACAATATCTGAAAACAAGATCACGCCATCGGGGCCAAAAGCGCGCCAAGGCTGAAGAGAAACCTCGATCGCCACTTCAGGGATTTCAGAACGCTCCCGAAAAGACGGATACTTTTCGCGCAGATCTCGATAGGCTTTCATATAGCGCCCTGCTTGGCGCATCATCCAGACGGGTGGACGGTCTACAGATTCGCCACGAGCCGCGCGCAGTAGTAACGGCGCATCTTGGGTCATACTAACCATGAACTTAAAATCTCCTTCTCAAACACAGCTCGGCGAATCCGCCACTTTCAGAATTTGCACAGTCAGGTATTGAGTCAGCCTTTTTGTAAAAGCCCACGGCATCAACGATGCATTAGAACGCTTGCATCAATCCTATCCCCCTCATCCCTTTCTTATAGCCGAAGGCTTTACCCTTCTCCCACCAAGGGAGAAGGGCTAATTCCAGCTCCCCTCTCCCGTTCTGGGAGAGGGGTTGGGGGAGAGGGTCATATTTGTGCAAGACAATGCATTGTTCAGTGCCCATGGGCGTAAAACAAGCCTTGCTCTCACAAGGCTGACTCATTACTAAAATGATTTGCGCCAGATCCAGTTTAGGATTGATTGCTGATCTTTAAGCGGAAGGTTAATAATCTAAAGCACTTCTATCAGTGTCTCTTACCCCTAGAAGGCAGTTTAACCACAAGGCTTCATGATTTTGTTCTAGGCTGACTGCGCCGAACTGAGGGTCGAATCGCCTTGACGATAGCCATAAAAATCAACGCGATAGTCTGTGATTTTTACGCCTGTACGCTGCTCAATTTCTGCAATGAGCGCGTCAGGGAGCTGGACGTGAATATCTAAAATCTGATCGGTATCTAGGCAGTTGATGTGGCTATGAGAATCGCTGACATGTCCATAAAGCCGTCCATCTGAGCGCTCAACGCACTCAATAATGTCTTGCTGAGAGAGGGCTTCTAGGTTTTGGTACACCGATGTATGCCCAATATCTTTGCCTTCTTGGTTAAGGCGGTCATAGATTTGTCGGGCGGAGAGATGCTCTTGGGCTTGCCACAATAGCTCTAAGATAGAGCGGCGCTGCCGACTCAGGCGCATCCCTAACGTTTGGCACTTGGTCAGCGCATCGTCCAGCGACTGAATTGACTGAACACTACCCTCTTTTTCACTCAGCACAGCACATTCCTAAAATTTTTTAAGCAGTTTTTATAGTATTAATGCCATCATAACCAAACTCAAACTGCTGTCGAGTTTTAGCCCTGCGCTTTTCTGTCTGACCGTTCCAGGCTACGTTAAGCATTATTAATGCTGCGATCGCACCCTATCCCCTATGCCCACTGTCATCACCGTCAACGCCCAACATTTTGAGACGCTAGACCTTTCTCCCGTCAAGGTTGTGCTAGATTCCTGGCTTCAGTCCAAAACGCTGTTTGACCATGAACAGTCTCTCCAGTTTCAGATTGACTACCCTCAAGATCCGGCGCAATCTCAAGAACTGCCCGATATCCCTGAAGTGCGGCTGTGGTTTTTGCGGCTTGACAGCATCTACCCCTGGCTGCCCTACTGGCTCGACTGGAAATCTGGAGAGCTGGCTCGCTATGCCGCCATGCTGGTGCCCCACGAATTTAGCAAGCGGGAGGGCATTCTGTTTAACCCGCAGGCTTTAGATTTATTTTTGATGCACAAAATTTTTGTGCTGCACCATTGGCTGAAGCAGCAGGGCGTAGCGCGACCCAATACCCTCAAGCAAATGGCAGAGCTGTTTGGCTATGAGCTAGAAGATTCGCTATTTGCACTTTTAGATGAGCACGCGCCCTAGCGTTACCCACCACTCACAGGGGGAATGAGCACAACCTCGTCCCCATCTTGGACAAGGGCGCTAGGGTCTACAAACCCAAGGTTGACCCCGTAGCGTGTCACCTCAGCGAGAGGCTGGAGGGCTGGGAAAGGGCTGCGGATGCGATCGCCCACTTCCCCTACCGTCATGCCAGAAGTTACCTCTAAAACAACCTCTGGCTTACCATAGGCCTCTTGATAGGCTGCAAAGAGCTTGACGGTAATGGTTGCCATGGGTTGATTGCTATGGATTAATTGCTGTGGGTTAACGTGACTTAAACGCCGCCCTGAACGGTAAACGGGTTGCTTCGAGAGAGCCGAACCTGATAGCCGCTATCGGAGGGCACCGTATCGAGTCTTTGCTGAAAGGTCACGGTGGCTCCAGCCGGAATGGTTGAAGGCTCTGGCATGGCAGCGCTAGTCTGGACTAAGTTACCGGAGGGATCTAGTACCTCAAGGTTAACGCTAGAAACCGTCACGGCTTTACTATTGCCGTTGGTAATTCTACCCGAAACCTGAGAAGAACCGCTGAGCTTAAAAATTGGAACCAAGCGCACGCCGCTAACGCGCAGATTTTTAATAAGAGCCTGCTCTAAGACTTTGGGGTCAGTGGCAGTGGCGGTTGCCTTACTATCAGGGCTTCCAGCAGAAGCACTAGAAGGTTTGCTGGCTTTGCCGAGGTTGATGAGCTGGTTCCAATAAGACTCATATTGGCTCCAGTCACTGGGCGACCCAATCCGAATCACATCTCCAGGCGACTGTGCTCGACTGACAACCGGAAGACCTATAGCTGCCGCCAGGAAGAGAGATCCAGCGATCCATTTCAAATTAGACTTGCGAAACCCCATCAACATGACTGCTAACTCTTGGTAGATATTAGGACGTTAAAATTCACACACAGCAGGCCAAGTATTTAACCCAGCAGGCGTAGGTACAGATACCTTAGTCTTAGGCTACCCTCCTAACTGCCTATTTGGATCTTTGCCCATCTATAAATTCTGTTTCCTGTCATTTGAGGTGGGTCAAGACTCTCTAGGATAGAAAGAGTGCGATCGCCAAACTGCACTCCCAGAGTTTATGACACACCCAGAGTCCGCCACTTTCTAAATAAACCGATGCCAACGCTTATTCTCTATAGCAAGCCAGGTTGCCATCTTTGTGAAGGGCTGCAAGAAAAACTAGCAGACATTCAAGATTTGAATTTTCAGCTAGAGATTCGAGACATTACAACCCAAACAGATTGGTTTGCCGCCTATCAATACGAAATTCCGGTCTTATTTTGCCGAGCCGATGATGCGACCTCTCAAGAGATACCCAAAGAGATCTCTATTCCCCGCCCATCTCCCCGATTGTCTGTCCCTCAGCTTCAAAAATTTTTGCAGCCCTACATAAACCAATAGTGCTTTTGTTCATCAAAACTAGAATAGAGATGGTTTCTCCTTTTGCCCTAACTGCAATGCCTATTTCCGCGCCTTCCCCTTTGCAAAACACCCTACAAAAACCCGTCTGCCATCAAACCGCGTCAGGGCTAACTATTATTGCTGAACAGATGCCCATAGAGGCGGTTAACTTTAGCCTCTGGGTGCCGATTGGGTCTGCCGTAGAAACCGATGACATTAACGGCATGGCTCACTTTTTAGAGCACATGGTGTTCAAGGGTACTCAAACCCTAGCCCCTGGTGCCTTTGAGCGCCAAGTAGAGCAGTGTGGCGGCATGACCAATGCCATGACCAGCCAAGACTACACCTGTTTTTATATCACCACAGCACCGCAAGACTTTGAGGCGATCGCCCCCCTTCAACTCGACCTCGTGCTCAACGCCGCCATCCCCGAGGCCGAATTTGACCGAGAGCGCCAGGTGGTGCTTGAAGAAATCCGCCGCAGTGCCGATAACATTCGCCGCTGCGTGTTTGCACGGGCAATGGAATCCGCCTTTGACCGCCTCCCCTACCGCCGTCCGGTGTTAGGCCCTGCCGAAGTGATTGAAAACCTGAAGGCCGAGCAGATGCGACAGTTCCATCAAACTTGGTATGCACCCTCTAACCTAACGGCAGTCGTCGTGGGTAACTTGCCCGTCGAAACCATGATTTCCACCCTAGAGCAGCAGCTTGAGGCTTACAAACCCGCTGCCGCCCAAGGCACTTTAGCTCAACCGTTGCCAGAGCCTTGCTTTACCCAAACCCAGCACCACGAAATCCAAGACGAGCGGCTGACTGAAGCAAGGCTGATGCTAATATGGCGGGTTCCTGGGGTTCAGGGTCACGAGCAGGCCACCTCCACCTATGCGCTAGACGTGCTGGCACGGATTCTTGGGTCGGGCAGAACCTCGCGTTTGGTCAAAGATTTACGAGAAACCCGAGGGCTTGTCACCCACATTGGCGTTAGCAACATGACCCATGTTGCTCAAGGACTCTTTTGGGTTTCCGCTCACCTGCCTGTCGAGAATGTCGCGGTTGTGAAGGCCGCAATTTTAGATCATATCCAGCAGATCCATGAAACCTACGTCACCGCCGCAGAGCTAACCCAAGTGCAGCGGCAGACCGTCAATTCTTTTGTGTTTGAAAACGAAACGCCTTCTAGCCGTGCGGGGCTTTACGGCTATGCCCACGCAATTATGGGAGATCTCACCACGGGTCTAAGCTATACCCAATACATTCAAGCCGTCAGCCAAGCTGCAATCCAAGAGGTCGCTCAGACCTTCCTGCCTGTTAATGCCTACCGTTCTCTGGTGATGCATCCCTAAAACGGTTTTAGCCTCCTATCATTCTCTCAGCCTATTCATGAGCAAAAATCTGTGAAGCCTACTCAGTCTTGGCGAACTTTTAGCAGCGTTGGGGGGGCAAACTCTTGGTACGCAGCGATCGCCTTAGCCGTCTTAACCTGCGCCCTACTGTTGTGGAGCAAACCCATCATGGGACAAACCGCAGATCGCACCAAGCCCCCGCAGCAGCGGGTGGAATGGGCATACCCCACCAATTACGGCGAACGGCTGAGCCAAGATATTTATGGCACACCCTTGCGCAACCCGTTTATTGTGGTCATTCACGAAACCGTTGGCTCCGCCAGCAGCGCGGTCAACACTTTTCAAACGCCTAACTATAGCCCTCAAGGCGATCAGGTCAGCTACCATGCCCTGATTTGCCTAGATGGCACCATTATTTATACCGTGCCGTTTCAGTATCGTGCCTTTGGGGCTGGCAACTCAGTCTTTATGGGCAGTAATGGCCCCGAAGCTGTGCAGAGCAGTCCTAGAGTTCCGGCATCTGTCAATAATTTTGCCTATCATTTTTCTTTGGAAACGCCTGTAGATGGTCGTCATAGTGGCGATGGCCACAGCGGATATACGGCAAATCAGTACCAGTCTCTCGCATGGATTGTGCGCTATACGAGGGTGCCTGATGCCAGAATTACCTACCATAAAACCGTCGATCGCTCAGGCACCCGCAGAGATCCCCGTAGCTTTGATCAAAACTATTTCTTTCAGGCGCTGCATTCGCAGCAGGCAACGCGCCAACCTAGTCTAGATGCGCCTCTTTTGGCAGCGGCAAAGGTCAGCAGTTCACCTGCGTCTTAGGATCGTGAATTTAATAACTTTAGAGAATTGGTGAGAGATTTGACACCTTGCACTCCCTCATCCCCTAACCCCTTCTCCCGCTCTGGGAGAAGGGGGACAAGATTCTTACTCCCCTCTCCCGCTCTGGGAGAGGGGTTGGGGGTGAGGGTCAATGTTGGAGGTTATTAAATCCATAATCCTTAGCCGCTCCTACTCTTCCTCAAAGGCACCATCGTTTTCTTCGTAGGGGACAGTATAGTTCTCGGACCACTCGGCACCTTCGCCCTGAACGTCCTCATCAGAGGCTTCTGAGCCGCCACCGACTACCGCTAAGTCAATCTGCTGACGGTAGTAGTCTACGCTCTTGATTTCAACATCCACGCGATCGCCCAACCGATACTGCTGCCGATTTTTGCGACCGATGAGCGTTTGCTGCCGCGCGCGGTACTCGTACCAGTCGTCCTTGAGGGAGCTGACGTGGACTAGCCCTTCGACCAGCAGCGTTTCTAAACGAACAAAGAACCCGTAGGACTGAATGCCCGTAATCACGCCCTGGTAAATTTCGCCCGTGCGCTGCTGCATCTGCTTGGTTTTTTTAAGACCTAAGAAATCTTGCTCGGCTTGGCGGATGAGCTGCATTTGCTCATTGAGAGGCGCAACCACTTCTGCTAGGGCGCTCTCAATCTCGCGCTGCTGTTCTGGAGGCAGAACGTTCCAGCTAATTTGACCGTGACAGGCGCTATGGCGAAGGTTCACCTGTTCTTTAGAACGGGCACTCTTGCGATCGCGTCCATGAGCCAACGCCGTACTTAAAATCCGTAGGTTCAGCAAATCTGCATAGCGGTTGAGGGGCGACACAAACTGCCCGTAATCTCGCACGTAAGCCAACCCAAAGTGTGGTCCAGACTGGAGGCTGTAGTCTACGGGTTCTAACGTCTCAGCCAATAGCTCAAATAAAATAGGTGCCGTATCGAGGGGCAATATTTTTTCAGCAAATCGCTGAAAATCTTGAGGCAGCACGGTATTTTCTTGGGCGAGGGTCATCGGCAGATCCGAATTTTCGAGCAGCTTCATAAAATCTTGAAGCTTGTGCGCCTCAGGCGATGCCTGCACCTGAAACAACACCGGAACGCCCAGTGCCTGAAGGTGGGTCGTCAGTAAGTAATTGGCTAAAATCAGGGCTTCAGCGACCGCCTGCCGTCCTGTGGGCGGTAGCGTATCGGCAATCACGCCAAAGCGACCGTCATCGCCAAACATGCGGGGGTGAACTTCTGGCATCATGACCAGCTCAAAATCACCGCGCTCATGGCGCTGTTTGAGGAGCTGCTGGGTGACACCCTGAAACTGATCGACCCAGTCATACAGGTCTTTGAGGTCTTCAATATTTAAATTTGGGGTGGAGTCATTGTGGCGTTGGGCGATCGCCTGAAGCTGTTCGTAGCTAATTTGGCGATTCACCTGCACCACGCTGGGCTGCACTTCAAAGGCCATCACCTCGCCCGTCACGCTCAGCGTAATCATAATCGAAATGGTCAGACGCTCTTGGTCTGCCACTAATGCCCCCACACGCTCCGCCACAGTCGCAGGGAAAATCGGCACCAGGGTATCGGCTAAGCCAATGGTGGTGCCCCGTCGCCGCGCCTCTTGGTCTAAGGGTGAACCTGCACTCACAAATCCTTGAATATCGGCAATGTGAACCCCTAAACGCCAAGAGCCGTCTTTATTTTGCTCAAGCGACAGCGCATGGTCAAGACTTGCAAGCCCAATGCTCGCATCGCCCACAGCAAGCGTAAAGACTTTTTGGTAAGCCGCCCGACTTTTTAGATCGGCCTTGCGGAGCTTAATGGGCAATTCCTGCGTTGCCGCCTCAACTGGCTCAGCAAAATGGCGCGGCAAATCATACTTGCAAAAGACTAGCTCTGTATCAGCAGCAGACTGAGCATCGCTGCCCAGTACCTGATTGATTCGGCCTAAAGGCAACTGCGCCCCCAAGGGATACCGCAACACCTCTACATGCACCAGATGGTCTACGGCCTCATCTAAAGCAGGGTCATTTCCTTGCTGGAGCAGCTCAATTTCAAACAGCAGCCGATCATCGAGGGGCACCGCGCGGTAGCTGCCTGTATCCGTGCGCCGTACATGGGCAATCACAGAAGGGTTAGAGCGCTCCAAAATCAGCCGCACTTCTCCTTCAGGGCTGCGGCGGCGGCGGCCTTCCTTTGTAACCTTCACAAGAACGCGATCGCCATTCCAAGCCGAATGAAGCTGACTCTCGCGGATATAAATATCCTCCGTTTCTTCCCCTTCTTGAATTGCAAAGCAAAACCCTTTGCTAGAGCAGCGCAGCTTGCCCTCAATCACGCCTTCTTCAGTGACCCGACGATACTTACCACGCTCCTTTGCCAAAATGCCGATTTTTTCTAGGGCATTCAGGGCAATTTCTAGCTGTTTCAACCCTTCTGGCTGATCGCAATCCAGCTTTTTCTCTAGCGCTTTCGGCGCAACTAACTTATCTTCCGCAAAGCTAGACAGGAGCGCGCTAATTGAAAATTCCATGTATCGAGATCCTTAAAAATGTCCGACAAGGGCAATAGGCCATCTCTTTCCCAGGCAACGTTGTGGGAGATCAAAACCTAATGCGCGGCTGCGGCTAATCTCTGAAAAAATTTCCCATACAGCATGAGAAGAAGCGAGAGTTTTGTCAGAGATCGCCACTGAGTCGAGGATTGTTGGAGCATTCTGAATCTAAGGCTACGACCCGTGAGCTACGGACGCAGCAAAGGTTTTTTCAATTGACAAGCCAGTTACCAGAGCAGCGGCTGTCAGCGAAGTAGTTGGCACCAGAGCGAGCCTAACGGTGCAAATCCCGTCATACAAGGAGTTTTGCGGCGTTAGGATCTCTCTTTTAACCTTAGAATCCAACCTGCGAGGCGCTTCACAACCCTCACGACCCAATATCCCTATAGTTCCCTACCAAGGGTCAACTGTCAAACAGACCCAAGTTAATTTTCAATTGAATAGGAAGGATTACACAGCCGCTTTCGGTCTCTTCCAACAAATTTCTCTAAAGCAGCTTTTGGCTTGAACCCGAAATTTGCTAAAGTTTGCGCCGTTCTATTACCGTTTGCCAGTCACGATATAGGAGGTTCGCTTACCCACATTGGTGGCATGATCTGCCATCCGTTCTAGGGCGCGAATGGTTAAGGTCATCAGCAGCAGGGGTTCTACAGAACCCTTAATATTGCTTTGATTGGCGAGGGCTTCGTAAACGTGCGCATAGCAAGCGTCAACTTCATCGTCTTTAAGCTTCATCCGTTCACCAGATTCGGCATCTAAGTCGGTCAGAGCGGCTAAGCTCATGGCTAACATTGCTCGGCAAATATTAGACATGGTTTCAACTTCGCTCAGGCAAGGTAAAGGGGGGTAAGGAAGAAACTTAAGCGCTACTTCACCGAGTTCTTCTGCGTAGTCTCCAATGCGCTCTAGGTCACGCACAAGCTGCATCAGGGTACCGATGAGCCTTAAGTCATTTGCAACGGGAGACTGAAGGGCTAAGATCTTAAGCCCATTCGCCTCAATTTGGTGGTAGTACAGGTCAACCTGATGATCGTGCTGCTTTAGCTCATCTACGGCAGACAAGTCTCGATGAAACAGCGCCTGATGCGCGAGCCAGCAGGAATGCTCGACTAGAGCCCCCATCCGCAGCACATCGTCCTGCATTTCTTGGAGCTGGCGCTCAAACTGGCTGCGAATTGATTTAGTCACTGTTGGATACATGGAGATTTAAAGGGCTAAGTATAAAAAATTTGGAAAAAATTAAAAAGATTGAAAAAGAAAAATTTAAAGAATTAACCCATCGTGATGAGTGGTTCGCTGGATTTGCCTAAACCGTTGTGAAAATAGACTAGAGCCTGCGACCTACCTGTGTTTATGATCTCAGACCGATTGAAGACCCTAGAATATTCCAAAAACTTTGATGAGGCTGTACGCAATACTACTTAACACAATATTTTCTTGCTAAGGATAGCAATTTTTTGGCCTGTCCGTATCAATTTGTGGCTTGTGTGGGTTAATGACAGATGAGCTTATCTTAAGCATTCCCTCACCGACTTCCTTCACGTTGCCACCCACCATGCCACTCACCAAATCACTCACGCCGAACCCTTCAGAATCAACCGTGCTGACGATTTTAGGGGGAGGCGTATGGGGATTGGCACTCGCCTCATTAGGTCGGTTAAAAGCCCCTCGGGTTAATGTTTGGTCTCGTCGGGGCAATCTTTCCCTAGAGGATGCCATTGCCCCAGCCTCAGTGATTGTGATGGCGATCGCCATGAAGGGGGTGCAGGATGTCGCCACGCAGCTCAAGGCACTGTCGCTTCTGCCGCCAAAAACGATTTTGGTCAGTGCAACCAAGGGTCTAGACCCAGTCACTTGGCAAACCCCCTCTCAAATCTGGCATGCGACTTTTCCAGAGAACCCCATGGTGGTGCTGTCTGGCCCTAACCTGTCTAAAGAAATTGATCAGGGGTTGCCCACGGCAACGGTCGTGGCGAGTGAGGATATTGCAGCCGCAGCCATTGTTCAAAACCTATTTGCCTCAGACAGCTTTCGCGTGTATACCAACACCGATCGCCTGGGCACAGAGCTAGGCGGAACGCTCAAAAACGTGGTGGCGATCGCCGTGGGGGTCTGTGATGGCCTTGCGCTGGGGCAAAATGCACGGGCGGCACTCATCACGCGATCACTCCCAGAAATCATTCAGGTTGGCACACTATTAGGCGGTCGGGTCGAAACGTTTTATGGTTTATCGGGGTTGGGCGATTTACTCGCCACCTGTACTAGCCCTCTCAGTCGTAACTATCAGGTGGGCTACCAGTTGGCACAAGGTAAAACCCTTGACGAAGTTGCAGCGCAGCTTCAGGGCACGGCTGAAGGCGTTAACACCGCCCATGTTTTGATTGCGCTCGCGCAGCAGCGGCAAATTTCAGTGCCCATCGCGCAGCAGGTACATCGCCTGTTAAATGGGCAAATTACGCCCCAAGAAGCCGTAGAAGCGCTGATGGAGCGCAGTCTGAAGCCGGAAGTGTCCCACAGCGCGGGTTAGATTCAATGCATAGGTGAAGGAAACGTTGTGATTGAGGAAGCGCGCAATCCACTTCTATCAACTTTGCTGACGGTTTAATGACGGCGCAGAACGCGATCTCTATACTAAAGAAGTGAAGCAACAAAGCTTCCCTGGCAGATTAAACAGCCAAAGACCCATCAAAGTACCAAGAGGATACGTGCTGTTGATCGTTCTATCTGTCTCGTTTTTACAGAATAGCGTTCAGCGACCTGGCAATCTTCCCCTACTAAGCACACCAATGGGAGTGTGTTCAGGCAACTTTAGAAATGCCCTGAAACCTCCATTTAGCTGATAAAGCTCAAGGGGAAAAGAATTAGTCGGCTTGGCTGGACGCTATTCTGGTCAAATTTTTCAACTCAGTCTTTAACCCAGCCCCCAATACAGGTCTTGACCTGTATTGGGGTTTTGAGCTTTAAAGACTGACTGCCAATCTAAGTCCCTCTGACCATTCCGAGACCGTTTTTGCCCATAATGAGTTCGGGAAAACGATAACGGGAGTGAAAAGTGGCAAGAACACCGAGTGAATTTGTGGTACATGTCCTCATGGAAGGCGGACACCGCGAAGAAGTACGCTTCGCGACAATTCAAGAATTTCAGCACTGGTATAGCAATGAACTGGTGCCGCGAACCGACTCCCAAGAGTTTATTAATCTGCCCATGAAAACCGTGCAAGGAGAATACATGGTGATTCGCCCCTCCAGCATTTTGGCCCTGCGGGTGGAACCTGTCTTTACTTCTAGCGTCGAGCACTATTAGACGCAGCATTTAGCTGCTGTCCTGCGCTGCGATCAGCAAGGCAGAGGGATTGTGTTTAGGGTGAGGCGTTGAATGGTGCAGCGGATTTTTGGAATTGCTTTGGCAACAGGCTTACTGGCTCAGGCGGCAATTGTAATGCCGATGCTGGCAGCCGCCCCCTTACGCCCCCTCAGTTCTGCTCAAATTCCGCCACAGCTTGGGCTAGATGCGCAGCTTTGGCAAAGTCCCTCGGGGGGAGTGGGCGATCGCCAAAGCCTCCTCAAGTCCATTAACTACAGCCTTCGGTACCTCGATACTGCCGCTGCTCAAGCGGCGTACCGTGGCTACTCGGTTCCAGGCATCACCGCATCTCGCGTTCGCAAAAGTCTGCTGCGATTTCGCGCTTTAGTTCAAACCTCAAAGTCACCCGAAGCACTTTCTAATGCCGTAAAACAAGACTTTGAGGTGTATCAATCTATTGGGAAAGATGGCAACGGCACCGTCGATTTTACGGGCTATTATGAGGCCACCTATCAAGCCAGTACCGTTAAGACCGCAGCCTATCGCTATCCGCTGTACCAAGTGCCTGCTGATTTTGCAAACTGGTCACAGCCCCACCCTACGCGTCTTCAGCTAGAGGGCGCAGATGGGCTACAGGGCAATCAAGGCAGATTACGAGGACAGGCATTGGTGTGGCTGCGCGATCGCCTAGAAGCATACCTCGTTCAGGTGCAAGGCTCGGCAAGACTAACGCTCACCGATGGCAAAATAATGACCATAGGCGTAGCGGGTAAAACAAACTATCCCTACGTCAGCCTTGGCAAAGAACTGGTTAAAGCCGGAAAAGTCCGCTTAGAAGACCTGACCCTACCGGTTCTAAACCAATATTTCCAGACGCATCCTGGTGAGCTAAATGAGTACATCCCGCGCAACAACAGATTTGTATTTTTCGCCCAAACCTACGGCGCACCTGCAACGGGTAGCCTGGGTGTGCCCGTCACAGCGGAACGCTCTATTGCCACAGATAAAACCTTAATGCCGCCAGGAGCCTTAGCCATTATTCAAACACGCTTGCCCTATTACGATGCTCAGAAAAATCTGAAGTATCGGGAGGTCAGCCACTTTGTCTTAGACCAAGACACCGGTGGAGCCATTAAAAGCCCAGGCCGCGTTGACATTTTCATGGGGACAGGTACCCAAGCTAAAGATAAAGCAGGGCTAGTCAATACATCAGGACAGCTTTACTACCTGATGCTAAGGCGTTGAGCGTGAACCTTAAGGCAGCAATGAATAGGAAGCGGAGTGCTGAGGTGTCGCACGATGCTGAACCTTAGCTGCCTTTTCTAGCGCCTGAAATTGCTCATAGAGCTTCTGTGCCGCAAATTTTTCTTCGTCACAAGGATCTTCATCAATGATTTCTTGACGAATCCATCCTTGAATTTTGACCTGAAGTGACTTCAGCCATGAGGAGGGCTGAGCGTGGTTGGCATGAAAGGTTTGGTTTGAAAGCATGGCTAATCTTCTGGGGTGAGGGGAACAGCAGCAAGCCGTTACAGCCAAGAGTAGGCAACGTAAAACCTGTGACGGCAGGCAAGGGGCGTACATACATTAACAAGACCAGATCGATGCAATAGATGACGATCAGTTTTGTGATGTATTAAGAAACACACTTTGTATCTTTCTATTGTGGACGCTTTTCTAAAGCGTGTGCTCTTAATTTCATGAAGATGAACATTGCTTAAAATATCTTCATAATCGACACACTTCCGTTACACCGATAAAAAGCCTGTAGATCTACTGATCGTTCTACCTATGTCAGGCGATCGCCCGTCGGCGGGTCAAAAATCATCAAATGGCTGAGATCGGGCTTAATACTGAGACAATTGCCAATAAAAGGGGGAAAGCTGCTTTCTATAACGAGATTGAGAGTTTAGCTTAGTTCTGAGGTTAAAAAGCTCGAATGAGGGTTTCTCGCCCCAATCGTTCTACGATTTCAACGGTGACGGTCAGCGTCCCTTCCGCAGGGGCAGGTACAACCTGGACAAACTCAGGACGGATCTCAATATCAATGATTTGAGGTTGAATTTTGTTAAGAACCGTATAAAAATGAGAAGAACAGGGAAGACTCTGGCCTGTGAGATGAAATCCGCCATTTTGATAGGTGCCATGGTGTAAATTCAGGGCTGGATTACCCAAACAGGTGGCGACCATTTGGTTGGCTGGCGTTTGCCATAATGTCCAATTTTTAGAAAACCCTCATGTACGTAAGGGCGGGTTTAGCTGATACTGCATTGGATAATCTCAGATTTGTCGGCAAAACCCGCCCCTACAAAACCTGGATGTTATTTTATTTTCATTTCTGAGCTTTTTTGACCTCGTGTGTAGTCAATAAACTGTCGTGCGGTACGTCCAGACCGCACGTTATGGCGCACCGCCCACTGCAACGCTTGGTGGGTCAGCTCTTTTTCAGGCAGGTTAATCTGATAGCGCTGGGCGAGATGGCGCACAATTTTGAGGTAGGTCTCCTGATCGGCTGGCTCAAAGGTGAGGGTCAGGCCAAAGCGATCGCTTAGGGACAGCTTTTCTTGCACCGTATCCCAAGCATGGACTTCATCCGCACTGCTGGGGCGAGGGCGATCTTCAAAAAATTCTCGAATCAGGTGACGGCGGTTAGAGGTGGCGTAGACGGCAACGTTGGTCGGACGGGCGGTCAGGTTGCCTTCTAAGACCACTTTGAGCGCTTTATAGCTGTCTTCTTCGTCCTCAAAGGACAGATCATCAATAAAAACAATGAACTTGAGCGGAGAGGAGCGGATCTGCTCAATCACATTGGGCAGGTGCATCATATCGGCTTTGTTTAGCTCAATGAGCCGGAGGCCGCGATCGCCATACTCGTTCATCAATCCTTTAATAAGCGCAGACTTTCCAGAGCCTCGGCTACCATAGAGCAATACGTTAAGGGCGGTGTTGCCGGCTAACAGGGCTTCGGTGTTTTGCTTGAGGGCGGTTTGCTGCCAGTCATAACCCACTAGGTCTGTAAGCTGAATCTGCTCTGGGCTATCGATACCCTCAAGTTTGTCTTTGCGCCAACGTAGGGCTTTGGCAGCGGCAAAGATGCCAATCCCGCGCTGCTGATAGCGGCTTGCAAGGGCGGAAAGGGCTACAGCCCAAATTTGAGAATCAAAGATATAGAAAGTTGATCGGTCTAAATCTGGCAGCCCTAGCGTTTGTATTGTCGGCAATTCAGGTAATGCCAGCAGTGCCATGGCAGATTGAATCAGTGCAGGGCCTTTGATCGCCCAGCGCTCGAGAAGGTTCAGATCATATTCTGCGGCCTGAGTTAGCCCTGGTGGCAGGTCAGCAAGAAGATGAAGCTGTACCTGTCGGGTAAATGGATTATCTGCGCTTAGAATTTTTTTCTCAATCCAGTCTTGCCAACCCGCGTTCGTTGCTGAAACGGCATAAAACCAACGGCTATATAACCGTAAAACCTCAGCTTCACTGGCATTGGGCTGGGCTAACAGCGCCAACAGATTGAGGTATACCTGGCTAATTTCATCGTCTAGGATATCTCTGTAAACTAAAAGCGCGGCAGCTTGCGTCGATAATTGCTGAAGTTCTGTCGCTGCCGCTTCGGAATTAGACAAGCTACCTACCTTAAATACTTGAAAAGATTTTGCCTTTTCACAGCATAAGCTTTCCTGCTTCGCTATACATGGCCAGAAAATCTGAAATCTTGATGGATCGAAAAACCCGCTTTCAGCCACTCGCGAGAGAAGAGCATTGAAAGCGGGTTTGATTATCTTTAAAAAGATGAAGCGCTAACGACGTGGAACAGAATTTAGCCCACGGACACGAGGGTTTGGCATCAGAGGAGAAGCCGACGCAATGAGTACAGGCTCTCTGCCGACCGCAACTGAAAATTCGATACTACCCTGCTGAAACACCACCGTAGGCTCAGCACGATTGCTGGTATCAATACTTTTGACGATCAGCCGTCCACCAGACAGAGAGTCGCCAATCCCGACCGTTCGGCTGGTGGGTTCATCTGGCGCTTGTACAATAGCGCGAGGTTCTCCACCCACTACGACGACACCCGTTACTTTTACATTGGCAGGCTCAGGGGCTTTAGGCAGTTCAGGAAGCGTTATGCCTGCTGCTGGGTCTTGACCGCCAGAGGGTGGACGGTTCGGTTCTTTAGATCCACCCAAGCTTCCTGTAATACCCTTTAAGAATTTTTCATAACTGCTTGCGATGCGGTTGCCCACTTGCTCTTGAGTCGTAGATCTTGACCCTCCTGGCGAAGAAGGCCCACTTGATGCAGAAGTGCCGCCCACAGATGCTGTCGGCCCTACAGATCCAAATGGGTCTGTTCGACCGCTCTTAATCACTCGCAGCCGATCATCTGGATTTGTGGGTCGCGTTAGCGAAACCTTGGAAGTAGACTTGAGCGCAACGGGTACAGGGGGGGATGGAAACGGCGCAGACGCAGCAGGCTGAGGCGATGGCTGAACGCTCAAATCCTTAGACTCTCCGCACCCAACCACTGCAAAGGGTACCAACGCAAGGGTTAAATATAGGGGGACTCGATTAAACCGCACCTTCATCTGT
>JANNDV010000236.1:0-6481 GCA_031387975.1 Acaryochloridaceae cyanobacterium OTE_75_metabat_521 | reverse complement strand
TCCTGGTAGGCGACTTTGGCATTGGCGATCGCCACTTTCCCCTCAATGGCCTTCAGCCGCTCAACGAGAGCCGCGTTGTCCCCCGCCTCCTTAATTCGGTCTTCTAGCAAGTCGTCAATTTTGCTGTCAATCCGGCTCAAGAAAAAGCTGGCAACCGACGAAATATTGCTGATGTCTTTGCCTTCTGCCACCCGTGTTTCTAACCCACGAATGTAGGCCCAAGCTGTATCAATATAGCTTTGCACTGAAAACAGGAGTGTCACATTCACGCTAATGCCGTCGGCAATCACCTGCTCTACCGCCGGAAGCCCTTCTGGCGTACCAGGAATCTTAATCATCACGTTAGGGCGATCAATCACCTTGTAATAGCGATGCGCCTCAGTGATCGTGCTTTGAGTATCCTTCGAGATCGTCGGGGGCACCTCAATGCTGATGTAGCCATCTAGCCCGTCCGTTTGGTCGTAGATGGGGCGAAAAATATCGCAGGCATTACGGATGTCGTCAAAGGTCAGCGACTCATAAATTTCGAGTACCGACTTTTTGGCGCGGATCCCCGCCTCAATATCGGCATCGTAGATTGCATTTCCGGCGATCGCTTTTTCAAAAATAGCCGGATTAGACGTTACACCCCGAACCCCCTGATTTTCAATCCAGTCTATGAGTTCACCAGACTGGATCAGATCACGACTCAGGTTATCCATCCAGATGCTTTGGCCAAAGTCTTTAATTTCAAGGATGTGGTTCACAGCAGCAGCAGTCATGGTCGTTCTCCCAGCGCAATAGTCATCCAAACTTTAAGCATCGAAACTTTAAACATCAAAATTTTAAGGCGTGACCTGAAGCCGATCTTGCGCAAGCGTTTTCTTCTCCTCAATGAAAGACTCTACAAGGGCAACATCGTCTTTGCTGCCAATAATCAGCGGCGTACGCTGATGCAGATAGTGCGGCACTTCATCTAAAAGCGGCTGAATACCTGTGCTGGCAGAACCGCCCGCCTGCTCCATCAAAAATGCGAGGGGTGCCGATTCGTAAAGAAGGCGCAGTTTACCCTCTGGGTCTTTGAGCGTGCCTGGGTACAAAAATACGCCGCCCTGAAACAAAATCCGGTGAATATCACCCACTAGCGCCCCACTATAGCGCGCGGTATAGCCCTCGTGTCTATGAACATATCGAATAAAGTCACGAATGGCCTCATCGCACTGCCAGAAATTCCCTTCGTTGACGCTATAAACAGGCCCATGTTGGGGGATGCGAATATTTTCAGTGGACAGTATAAACTCACCCAAGCTGGGATCAAGGGTAAAGGCATGTACCCCTTTCCCAATCGAATACACCAGCATCGTACTAGGGCCGTACAAAATATAGCCCGCTGCAAGCTGGTGATGACCATTTTGAAGCAAATTCGCCCCAATTTGCTCGGGATCATCGCCAACCTGTTGGCGAATCGAAAAAATAGACCCAACGTTGAGATTAATATCGACGTTAGAAGACCCATCAATCGGGTCGTAGAGCAGCGTGTAGCGACCAATCGGGCAGTTCTCAGGGATGTAGTAGGGCTTCTCCATTTCTTCAGAAGCCATTTGGCAGACCAGGCCACTTTGCTTAAAGACGGCAATAAAGACCTCGTTGGCAAACAAGTCCATCTTTTTAACAGCTTCGCCCTGGACATTAACGTCCCCTGTAAACCCAAGCGCATCTTCTAATAGCCCAGCACGGCTGAGCCGACGGGCAATAATTTTACCCGCCAAGGCAATGCGGCTCATAATGGCGCTTAAATCTTGGGCATCAGGGCCAAAGCTTTGCAGTTGCTGAAGCACATGGCGCGACAGCGTGGTGCAGTCTCGATCTAACGCGTAGTCGTAGGAGAGTTCCATTGGGGCTGTATCTAAATTAGCCATATTCCCTTTTTCCCTTTGATTAGGGTAGCGGACAGAAAACGTTCCTGCGGTGTTGAGCGTTACGGCTCACCTACATCTTAAGAAAAAGAAAGAGGATGCGATGGTCGCATCCTCTTTCTCTACAAAAATCAGCCTCTTTTTAGACCCACGGTGTACACACCAGTCTTAAAGTTTCCATTCAGTAATGGTTTTTGCCATAAATCAACTCATCAATCCCCTCTTGGGAGGGGCAGGGGTGGGTTAGTCATGGCGCTACTGACTAACCCACCCCGCCCTACGGGCACCCCTCCAAGGAGGGGATTTTTCTTGGACTTGTGTGTATCCGGTAGTTAGACCTTCGCGGCTTCCTTCACCAGTTTTTCCCAGCCGAGATCTTTGAGGCTATTGTTACGACGCAAGGGGCGCGTTACAAGCTCTAAAATATCGCGGGTATTAGTAAACCCGTGGATTTGGGCAAAGGTGAACTCTACCGACCACTTGGTCGTGATTCCCCTGGCTTCGAGCGGGTTGGCGTGCGCCATGCCCGTAATCACAAGGTCAGGCTTCAGTTCATGAATGCGCTGAAGCTGATTGTAGTTATCAGGTTTTTCGACAATTTTGGGTAAAGGTACACCCATTTCATTACAGGTTTTTTCTAGCAAGGCCAGTTCAGCACCTTGATAGCGTTTGTCCATGTAGGGGATGCCCACTTCTTGCACGGTCATGCCGCAGCGCACCAAGAACCGCGCCATCGACACTTCTAGCAGGTTATCGCCCATAAAGAAGACCGACTTGCCGCGAATGAGCTGTAGGTATTCTTCTACACTTTCCCAAATTTGGGATTCTCGTTCGGCGAGTCCCTTCGGCTCAATTTCGAGTACAGAGCAGATTTTTTCAATCCAGGCGCGGGTGCCATCGGGTCCGATGGGGAATGGTGCGCCGATGAGCTTGCACTTGCGCCGACGCATTAAAGTGGAAGCGGTGCGACTGAGAAAGGGATTGATCCCGCTGACGTAATAGCCTTCTTCTATAACGGGAAGCTCTGTAAATCGCTTGGCGGGAAGCCAGCCGCTGACTTTGATCCCCTGCTTTTTAAGCTCTAGCGTTAGCTGCGTCACCACCGGATCGGGCAGAGAACCAAACAGCACCAGCGGGATGTGTTTTTTATATTCAGATTCGTCGGCGACAACGTCTTCTTTCTTTTTGCCAAAATTCATCAGAGAGGCGATCGCATTCCGTTCCTTCTTCTCTGCTTCTAGCACAGGTGCCTTTTCAGGACAACGATGTGCCATTGCGGCGAGCACCGTATCTTCGCCCTGGGTAAAGGCATAGTCTAGACCATTGGCACGCGCTACCACGATGGGGATGCCAATTTCAGCTTCAAGACGAGGGGCTAGACCTTCGAGATCGGTTTTGATGATCTCAGTGGTGCAGGTGCCAATCCAGACAATCACGCTAGGGTTGCGATCTTTTTTGATTTGGAGACACAGACGCTTTAACTCTTCGTAGTCGTTGAGTTTTGCAGAGATATCCCCTTCTTCAAGCTCTGCCATGGCGTAGCGCGGCTCGGCAAAGATCATCACGCCCATGGCGTTTTGTAAAAAGTAGCCGCAGGTCTTGGTGCCAATGACCAAGAAAAAGCTGTCTTCAATTTTTTGGTACAGCCAAGCCACACAGCTAATAGGGCAAAAGGTGTGGTAGTTGCCCGTTTCGCATTCAAATTGCAGCCCTTGGGGCTGCGCTTCTGCAAGCGTCATAATGTTGTGTCCCTTTCTTCTCTCTAAATCGGCTGTCTATGTAAGCACTGTTTTGAAACTAAGAATCGTGAATTAAATAACTTGGGAAATTGTTTAGAAGCGGTGCGCTTTGCACTCCCTCATCCCCTAACCCCTTCTCCCAGAGCGGGAGAAGGGGAACAAGAATCTTTCTACTCCCCTCTCCCGTTCTGAGAGAGGGGCTGGGGGTGAGGGTCAAAAGTTGAGGTCGTTTAATCCATAATCCAAAACGTCTGGATCTAAACCATCATCAAATCAAGTTCTTCGTCTGCGGTTTGGGTTTGTTTGGCAGGCACTGGGTTGAGGTAGAAATCTGACAGCAGCGCAAACAAATCGCGATCGGGCGTATCGTTGGGCACCACGCCTTCAGGCCGCGCCAAAATTTGGTCGGCAATATTAAGGTAGTAGTCGCAAACGTAGTTTAAGGATGGATCAGACTCTGCCATCTCAAACAGGGTCTTACCCTTCACCCGTGAGACTCGAATGTCTTCGATCAGGGGCAATACCTCCAGCACGGGCATAGGCACGGCTTCAATATATTTTTCAATGAGGTCGCGCTGAGAGGTACGGTTCCCGATGAGTCCGGCAAGACGTAGGGGGTGAGTCCGTGCTTTTTCTCGCACAGAGGCGGCAATGCGATTGGCGGCAAACAGCGCATCAAAGCCGTTGTCGGTCACAATCAGGCAATAGTCGGCATAGTTGAGGGGCGCGGCAAAGCCACCACACACCACGTCACCCAGCACGTCAAACAAAATCACGTCATATTCATCAAAAGCATTTAGTTCTTTGAGCAGCTTGACGGTTTCACCCACAACATAGCCGCCGCAGCCAGCACCTGCGGGGGGGCCACCTGCTTCCACGCAGTCTACGCCACCGTAGCCTTTGTAGATCACGTCTTCGGGCCACACATCTTCGTAGTGATAGTCTTTGGCTTGGAGTGTATCAATGATGGTGGGGATCAAGAACCCTGTCAGGGTAAAAGTGCTGTCGTGCTTGGGGTCACAGCCAATTTGCAGTACCTTCTTGCCTCGACGCGCGAGCGCTACAGAAATATTGCAGCTTGTGGTTGACTTACCAATTCCGCCTTTGCCGTAAACTGCGAGTTTCACGTTTCGTCCTCTCAATAATGTTGCATCTCAAACACGGTTCCCAGGCTACCTGCCTAAAACCCAGGGTGCAGAGGGTGGGTCTGATGATTGCTATGAGTGCATTATTGTCCAGTTTTGGGGGAATAGGGAATTTTGAAGAGAAACGAAACAAGACTTAAAGCTTGCTATGGGGTTCCAAGACATATCTGGCTTTCTTTAAGCCTCTCAATGATGAATTTAAGTTCATAAATTGAACTATTTTAATTTATATAAAAAGTATTTATAAAATACAGAACAAAAACAAAACTAGGTCGAACCCTAGAAATAAATTTCTATTTCCTTACACAGTATGCTTTTGGAGATTTAAGTTGAGATCTTAGATCTCAAGCAGATGAGATTTAAGTTGTAAAATCCGATCTGTGCCCAGCCGTATTAAAAATCGTTACTTTTGCCTAAAGGTCTAGAATTGTAACGCTTTGGACAGTCTGAGATGCTGTTTTGTGAGGTCAGGAGGTCATAAATCCTTAAGCTGATTCATTGATGGTGTTAAGCCATCCAAACCTACGAGATCTTGATGAAGCGTAAATTTCTAAACCAAAACCGCCAAGAACGAGATTCTGCTGTTGCCGTTGCGGCGATCGCAGCGCTTGCCATCACCCTACTGGTACTGGGGCTGCGCGGAATCCGCAGCCTGGAGTGGCTAGAGCTGCTGACCTATGACTGGATGGTAAGACTTCGCCCTGAGCAAAAAGCCGATGACCGCATTTTGGTAGTGGGGATTACCGAGAAAGACTTGCAAAGCCGAGGCAGCCTTTTGCAGCTACCTGACAGCGTTTATGCAGGGCTACTGAGTAAGCTGAAACAATCTAAACCCCGTGCGATTGGCATTGATATTTACCGTGATACCCCCATAGAGCCAGGGCATGCTGCCTTTGTGGAAGAGCTTAAGCAAAATAACCGCATTATTGGAATCACCAAGCTAGGGGATGCCACCCAACCCACCATTCAGCCGCCTAAAGCACTCCCCGCAGATCAAATTGGGTTTAACGATGTGGTGATTGATCGAGATGGAATTTTACGACGGGCAATTCTGTTTCAGCCAGGCGATAAGGGAGAGCCAATTCCGTCTTTTTCGCTTCAGTTGGCTTGGCGCTACTTATTAGAGAACAAAATTGAGCCGAAGCCCAGTGCTGAAGACCCTACTACGATGCAGTTAGGCCAAACGACCTTTACGCGACTACAGCCCAATGATGGGGGATATGTGCGGGGGGATGCGAACAGCTATCTCGTTTTGCTGAACTACCGAGGGGGCACACGCACTATCCCGATGGTGTCTCTGGGAGCCATGATGGCGGGGCAGGTGCCGCCGGAGAAAATTCGCGATCGCATTATCCTCATTGGCAATGTCGCCGAGAGCGGCAAGGACTTTTTCAATACGCCCCTCAGTGCAGGACAATCTGAGGGCAGAATGGCAGGCGTGATGATTCACGCTCAAATGGTGAGTCTATTTTTGGATGCGGCAACGGGTCAGCGCTCACTGTTCTGGTTTTGGCCTGAGATGGCGGAAGACTTTTGGGTGCTGGGATGGTCTATGCTGGGCGGTATTTTGGCATGGCGATCGCGGAGTTCCCTGGTTTTAGGGGTGGCAATCCCCATTTGTCTGTTGGGGCTAATCGGCTTTAGCATTTGGACTTTTTTTGAAGGCGGCTGGATTCCGATTGTGCCACCGCTGTTGGGGTTT
>JANNDV010000227.1:0-1831 GCA_031387975.1 Acaryochloridaceae cyanobacterium OTE_75_metabat_521 | reverse complement strand
ACGCTTAAGGCAGCAGGGGTTCCCGTTGCGAAGGTATCAGACTACACAGGCGCACCGGAAATTTTGGGCGGACGGGTCAAAACGCTACACCCTAAAATCCATGGCGGCATTTTGGCACGTCGAGATGTAGAAAGCGATCGCACCGATTTAGCCGCCAACAACATTCGCCCCATTGACCTTGTGGTGGTCAATCTCTACCCCTTTGAGCAGACCATTGCCGACCAGCAGCAGCGTGGCGTAACGGATTTAGCAGCGGCGATCGAGCAAATTGATATTGGCGGCCCTGCCATGTTGAGGGCTTCGGCGAAAAACTTTGCCCATCTGACGGTGCTCTGCGCCCCCGAGCAATACGAGACTTACCTGGGCGAACTTCAGCACAACAGCGGCGAACCTACCCTAGTCTTTCGTCAAGCCTGTTCGCTGAAGGTGTTTGCGCTGACGGCTTCTTATGACCAGGCGATCGCCCATTACCTCAATCAGGCTTCCAACACCGCCACGCAGCCGAGTGTTCTTCCCAAAACCCTAATTCTCTCTGGTCAAGAGAAGCAGACGCTCCGCTACGGCGAAAACCCTCACCAAAGTGCAATTTGGTACCAAAGCGGCGCAGTTCCCACGGGCTGGGCTGCGGCAACCCAACTCCAGGGAAAAGAGCTGAGCTACAACAACTTGGTCGATCTTGAAGCCGCGCGGCAAATTATTGCAGAGTTTGCCAGCGCAACAGATGAACCCGCCGCCGCGATTTTGAAGCACAACAACCCCTGCGGCGTTGCCCAGGCTGCCACCTTAGCCTTGGCCTACCAAAAAGCGTTTGAAGCCGATTCTACTTCAGCCTTTGGTGGCATTGTGGCGCTCAATCGCCCTATTGATGCCGCAACGGCTCAGGCATTGACCCAAACCTTTTTAGAGTGTGTCGTTGCCCCAAGCTGTGATGCCGAAGCAGAAGCGATCTTAAAAGCCAAGGGTAAAGTGCGGGTGATGATTTTGCCAGACTTGCTGAGTGGCCCTGCCGTTACCCTCAAAACCATTGCAGGTGGGTTTTTAGCCCAAGCGGCAGATGAAGTGTTAACGCCCCCCGCTGACTGGCAAATTGTGACTCAAGCACAGCCCACCCCTGCCCAGCTTGCCGAGATGTTTTTTGCTTGGAAGGTGGTGAAGCACGTCAAATCTAATGCGATCGTGGTGACGGCAGATCGTGCAACGTTAGGAGTAGGCGCAGGTCAAATGAACCGCGTTGGCTCGGTCAAAATTGCGCTAGAGCAAGCTGCTGAAAAAGCTCAGGGTGCAACACTCGCCAGTGATGGGTTTTTCCCCTTCGATGACTCGGTGCGAACGGCGGCGGCGGCAGGCATTCAATTGCTGGTTCAACCAGGAGGGAGTATGCGCGATGCTGATTCGATTAAGGCCGCAGACGAGCTAGGGCTAGTCATGGCAATGACCCAAACCCGTCATTTTTTACATTAAGAGAATTTGTACGGATCGAGTCGGTCTAATACCCCATGAGAGGTGCTTAGACTGACTTATTCTGTTTAAGTACCGTAATTGTTCTGCAATAACGATTCTAGCGATAGGAGTACAAGATGTTATGCTGACTCGCTCTGTCTAAGTACCCTAAAAAGAGTGTTATGGAGAAATCTTCGGGCTAAAATTAGAAAGAGTGCTGAGAAGGTTAGTTTAACGTAGGCATTCTGGATTTATAGAACCCATTTGAGATCTTAAGAAGGGGCTGCAAGCCTCTTAACCATTAGCCTAACGAAGCAAAGGTTAATCTTAGTAGTCGCATTCGATAAGGTTCGTTCAAAGTTCTTCGTTAGGATTTTACATCTCTCCATCC
>JANNDV010000223.1:0-6825 GCA_031387975.1 Acaryochloridaceae cyanobacterium OTE_75_metabat_521 | reverse complement strand
AGGGTTTGCATAAGGTCGCTTAAGGGCTGATTGCGTAGGTTAGCCAATTGGATGAGTGCCTGAATACGGAGAACATTGAGGTTTTCGAGGCGATCGCTCATTTGAATGAGGTGTTCGTGTTCTTCGGGGGCAAGGGTTTCGGCTTGGCGTTTTGCAATCAGCGCATGGTATTGAGTCCAGTTTTCCGCTGAAAAACCAATATTGATTTGTTGGAGTAGGTCAGATTCTGTGGATTTTAGGTCAGATTTGGGTTGAAGCCGTTCTTGGAGAGTGTGGATGATGTAGCGATCAGGCTCAAGTCCTTGCCTCGCAGCTTCAGTACGAAGTTCTTGGTCGAGTTCTGGGGAAAGGTTAAGCGTGATGGCTGTCATTGGTTTTGCCGTGGCAATGCTTGCTAAATAGTTTAGCAAGCTCAGGCTCACATGCTATTACAGGGGCTGCAAAATCGACGGTCAATACCAAGACATCATTTTAATGGTCCTAATGCTTGAAAACCTTTCCCGTAGAACAGATATCGCGCCTTGATTTTCTCCTAGAATAGGGACTAGCTTATGCACCTTTCCACCGCTCCACACTGGGATTAAATCCGTTACCCTATGCAGGCATTGCAAGACTATCAGCGTTCTCAGGGCGCTCAGATTGCGTCTGATATCCCCGTCACCTTTGGCAACGATGCTGAGGCGATCGCCGCCGCCCATCAAGCCGTGGCCCTCTGCGATCGCAGCCATTGGGGGCGGTTGAGGTTGAGTGGGGGCGATCGCCTCACGTTTTTGCATAACCAAAGCACCAATGACCTCAAGCCGCTCCAGCCCGGACAAGGCTGTGAAACCGTTATTCTCACCTCCACCGCCCGCACCATCGACCTAGTGAGTGCCTACGTCACCGAGGCAGAGATTTGGGTGCTCACCTCACCCAGCCAGCGACAGCCGTTATTGAAATGGCTTGATCGCTATATCTTCTTTGGCGATAAAGTCGAGTTAACAGACTTCAGCGACACCACCGTATGCTTTAGCTTGCTGGGTCCCCGCAGCACCGCGCTCCTTGAGAGTATGGGCGTAACCAACCTGCCCCAAACGCTACATGCTCACTGCATTGCCAACATTGCTGGTCTTTCAGTTCGCATTGCCACAGGCGGTGGCCTAGATACTCAGGGCTACACCATTATTGCCGACCTCGCCGATGGCGCAGCACTTTGGGAAGCATTCACCACAGCAAAGGCTGTACCCCTAGGCGAACAAGCCTGGGAACAGTTGCGCGTTTTACAAGGTCGTCCCATGCCAGGGACAGAACTCACCGAAGACTATAATCCATTAGAGGCAGGGCTTTGGCATACAGTGTCTTTTAATAAAGGCTGCTACATCGGGCAAGAAACCATCGCACGACTCAACACCTATAACGGCGTTAAGCAGCAGCTCTGGGGGCTTAAGCTGGCGCAAGCAGAACCCATTGGCACAATCCTGTCGATAGAAGGCCAAAAAGTAGGCGTTTTAACCAGCGTGGTCGAAACAGCCCAGGGCTGCTTTGGGCTGGCATACCTGAAAACGAAAGCGGGTGGCGCAGGCTTAAGCGTCAAAGTCGGCGAACACGAAGCCGTCGCTGTAGACGTACCGTTTTTGTCTCGCGCTTAGCAGCCTGCCGAAATTGCGTAGATTGAATCGTTTCTTAAATCGTTTGTTGTGGATTGAGCTTTACTGAAAAGTGGAGTGGAGCAACTTTATGACCATAACTCCTTTAGCACTGGCTTTCTTGGCACTGAGTTTATCGGGTCTGAGCTGGATTTATTTACTGGCCTTTAGAGGTCAATTCTGGCGGTGCAATCAGCGTCTGACCTCCTCTGGCAAGGTATCTTTGGCAGAATGGCCATCTATTTGTGCGGTCGTGCCTGCCCGTAATGAAGCGGATATGCTGACGCAGTCTTTGCCAGGGCTGCTCACTCAGCAGTATCCAGGTAACTTTCGCATTTTGCTGGTAGATGACCAGAGTACAGACGGCACCGCAGCGGTGGCAAGGCAAACGGCGTATCAGAGCGAAGCCGAAGCTCCGCTTGAAATCATGACCACCGATCCGCTGCCAACAGGCTGGTCTGGCAAACTGTGGGCTGTACATCAAGGCATTCAGCAAGTGATTCAGAATACAACACAGCCTCTGCCAGACTACTTTTTGCTCACCGATGCCGATATTTTGCACGGGCAGGACGCGCTCAAGCAGTTGGTGGTTAAAGCCGAACGCGAACAGCTCGATTTAGTGTCTTTAATGGTGTTGCTGCGCTGCCAAAGCTTTTGGGAAAAGCTGCTGATTCCAGCCTTTGTTTTTTTCTTCCAAAAGCTGTATCCGTTCCCGTGGGTAAACCAGCCCCAAAACCCGATGGCGGCGGCAGCAGGGGGCTGTATCTTGGTGCGTCGAGACACTTTAATGGGCGTGGGCGGTATTGAGGTCATCCGTAAAGCGCTTATTGATGATTGCGCATTGGGTGCAGCCATTAAGGGTGCGGTTTCAGACAGTGGCGATACGGGTCGTATTTGGCTAGGGTTAACCACCACAACCGTTAGCCTTCGTCCCTATCCTTCGCTTGCCACCATCTGGACGATGGTGGCGCGGACGGCATTTACGCAGCTTCACTATTCCTATGGGCTACTGCTGGGTTCTTTACTGAGCATGGTTGTGATTTATTTAGTGCCGCCGATCAGCTTGGTGCTGGGCACCATGACGGGGCAGTGGGGGGTTGTGGCAGTAGCCACCCTCCTCTGGAGCCTGATGACGATCGCTTACTGGCCCACCATTCGGCTGTATCGGCTGTCGCCGTTGTGGGCATTCACCCTGCCTTTGATTGCGGCACTTTATACCTTAATGACCGCAGACTCTGCCCTGCGCCATTTGCAGGGCAAAGGCGGCGCTTGGAAAGGTCGAGTTTACGCAACAGATTCTGTAAAGTAGCAGCGGTAGATTGATGATGGCAGCACCTCAGGTCATTACCTATAGCCCTGCATTTACCCTCGTACCCACCTACGAGTGCTTCAATCGCTGTGACTACTGCAATTTTCGCACCGATCCAGGTCAAAGCCCTTGGCTCCCGTTAGAAAAAGCCGCATCACAGCTCTCTGTATTACGTCAGCTTGGCGTGATTGAAATTTTAGTCTTAAGTGGGGAAGTGCATCCCCAAAGTGCCCGCCGTGGTGACTGGTTTAAGCATATTTACCAAATTTGCGAACTGGCACTTGCCATGGGCTTTTTGCCTCACACCAATGCAGGGCCGCTGCTGTATGACGAACTGGCACAGCTCAAGCACGTTAACGTCTCGATGGGGCTAATGCTTGAGCAGATTACGCCGCGTCTACAAAAGACAGTCCATCGCCATGCCCCCAGCAAGGATTCGGCATTACGCCTAGAGCAGCTTGAGTGGGCAGGACAGCTCCAAATTCCTTTTACGACGGGCTTACTTTTGGGTTTGGGTGAAACGGCGCAAGAAAGAGAAGAGACGCTGGGGGCGATCGCCCAATCTCACTCTCGCTGGGGTCATATCCAGGAGGTCATTCTACAGCCCTACAGTCCAGGCCAGCAGGAGCAGTGGGCAGGGCAAGGGTTTGAGCTAGAGCAGATGGCAGGGGTAGTGGCGATCGCCCGTCAAATTCTCCCCAGCAGTATCACAATCCAAATCCCGCCCAACTTGGTGCAGGTTCCCCAGCATTTACGAGATTGTTTAGCGGCAGGAGCGCGGGACTTAGGGGGGTTAGTGCCCCACGACCACGTCAATCCAGACTATGCCCATACCGCTCTAGATCAGCTTGTCAAAAGCCTAGATCCAGAAGCATGGAACCTTCAGCCGCGTCTGCCTATTTATCCTGCTTTTGATCGGTGGCTACCTGCACCGCTGCTTGAAGTCACTCAACGCTGGCGTGTGGACTTAGAAGACGGCTACACTGGCGCTATCGCAACCGTTATGCAGAAGACCTAGGTGATTCTATGCCGTCAGAAGCGCCGTTAGACCCGCAAGATCTCTGGGAAGCGCCCCCTATAGAGATCGATCCAGAACTCATTGAAACGTCACAGCGCTTGGTGTCTCTGTCTGAGGCAATGTATAAGGACGACGCGCTAAATCAGCCTTTAGCCGAATCAAACCAGAATCCTCACCTCGTGGCACTTGAAACCCGCAATAAATATTTATTTAATCGCAATGTTGTGTTGGTAGCTAGAGCCGCTGAGCTAGAAGCTGCCAACTTTCGTCTCCAGGAACAGCTTTCGGCGCTAAAGCAGTCAAGCCGCAGCCGCGAAAGTCCGTGGTATCTTCGCTGGCTTAAGCTCTAATCTCCCCCAAACCAATGCCGTGTCATAGAACCCAGATTAGATTTGAGCTACAACCCTCAAAACTTAAGTAGGACTGCGTTAGAATAGAACACTGAGAATAAAGTATCGGTTGCAGTGTTTGCGTCTAAGTTAATCAGGTTTTCCTCGGTCTAATTTATCAAGCTTTGCTCCGAAATCCCACTCTCTACACGCTCTTGATTTTGGATACTACTTATGTCGATTTACGTTGGTAACCTGTCTTACGAGGTTACGAAAGAGGACTTGACCTCTGTTTTTGTTGAGTATGGTGCAATTGCGCGTGTTCAGCTCCCCACTGATCGTGAAACGGGTCGCCCCCGTGGTTTTGCTTTTGTTGAAATGGGCAACGACGCTGAAGAAACTGCGGCAATCGAGGCTCTCGATGGCGCAGAATGGATGGGTCGTACCCTCAAGGTCAATAAGGCTAAGCCCCGTGAAGAAAGCGGTAATCGCCCTTCTTTCGGCGGCGATCGCCGTGGTGGAAATAGCGGCGGCGGCAGCTTTGCCCGTAGCTTCTAATGCTGCATTTTTCTAAACCTAGTTTTTAGAATTCAAAGCCGGAGAGCCATAAAATCTCCGGCTTTTTTGTCATGGCTAACCAGAAAGAATAGACTAAAGGTGTTCCCCTGTAAGGCACACATTCATGCCTGAGTCTTTTACACAAATTCGACATAGTGACCTGCTCAATCGGCTGGTGCTCGATCGAGCCACCGCCGAAGAATTTGGCAAAGTAGAGGTGGTGTGGATGGATCCAGACGCCCATCGAGTGATGGGGTTTATTAGCAAAAATAGCCTCTTAACTAAAAAAAGATTTGCCTTTAAGCTGAGTCAGCTTCTTACAATCGGTGCAGAAGGGGTTGTCGTCAATGCTTTACCCGTCGAAACCGATACTGAACATGTGGGCGTGCTAGAAACCCTCATTGGTCATGAGCTATGGAGCGATGCTGGAAATCGGCTCGGTCACATTACAGACTGTCTATTTGATCTAGAAACCGGAGATATTACAGATTACCTATTCCGCGCTCAAGGGTGGCATGGGTACGTTGAGAGCGTCTATAGGCTTCCCACAAAGGGCATTGTCAAAATTGGGACAAAGCGTGTGTTGGTGGCACAGAGAGCCGTCCCGCTCATTGCCGCCTATCAAGATGGTCTGGCGCAAAACGTTTCAAAAGTTGCAGAAGATCTACAGTCATTTTCAGAGACGGCTCAGTCTGCCACCAAACGGGCAGGGCAGCAGGTCAGGGCGATTGCTGAGCAGGCCACCCAAAAAGCCAAGGCAGTTCGTGAAGAGTTTCCGTCTCAAGAAGCAATCAAGGCAGGGCGTTCACTGCTGGGGCAACTTCAAGACCGCGCCCAAAGCCTTGGCAAAGAGCTAAAAGAAGAGCTAACACCCCTTGCTCAACAGATTAAAGGCTCCATCCAGCCCCCACCCAAATCACCTGTAAAGCCCCATAAGGATGGGGAAACTCAAGCATCAGCGCAGGTTCCTCAAATAGATCTAGAAGATGATGAACCGTGGGTCTGAAATGAATCTCGGCAGCACCCGAAGGTGATCTAGTTCATGGAGACATTCACTAGAGCTGAAGGTAAACGGTACAAATGTTTTCACTGCTAGTGAGCGTACTGATGCATTCTCTCAGGGAGTGTAAATTAGTTTGTGTCAAAGGTCAAAAGAAGACCTGATGAACAAACTAAGGGAGACACGACCCATGACCTTTCGACCCGAACTGATTGATGAACTCCTCAAAGACTACCGTAACCCTGAAGACTTGATGGGAGAGAGTGGGATCTTCAAGCAATTGAGTAAAGCCCTCATCGAACGATGTTTAAGCGCAGAACTCGATACCCACATAGAAGAAGAACGCTCAAACCCAGAAACAGACCTGCCCCGCAATCGCCGTAACGGTCATAGCAAAAAGACCATTAAAGGAGACTTTGGTGCCGCAGAGATCGCAATCCCTCGCGACCGCAACGGAGCCTTTGAACCGCAGCTTATCGCCAAAGGTCAAACCCGCTTTAACGGGTTTGACGATAAAATCCTGTCGCTGTATGCCCGTGGCATGAGTACCCGTGACATCGAAGCCCAGCTCAAAGACTTGTATGGGGTGGATGTCTCTCATACCCTGATCTCCAACGTCACTGAAGCCAAGGAAGTGTGCCGGGGGAAGATTCCCTCGGACACCTTCCGCGTCGAAGCGGAACGGAAATTATGGCAGAATCGCAGCCTTGATGAGATTTATCCGATCCTGTACCTGGACGAGATCGTCGTCAAAGTGCGCCATGAAGGACGAGTGATTAATAAAGCCATTCATCTGGCTTTGGGGGTCAATCTAGCGGGGCATCAGGAACTGTTGGGCATGTGGCTGACCCAGAATGAATCTTCTAAGTTCTGGTTATCGGTGCTCACAGAACTCCAAAATCGAGGAGTCAAAGATATCTTCATCGCTTGTGTTGATGGTCTCACCGGATTTCCAGAGGCGATTGAGGCGGTCTTTCCTCAAACTC
>JANNDV010000212.1:0-6636 GCA_031387975.1 Acaryochloridaceae cyanobacterium OTE_75_metabat_521 | reverse complement strand
CGATCCGTCAGATATTCAGCGTATTGTCAAAGCTCAGAAAGACTACGACCAGTACAGCGCAGACCGTGACCCCGCTTCAGGGCTATTTAGCAGCTATTTTGGGCATGAGTGGTCAGAGAAGTTCTTATACGGGTTTTTGTTTGAGGATGCCAAGCCCCTTGCTGTCGCATCAGCGGTAAAGTAGTCAAAGTCTACATCCTTTCTCACCCTTCTCGAATGACGCTTTATCAGCCCTTTTTAGACTATGCGATCGCCCTTCTTCAGGAGCGCCTAGACCTACAGCCCTACCCCATTCCGGAGGGGTTTGAGTCAAAATCGGCGATGGTGGGTAAGGGTAAGCATCAAGATGAAGTGCTAACCACCAGCTATGGCTATCAAACGCCTAAGCTGCGACAAATTCGTGCAGCTCCGGTGCAGGGGGGCATTGGTCTTCAGGTGCTAATTTTTGTGATTTTTCCGCACCTAAATTACAATTTGCCCTTTTTTGGCGCGGATTTGGTGACGCTACCAGGGGGGCACCTCATTGCCCTCGATATGCAGCCGCTCTTTCACGATCCGGCTTATCAGGCGAAGTACAGCGACCCCATTTTGCCGATTTTTGCGTCTTATCAGCAGAAACTACCCTGGGGTGGAGATTTTCCTGAAGAAGCCAGCGCGTTTTTCTCGCCAGCATTTTTATGGACAAGACCCAAAGAGACGGAAGCGGTAGAGACAGACGTATTTGCGGCGTTTAAGGACTACCTGAATGCCTATCTTAATTTTGTAGACCAGGCAAAACCTGTTACAGATGCTGAAGATTTAGCCAATATAGAGGCGGCTCAGTTGCGCTATCTACGCTACCGCGCTGAAAAGGATCCGGCACGGGGCATGTTTAATCGGTTTTATGGGCCAGAGTGGACAGAAGAGTATATCCACGGGTTTTTGTTTGACCTGGAACGTCAGCGACAGTTTGCTCAAGCGTGAGCCAGCGTAAGCTTAATTATTTACGCAACCGATAAAAACTGATTCACATGGCCTAAATAGCCGTCAGGATCTTCCAGCATGGGGAAATGCCCCGTCTTAGGAATCACGCAAAACTCAATCATCGGTTCATTTAGGTCAGCCGCCTGCTTCCCCATCGCTGCGGGAATAATCTGGTCAAATTCGCCAGAAACCAATAGCGTTGGTACTTTAAGCTGGGCAAACTCTTGGGGCATTGTTTCAGAGGCCTGCTTGCTGACCGCCGTAAACATCGTGCCTAAAGCCGCTGCTTCATCTGCCATCAAAAAGTCATCTAAAAATGCAACACGTTCAGACTTTGGGATGGGCTGACTCAAAAACCGCGCCATGAAGATTTGGTCTACCCAAGGAATCTTCGCAAGCCACTGAGGCCGAAACTTAACCGCGTAGCCCCCAAACTGATGAAACTGACTAAATGCCTTCTCGTCGTACTCAAAAATGCCATTACAGGTCAAAATCGCCTTAATCACCCGCTCTGGGTAGCGATTCAAAAACAGCGTTGCCACCGAAGCCCCTGTCGAATGGGCATTGAGGTAAACAGCGTCTAGCTTAAGCTGCGTTAACAGCTCGGCTAAATCATCGGCATAGGTCACAAGGTCATACTGCTCCCAAGCCGTTTGAGGCGTAATAGAAGCCGTTTGTTCTGCACCAATCGGCGCTTTGGAGCGACCAAACCCCCGTAAATCATAAAGCAAGCAGTTAAAAAATGGCTTCAGCGCCTCGGCAGTTGATCGCCAGTACCGCGCAGAACCTGCCCACCCATGCATAAAAACCATCACAGGCTTGTCAGAAGACATTGGATCCGATGACGAAATCCACTCGTAGTAGTGGGGAACATCACGTACGGTTATGTAGGACATATCAACAAAAACTCAATATCTAAGCCGAATCTTTAGGCAGATTCTGGGGTTGGAATCGAAGACGGGTGCATTAATAGCTCAGCCGAAGAAAGCTTCTCAACCATCTCTGGCGTAATCACACAGCGCGTCAGGTCTTTACGAGAGGGCAACTCATACATAATCTCTAGCATGAGTTCTTCTACAATGGCTCTCAGCGCCCTCGCCCCCGTCTTGCGGCGGTAGGCTTCACGGGCGATCGCCGTAATGGCATCTGCATGAAACTCAAGCTGCACATTGTCCATGTTCATCAGCTTTTGGTACTGCTTGATCAGGGCATTGCGCGGCTCTGTCAAAATTTTACACAGCGTCTCTTCATCTAGCGGGTCAATCACAGAGATTACCGGAATTCGACCAATAAATTCAGGAATCATCCCAAACCGTACCAAATCTTCAGGAGCCAAGTGACGCAAGGAATTTGCCGCACGAACTTCTCGCGGCATCGGCTCGCCCTGCACAAAGCCCATCGACTTTCTGCCCGTGCGCTGCTCAATAATTTTGTCTAAGCCCACAAAGGCTCCACCGCAGATAAACAAAATATTAGTGGTGTCAATCTGGATGCAATCTTGGTAAGGATGCTTGCGTCCACCTTGGGGCGGCACATTTGCCGTGGTGCCCTCCAGCATTTTTAAGAGCGCCTGCTGCACCCCTTCCCCAGAGACATCGCGGGTAATAGAGGGGTTTTCGCTTTTACGCGCCACCTTATCAATTTCATCAATGTAGATAATGCCGCGCTGGGCTTCTTCTACGTCTAGGTCAGCGACCTGAAGCAGCCGCAGTAAAATATTTTCAACATCTTCACCCACGTAGCCCGCTTCTGTAAGCGTGGTGGCATCAGCGACGGCAAAGGGCACATCCAGCATTTTAGCCAGGGTTTGAGCCAGCAGCGTTTTGCCACAGCCCGTCGGCCCAATCAGCAAAACGTTAGACTTTTGCAGTTCTATCGCGTCTTCTAGACTACCGTCTGCTTCGCCACTTTGAAGCAGGCTCAGACGCTTGTAGTGGTTATAAACCCCCACAGACAAGACTTTCTTGGCCTCATCTTGTCCAATTACGTGCTCGTCTAGATAAGTTTTAATTTCTCGCGGCTTAGGAATTTGGCTTAGCGACAGTCGAGAGGCAGATCGTGGCGTAGCGCGACGACGCTGCTCGACTGCCGCTGTTTCTCGGCGGGCAGTGGGCGCGGCTGCGGGAGCGGAGCTGCTCGGCCCCGACTCAAATAGCTCTTCGTCTAAGATTTCGTTACAGAGATCGACACACTCGTCACAAATGTAAACTCCTGGCCCCGCAATGAGCTTGCGAACCTGTTCTTGGGATTTCCCGCAGAAGGAGCATTTGAGATGAGAGTCGTACTTAGACATAGCCACTGCCTGCTAGACGTTGATGGGTTACGAATTGACAGCCTGACGTTGACTGATGAGATCTTGACGAGTCAAAACCTTGTCAATCAAACCATACTTTTGCGCTTCGTCAGGAGACATAAAGAAGTCGCGGTCTGTATCGGCTTCAATTTGATCGAGGGGTTGCCCCGTATGCTCCGCCATTAGCTGGTTAAGCTGATCTTTGAGATACATGATTTCTTTGGCCTGGATCTCAATGTCCCGAGCCTGCCCTTGGGCACCGCCGAGGGGCTGGTGAATCATGATTCTGGAGTGGGGTAAAGCCATCCGCTTGCCAGGGGTTCCCGCTGACAGCAAAAACGCGCCCATGCTGGCGGCTAAGCCAAAACAGATAGTGCAAACGTTGGGGCGGATGTGCTGCATGGTGTCAAAAATTGCCATGCCTGCGGTAATGGAGCCACCCGGAGAATTGATGTAGAGATAAATATCTTGTTCTGGATCTTCTGCATCTAAAAACAGAAGCTGGGCAACAATTGCATCGGCAACTGAGTCATCAATACCGCGAGAGGAGCCATTGCTTCCGAGGAACACAATACGCTCTCTAAGCAGTCTGGAATAAATATCAAAGGCTCGCTCACCTCGACCGGACTGCTCTACCACCATGGGCACGATCGCCTGGGGAGGGTTAAAGCTGTCGTCATGTCCTGATGAACGCGTTTCGCGGGAGTGAGAAAAAAGCATATACGCGTCTGCTCTACTTCAAAAGGAATAAGAAAAGGGTCGGCTGAGCAACAGCGAAAGAACATGATACAAACGCGTTGAGCAAAGCTTCAACCCGCTTTCACTTCATTATGCCTTAACTGCTGCTCAATCCGCTGGTGTTGACCGCTGGCTGCTGCCTATTGTCTGCTGATGTCTGCTGACAATAGGCAATGGGGCGATCGCCTTAGCTTTCTTCTTCGGTCTTTGCCTTAGAACTACGGCGGCGAGGGGTCTTTTTGGGTTCTTCTGCCGCTGCTTCTAGAGCTGTCTCTGGCTGTTCGTCTTCGACCACGGCTGAGGCGGTGGTCTCTACCGTTGCGCTCGAAGCCTCTGGTAATGCTTCTGGCTCTGGCTCAATTTTGTCTACCAGCGTGACTTCAGAGTGTTCTTTGAGCCAGCCCACAACCTTTTCTTTGAGAAGTTCGTCTTCGAGCACTTCTCTAAGGCGATCGCGGTCGATGTTCTTCTTGTCATCAATCTGATCAAACACCTCTTGGTAGCGCGCCTCGAGGGTTTCTGTCTCAATTTTGAGAGACTCTTGGGCTGCAACCTCAGCCAGCGCCAGAGTACGCTTTACCCGACCAATCGCCTCATCACGGAAGCGATCTCTGAGACCATCCAGCGCGTCAGCAGGGAATAGCCGTTTGACATCCATTCCTTGAGACTGCAAACGGGAGGCCAGTTGGTTGATCAGAAAGTTGGTTTCGTTGATGATGACGGTTTCGGGTAGATCAACCTCAACCTCTTCAACGAGGGCATCTAGAAGCTTCGTTTCAATGTTTTCGTTGGTTTTATCCTGGGCTTCTTTCTGGTAGCGCTCTTCTAAAAATGTACGCAGCTCGGCCAAGGTTTCAAAATCGCTGATTTCTTTGACAAATTCATCGTCGAGTTCTGGCAGCTCTTTTGTTTTAATTTCTTTGAGCGTGACGGAGAACACCGCAGATTTGCCAGCCAGCTCTTCTTGAAAATAGCCTTCAGGGAACTGTAGCTCTAGTTCTTTGGCTTCATCAGGGTTCATCCCGACAATGCCTTCGATAAAGCCAGGAATGAGCTGCCCTTCAGATAGCTCGACTTGAAAATCTTCGGCGCTACCGCCTTCGATGTCTTGAGGATCTTCTTTGGCTTCGCCTAAGAAATACTGACCCGAGAAATCTATCACCGCAACATCACCCAGTTCGGCGGCGCGGCCTTCGACGGGAATGAGCGTAGAACGAGAGGCACGCTGCTCATCAATCAGGCGATCGGCTTGAGTGGGGTCGTGCTTGACTTCTTCTGCGGTCACTTTGAATTCTGTGTAGCGCTTGAGCGTTGCCTTGGGCGGTACATCAATACTGGCGCTGTAGGTCATGACAGACCCTGGCTCAAACTGAGTCAGCATCTCGTCAAAGGAGGAGCGAAGCTGAAAATTGCCCAGGGCCGCAATCTCTTCTTGGGCGATCGCCTCTTTGAAGGTTTGCTCAACCAATTCTTCTAAAGTTGCGGCCTTTAGCTGCATTGCGCCGTAACGCTGAAGCACCACCTGACGGGGCACCTTACCGCGCCGAAAGCCAGGGATTTGGGCAGACTTCATGAACTTAGTAACGGTCTGCTCGTAGGCTTGGCGCGATCGCTCTGGAGAAATTTCGATTTCTAGCCCAATCTGGCTACCAGGAAGCTTTTCCTGGGTGACTTTTAATTGTTCTTGTGTTTTAGACAACGCTCTTCCCTCGGTAGACTCAGCTAATAGAACCAATCAAATGCAAACGAGCCGCGTCAAACCCAAAGGCAGCGGTGAATGCAGAACATAGCTTTGTGTTTTGCACAGTTCTCTATTGTAGAGGATCTATTGCCTATCTCAGCCTATCGCACGAGCAGCCGTAATCTACTCTCAGGATTTAAGCCCTTGCGCCCCCCTCTAAAATGCTGTGTACCCGTCCCAAAACTTAACGAATGGGTTCATGCACCGTCACCAGTTTTGTCCCATCGGGGAAAGTTGCTTCTACCTGCACGTCGTGAATCATTTCAGGAATGCCGTCCATCACGTCATCGCGCCCTAGCAGCGTTGTGCCGTAGCTCATCAGGTCAGCAACGGTACGCCCCTCACGGGCACCTTCTAAGATGGCGGCAGAGATGAAGGCGATCGCCTCTGGGTAATTCAGCTTAAGACCCTTAGCCTTACGCCGTTCTGCCACCAGAGCCGCCGTAAAAATGAGCAGCTTATCTTTTTCTTGCGGAGAGAGTTGCATGATTTAGAACCTCATTTAGACTGACCAGATTAAACTTGCCAAACGCGAACGGGACAGGCAGGCTGCCCTAAGGCATAGGATCGCACATGATTCCAAACTTGCGTAAACCATTGTCGAGCCTCTGAGGTCGATTGGCCTCGGTAACGGCAAATGACCCCCTGCTGTGCGCGAGTTACGCCAATTTCACCCTGTAGCCCCAACTGAACCCAAATTTCCCGAAGCTGCTGCACGAAGTCACGGTCTACTTCCTGTCCAATCCACGCTAAGGTGCCTACCACAGGGCACTGGTTGAGTCCATGGGGATGATCAATCATGGGTAGACCTGCTGGGAGCCACTGACGGTCAATCCAAAGCGGCACGCCATTTCGCCAGACTTCTGTGTGCGATCGCCATTCTCCTTCTTCAAACCGCTCT
>JANNDV010000155.1:0-1948 GCA_031387975.1 Acaryochloridaceae cyanobacterium OTE_75_metabat_521 | reverse complement strand
TGGCGTAGAGCTGAGAAAAAGCTGCGTGGTTACAAAGCTTGAGACCACAGAGAATGGCGATGTCAATAAGGTGTTTTTTAAGGATTGGTCAACGCCAGACAAAAAAGAGCAGTTTTTGACCGCCAAAATTGTGGTGCTGGCTACTCATGGGATTGAAACCCCTAAGCTTTGGCTCTCTTCACCCACTTTAGGCAATAAAAGTGACCAGGTGGGCAGAAACCTAATGGATCATTTAGCCGAAGAAGTTACGGGTCTATTTCCTGAGCCTGTCTTCCCTTTTCGTGGGCCTCAGAGTACCTCTAGCATTGAGGTCTTTCGAGACGGAGATTTCCGTAAATTTTGCGGGGCGTTTCGGATGACGATTGGCAATGATGGTTGGGGCAGAAGAGAGCCGCCCATCAAATCTGTCGAAACCCTAATGTTAGAAGATCTGGGGGTTGATGCTAACGGCAAGAAAAAGACAGGTATCCGATTTGGCAAGGCGTTACATGACCGTGTTGAAGATCGCATCACTCGAATGATGCGGATTGGATATTCGACCGAAATGCTGCCGAATAGGGATAATCGCGTGACGTTATCCGATGAGAAGGATGCGTTCGAGCTGGTGCGACCCAAAGTTACCTTCAAAGTAGACGATTACTCTAAGAAAGCACTGGCCTATGGCTACAGCGTCGCTAAGCGCCTTTTTGATCGCATCCAAGGCGATGAAGAAGTTGAACCCATCGCACCGACCCTAGAATACAACGGGGCTGGACACATTATGGGTACTTGCAAAATGGGTAGCAATCCCTTTAGTTCTGTTGTGGATGGGCAAGGGCGATCGCACGAGCATCGCAATCTCTATATCGTCGGTTCCAGCGTTTTCACAACGGGTGGAACTTCTAACCCAACCTTAACCGTTGCAGCCCTTGCCTTACGGACGGCTGATGCCATACGTTCATCTTTGTAGTTTTGTTTAGCACCTCATTTACCTTTACGCTCTCTGGCAGAGAGGAGAAAACAAATGGGCTTTCATTTAATTAAAGGCACTTTTCACGTCACGGGCTACTCCCCTGACGGTGACTCCATTCGGTTTCGTGCAGAAAATGAGGCGAACTGGAATTTATTAGGGCCAGGGCGACTCACAATCAACAGTAAAAAAGATGTACAGCTTCGTTTAGAAGGCATTGATACCCTGGAAACTCACTTTTCTGCACTAGGGGGTGAAGTTCATCAACCGCGATCGCTGGCAAATGCTGCCACAGACTTTTTACTGAGTCATCTCCATATCAAAAATGTCGTGTGGGACAATGCTCATCGCAATATTGTTAAGGCGAAGGATGGAACGCCGGGATATATCCTGACTCAACAGAAAGACATCAATGGACGACCTGTTTCTTTTGTGTTTGCAGGCACTCCTTCAGAGCAAGATGGGAGCAATGTCTTTTTGGATGGTAAGCGACTAAAAGATAGCCTAAACTATCAAACCTTGGCAATGGGCAATGCCTACCCGACCTACTACGTGGGGCTTTTTTCAGATCTGCGGAAAACGTTGACTGAGGCAGCGACAAAAGCTCGTGCCAAGCATTTAGGGGTCTACAAAGACGACAAAACAAATGCTGGGGTTGTCTTGAATAACCTTGCGGTCATTATTGATGAACAGCCCATTTTGCCAAAGCTATTCCGCCGTCTGACCGAATTTATCGCCGGAGACGACACACCCAATTTAGAAGGCTTTCTAGTCTGGTTGGCTGCGCGTGATACTAAGCCTGTGATGATTATCTCAACGCAGCACTTTACTCATTTTGATAACTTAATTGAGGTGAACGGGCAAACAATTCGACTGTTGGAATTGCCAGAAAATTTAATCTTCACCCCTTAACCTTAACCAACAATTGTAATGCTCAGATTTAATCACAATCTAGGAACAAGCCTAATCTTGCTCTCGGCTGGCATTCTTGTTCCACTC
>JANNDV010000142.1:0-15555 GCA_031387975.1 Acaryochloridaceae cyanobacterium OTE_75_metabat_521 | reverse complement strand
AGGATCAAAGATTTAATAACCTCCAACTTTGACCCTCTCCCCCAGCCCCTCTCCCAGAACGGGAGAGGGGAGTAAGAAGAATCTTGTTCCCCTTCTCCCGCCTTGGGAGAAGGGGTTAGGGGATGAGGGAGTGTAAGGCGTATTGACTCTAAACAATTCTGGATCTTATTAAATCCACGATCCTTAGATTTGCGACAACAGCATTTGACTGGTTGTAATTGTCTGCGGCAGGGATATTTACCAAAAATTAGGGCCTCTGGCTTTTTCTAACAGATGTTCAGCACATTGTCGTGAAATCAATACATTAAAATACTTAGCCTTTTGTAGCGGCGATCTCAAACGCTGCCCTTAGCGGACAGCTCAACACCCCCAGTTGCAGAGTTGCCAATAAGTGCTGTCTTAAAGCCGCAGACAACCCGATACTATGAGGAGAGCAGCTTGCCCATTCGTTGCATCGGAGAACAGCGTAGATGACGATTCAAACGGTTGCGACCCGTCCGTATTTAGACCAAAAGCCTGGTACCTCTGGGCTACGCAAACAAGTTTCGGTTTTTAAGCAGTCGCACTATCTCGAAAATTTTGTACAGTCCATTTTTGACAGCATTGGCTCGATCTCAGGCCAAACGCTGATTTTGGGTGGCGATGGACGCTACTTTAATCGCCCAGCCGTTCAGGTCATTCTCAAAATGGCGGCAGCCAACGGCGTAGGCCGCATCAAAGTTGGCAAAGGCGGCATTCTTTCTACCCCAGCTGTCTCCTGCGTCATTCGTAAGTACAGCGCCTTGGGGGGCATTGTGCTGTCTGCCAGCCATAACCCAGGTGGCCCCAATGGCGACTTTGGCATTAAGTACAACATCAGCAACGGTGGTCCTGCCCCCGAAAAGATTACGGATGCCATTTTTGCCCGTAGTCAAGTGATTGACAGCTACTCCATTTTGTCTGCCTTGGATGTGGATTTAGATCGCCTGGGCGAAACGCAACTGGGCGGCATGACCGTTGAGGTGATTGACTCGGTATCAGATTACCAGGCGCTGATGGAGTCACTGTTTGACTTTGACCGGATTCACGCCCTTCTCACCAGCGGGTCGTTTCGGATGTGTATGGACTCGATGCACGCCGTCACAGGGCCTTACGCTCACGGTATTTTTGAAACGCGCCTGGGTGCAGGGTTAGGTACGGTACAAAACGGTCAACCCCTAGAAGATTTTGGGGGTGGACACCCCGACCCCAATTTGGTCTATGCCCACGACTTAGTCGAGCGCATGTTTGGCATTGACCCCCTCGATTTTGGGGCGGCCTCTGACGGGGATGGCGATCGCAATATGATCCTCGGCAGCCGCTTTTTTGTCACCCCCAGCGATAGCTTGGCGATGTTGGCTGCCAACGCCACCCTCGCACCAGGCTACAAAAACGGCATTGCAGGCATTGCCCGTTCGATGCCCACCAGCGAAGCCCCCGACCGCGTGGCGGCAAAGCTTGGCATTGACTGCTACGAAACCCCCACGGGCTGGAAGTTTTTTGGCAACCTGATGGATGCCGGAAAAGTCACCCTTTGCGGGGAAGAAAGCTTTGGCACAGGGTCTAACCACATCCGTGAAAAAGATGGCCTATGGGCGGTGCTGTTTTGGCTCAATATTTTGGCGGTTAAGCAGCAGTCGGTTGAGCAACTGATGCGATCGCACTGGCAAACCTACGGGCGCAACTACTACTCCCGTCATGACTATGAAGGCGTAGAGAGCGATCGCGCCAATACCCTCATCACCCAAATCCAAAACGCGATGCCGACATTAAAGGGCAAAAAGTTTGGCAGCCGTGAAGTCGCCTACAGTGACGACTTTAGCTACACCGACCCCATTGACGGCAGCGTGAGTACCAAACAGGGTATCCGCATTGGCTTTACGGACGGCGCACGAATTATTTACCGACTCTCTGGCACCGGAACCCAGGGCGCTACCCTCCGGCTCTATGTAGAATCTTATGAAGCCGACGCCGCCAAGCACGGTCAAGACCCGCAAGCGGCGCTGGGGGATTTGATTGCGATCGCCGATACTGTCGCCAGCATCCACACCCTCACAGGCATGGATAAACCCACCGTCATCACCTAACGCCACTCAGTTGAATGAGCCATCCGTGGCGTTCGTAGGGGCAGGTTTAGCTAAAACTGTAGGGTTCATACCCAAAAAGTTTAGGCAAAACCTGTCCTTCTTTTTTACCCGTCACGACCAAGCACAGAGCGTAATAATTGTGACCTCTGGCGGACAGAAAAACCGCCCAGGCAAATGAGTGCCCAACCCTCGATTCACGTACAGCAGATTTTCGCCCACCCGATGTAGACCCTGCGCCCAGTCCCAGTTTTGAACCACTTTGTCGCAGTTTTTGGTCAAGGGCTTCATCCATCGTCGGACAGACGGGCTACTGTATTTTCTAATCCGTTTTAGCCCCGTCACCATTGGCCCAAAGCCTGGCAGCACAATCTCTCCGCCGTGGGTATGTCCCGAAAGCTGAAGGTCAACGCGCCATTGTTTTAGTGGTTTGGCACTGTCTGGGTTATGGGAAAGCACAATGCGAGGCGTTTGTTCGGGCACCCGATCCATCACAGGCTTCGGGTTAAAACGTGGCGACCAATAGTCTCGCAACCCGACTAGGGCAAGCCCTGTGCCAAAGGGGTAAACCGTCTCGTCCCACAGCACCCGAATGCCAACTTCGGTCATGGCATGTGTAACCATTTTCTGTGAATCGGGTTGGCAGAGGTCGTGGTTCCCGAGGATGGCGTAACAGCCCCACTCGCTTTTGAGGGCTTTAAGATGCTGAGCAAGGGGATAAATGGGGCGAGGATCGTCTGTGACATAGTCGCCGGTTAAAAATATGGCATCTGGATGGGCTGCATTGGTAAGGGCGATCGCCTCTTCCAACAGTTGTTCAGAAAGTCGCACCCCATCAAAGTGAAAATCCGAAAGCTGTACACAGGTAAGTCCATCAAGCCCAGTCGGCAACCCTCGGATGGAAATCTTAACCCGCTCTACGCTCAGCGCCCCAGCGATTCGATTCATTAATGTTGGTTCTCCTGCTCAAGTGAGCGATGGCTGCGTTTGCGCACAGCCCCTAAAAGCTCTATTGAACCGGACAAAGGTTATGACCACGTGAAGCAGGGTTTATAATTTATCAGCTTTTAAGGGTTTATTAGGGTCAATTTTGCCTGATGTTGATCGGGTATGCAGAAGTCTATCTTGCACATAGGCTACAATAGAGCATTACATATCTTGGAATTTCCACAACATGTCAATTTACGTTGGTAATCTCTCCTATGAGGTTACGCAAGAAGACCTCACCACTACTTTTGCTGAATACGGCTCCGTCAAAAGAGTCCAGCTTCCTACCGATCGCGAGACCGGTCGGCTTCGTGGGTTCGCCTTTGTTGAAATGGGCAGCGACGCTGAAGAAGAAAAGGCGATCGCCGAACTCGACGGCGCTGAGTGGATGGGTCGCAGCTTAAAGGTCAATAAGGCTAAGCCCCGTGAAGATAACCGAGGCGGCGGCGGTGGCGGCGGCAGCTTTGGCGGCGGCGGCGGTGGTCGACGATATTAAGCCTAGGCTTTTGTAAAGAAGGGCGATCGCAATGTTCCAGTTAGCATCTGGCATTGCGATCGCCCTTCTTTATTATTTAGGGTCTAAAAACTTCCGTCAGATTTAGTACAAACCCAGGCAATACATCTTCCCCCGAAAGACTTGTCGGAGATTGCAGCACTTCAATCTGCTGACCCAGTCGATAAATTTCAACGACTCGATCTTGCGGGTTCAACAGAAACCCCAATCGAACGCCATTGTCGATATATTCCTGCATTTTGTTTTGTAGCGGCTTAAGTCGGTCACTCGCCGAACGTAATTCAATCACAAAATCTGGTGCAAGGGGTAAAAACCCTTCAGGATTGGGATTAAGCACAAGGAGCCTTTCTGAAGCAACCCAAGCCGCATCCGGAGAGCGGATGGCACCGTTGGGCAGAATGAACCCCGTTGAAGAATCAAAGACACTTCCTAACTCAGCTTGGCGATTCCAAATCACCAAATCGGCATTCACGTTAGCATTCCGTCTGCCCGATTCCCAACCCGTCGGCGGCATTACAATTAATTCTCCTTGGGTGGTCAGCTCAAGCCGCACGTCGCGGTTTTCTCGACATAGTTCACGAAATTGCGCGTGAGTGAGCTGAGTAATGGAATCAAGATTCAGGATAAGCGCAGTCATAGCGTCGCCTTAGACCATTGCTATACATAGCTTAGCTCAGAGAAGTTTGAAGGCGCTGTTTTAAAATCTCTGGCGAACCAGACTGCGCGACTTTTCCTTTTTCTAACAAGATTGCACCATTGCAGTAGGCTAATTCTTCAAGACGGTGTGTGACCCACAGCGCCGTGATGCCTCGTTTTTTGACCAATGCATTAACGCTCGTCACCAGATCAAACTGACTTTCAGGATCTAGCAAGGCCGTGGGTTCATCTAACAGCAGCACATTACAGTGACGGGCGATCGCCCCCGCAATGGCAATCCGCTGCTTTTGCCCCCCGCTGAGGGCGTAAATCGGACGACGAATCAGGTGCAGTAGATTAACCGCATCGAGGGCTTCTTCCACGCGATCGCGCACCTGGGCATAGGAAAGCGCCTCTTCAACCAGACCAAAGGCCACATCTGCACCTACTGTAGGCATCACCAACTGGTGGTCAGGGTTTTGAAACACAAAACCCACGGGAGGGTTAAGCTGGATCTCTCCAGACTGGTGTTCTAGTAGCCCAGCCAAAACGCGCAGCAGCGTTGACTTGCCGCTGCCGTTTGTGCCCAAGAGCATCCAAAATTCACCCTCTGGCACCTGAAGCGAACAGCGTTTTAAGATCTGCTGATGGTCGCTCCAGCCAAAGGATAGGTTTTGAACATCAATTCCCCATTGGGTCATGGGCTGCCCTACACCCCAAAGCCCGTAAATCCACCTTTAGAAGGCCCACCACCCTTTTCAGAGACCTGCACCGCCGTAATTTCGCTCACAAGCACGCCGATTTTTTTGTCGGTTTCTTTTTCGCAGGTTAGCTCTAATAGGCTGGGTGCCGTGGTTTTGATTGAATTCACAATGGATTGGTATAGCGTCTCGGCGTCGCTCAGCTCTTTGCGCTGAACGGCTAAGGAAAGCGGGGTGCCCCGGAGGGTAACTTCAACGGTGTACATCAGAACTCCATCGGTTGGACTGGTTTAAGGGGGTGCTGCGATCGCAAAGCCCAACCCTTCTCAACTCACTGTAGCAATGAACTGGCCTTGGGTGCAGTAGACTCTGAGCACGAAGCCCTTTATCCCTGGGTGAGAGAAATGGCTCTCACCTGAACCTGTCGATCAAAGATCACCCGAGGCATGAGGAGCGTTTTGAGTAAAATCCAAATGGACTGTACTTCCCCAGGCGTGTTCCGATGCTGCCACTGCCCAGGGCGGCAAAAGAGCATTTCGACCAATTCTTTTTCTTGGGAAAGCGTTAATGGCTCAAACAAAACGCGCAGAATGGGTAAGTCATCCTGTTTGGTAATATTGACCACTCGAGCCTCTATCGTTAAATCAATCTCTAAAATACTGACCTGAACCAGGATTGGCTCTATCTTTGGCAGTTCAATCCCTGACTGCGTGAGGGCAATCTCTGCGCCGCCCTCCGAGATCATGGTAGTGCTGCCCCAGTATTCGAGATCGCCCACTTCAAGCCTGACAGTTCGGCGTAAATTAAACCATTCATAAAGGTCGGGTTTAGGCACGTCTAACAAAATGAGCAGCGCAATACCAATTAAAATCAGGTTGTAGGCACTCCAGATCCAGCCTAAGCCCACCCCTTTGACCGTTTGGGCGAGTTCTGGCGATACCGTCGTTTGCCATGCGCCTTTGATCATACAAATGCCTAAATTGCGCCATAGGCTCAGAGCCGTTGCCACAAACATCACAATGAGCGGCCAGGCTAAGCTCCAGTTAAACCGATACTGCGATCGCACGCGTCCTTTGGGCGTCACATTAAACCCGCGACCAAAGGGGTTAAGCATCACCCGCAAAACTGTAAAGGCTAAGGGAAAGGCTAGCACAAGGCTGTAGATGTCTGAAAGTAAGGCAGACCGCGATCGCCCATTGAGCCAAGCAAAGGTCGAAAACTGCGCCACGATATAGGGCAAAAAGAAGTAAATCACCTCATCCATCGTCGCCCGCAGGGGAATTACGCCCAAAAAGGCGTAGGCAAATGGAAACAGCAAAAAGCCCACCCGTGAAATACTGGTAAACCAGTGCAGCAGACCCTCTAAGTGCGCCAGTCGCTGAAGGGGCGTTAGCCCTGAAATAGTGAGCGGGTTGGCGTCAATAAAAAAGGCTTGGAGGGTACCCCGCGCCCAGCGCAGCCGCTGATTGGCATGGTCAGAGATGCTTTCAGCTGCCAGTCCTGCACTCAGCTTTTCATCGAGGTAAATGAGCTGGTAGCCCTGGGCAGAGAGACGAATGCCCGTAAAGTAGTCCTCACTCAGAGAATCGGTCACAAAACCGCCTGCCTCTTTGAGTGCCTGTCGCCGAACGACAAAAGACGTACCCGAACACACCACGCTACCTGCCCCATCTCGAATGGGCTGCACTTGGCGATAAAAAACCTCTTCTTCTGGAGTCAGCACGTCTTCAAGGCCAAGGTTCCGCGCGATGGGGTCGGCGTTGTAAAAACTCTGCGGGGTTTGGACTAGACCCATTTCTGGATTTTGGAAAAAGCCTACGGTTCGCTGCAAAAAGTTGGTGGTGGGCACAAAGTCTGCGTCAAAAACCGTGATGAGGTCGCCAGTGGTACGGGCGATCGCCGCGTTTAGATTTCCAGCCTTGGCGTAGCGATTGTCTGGACGGGTAAGGTAGTGACAGCCCAGCTGATGGGCAAGGTCTTCAACGGCAGGGCGACGGGTATCGTCGAGGATATAAATTTCTTTGCGGGGGTAATCTAGCGCCTGACAGCCTAAGATAGTGCGCTTTAGAATAATTTCAGGCTCATCGTAAGTGGGAATAAATACATCTACCGTTGGCGTAAAATCACCGTGCTTTACGCTGTGTTCTAGATGATCTGCTTCTTGATGTCGGTCTTTGACTCGCAGCATCAAAAAAAGCTGGATGCTGCTGCTGAACAACGTCAGCATTTCAAAGGCAAACAGCAGCACACTAAAGGTGCCATTGAGCGGCTGCCCCAAATTCAGGGTAGAGAGCGCGCGCCACACTACATACCGCAGCGTTAGCGCTAACACAATCCCCACTACAATCACCCGTGACCAGGCTTGAGAGCGGTGCGAGATTCGCATTACCAGCAATAGCGCCGCCAGCAGCATCAGCGTGGGCACAAGCAAAAAGGTGCCCGTTACCATCGGCACTTCTAGCCACATGGGCGGGTTTTCTTGCAGCAGCGCAATCTGCTTAAAAATTTTGGTAATGGTACCTTCCCCCGCAAACCATCCGGCCACAATTGCACCAGAAGCAGCCAGAAGCGCAAGCATCACGAGGGTTGCCCATTGAGGCTGCCAGAGCCTGGGGAACGCTTGAGGCAAAGGCGTCGATTTAGACTTCGACAGCATGATGCGATCGCTCCCACTCAGTGAAAAAACTTAAGTCCATCACAATTCTGGCTAGACGCATTTTGCCTAGGATAATGTTTCCAGTTGGGTCATGCCATTAAAGTAACCGGATTTAATGAGGGCAACCTGAGAAACAATGAAATGACTGGCCTATAGCGATATCCCGCCCCCGCTGCCCATGAGGTATAGCAAGGCCATTCTAACTGCAACACCACTTGTGACCTGCTGAGAGACTAAACTCAACACAGGGTCATCCATTAAGTCTGAGCTGAGTTCTACCCCTCGGTTGACAGGGCCTGGGTGTAGCACTCTCACGTCAGGGCGACAGGCTTTAAGGCGATCGCGGGTAATGCCATAGCGCAGATGATACTCCCGCAGGCTCGGAATCAGATGCTGCGTCATTCGCTCATGCTGAAGGCGTAGGGTCATCACAAAATCAGCGTCTTCTAGGGCAGGGTCTAAAGTCCAGTGAACCGTCGCGCCAAAAGACTCAAAGGCTTTGGGCAGTAGCGTAGGGGGCGCTGCCAAATGAACGTCTGCGCCGCATTTCGTCAGACTCCAGAGGTTCGATCGCGCAACGCGAGAGTGCAAAATATCCCCTACAATTGCCACTTTTTTGCCTTTAAGAAGCGATGCCCTGGGTTTTGCAGGGTCTAGGAGCGTGCAGAGGGTAAACAAATCCAGAAGCCCCTGGGAGGGATGCTCATGACAGCCATCCCCAGCATTGAGTACGCCCACCTTACCGCCCAGGCGATCCATTTCAGCGGCGATCGCCTGGGGCACACCTGAAGCCTGATGGCGAATAATCATCATATCTGCGCCCATCGCCAGAAAGGTTTTAGCCGTATCTAGGATGGTTTCGCCCTTACTCAAAGAAGAGGTGCCAGGTGCAAAATTGAGCACGTCTGCGGAAAGTCGCTTTGCCGCCAGCTCAAAACTATTGCGGGTGCGCGTGGAAGATTCAAAAAATAGCGTTGCCACCAGCTTTGCCTGTAAAGCCGGAACTTTTTTGGTCTGCCGCCGAAGCACTTCATTAAAGCTGCTTGCCGTCTGTAGAACCGTATCTAGCTCTGCAACGGTAACGTCCGCCAAGGTCAAAACATGCCGACGAGTCCAGGGGACAGATTCTGGTTGAGAAGCGATCGCCATAAAGCCAAACCAATCGTTTTACTTCGGTCGCCACAGCAGCCAATGGGTCTTTTGCCAGTGGATCTTTTGCTAATGCGCCTTTTGAAGTATACCGAGCATTGGGGCTTTCCCTTTAGCCGATGACCGCTGCTTGTTCACTCGGGGCTTCTTTCTCGGCATCAGAGGGTTCTACTCTACTCAAATTGCAGATCAAAACCGAGCTATGGGCATGATGCATCACATAGTTACTCACGCTGCCCATCAACAGTTCACTGAGTCCAGAATTTCCACGACGACCCAACACAATTAAATCGACATTCAGTTCCTGGGCAATTTCGCAAATTGTGGCTCCTGGGCTACCGCCTTTTTGCACATGCTCCGCCGTCACGCCGGCTGCTGCCGCCTGTGCTTGAGCCTTTTCTAGGTTTGCCAAACTTTTGGCAGAAAATGCCGTCCATTCTTGTTGGTACTGATCTAACGTCGTAGAAGCGAGAGCTGGATAATAGTCGGGGAGGGGCATCAGCGGCATCACAGGGCTTACCCCTTCTTCGCTACACAGTACATGCAGCAAGGTGAGCTTGGCAGAGAGACCCTTAGCTAGGGCGATCGCCTGTTCCAGCACAATGCCACTTAGCTCGGTATTATCTAGAGCAACCAGAATATGACGGTACATACACTCTCCTTCTGCTATAAAAACGTGAAGGGGTCAAGACAGCTAACCTTAGTTCGCAACTCCATTGTAGGAATCAACCATGCGTTGCGACTGAAATACCTTGAGACAGCAACAATTCGATAAAAGCAGCGCTAGTTTAGGATTTGATGTTCTCAATAAGATGGAAAATGCTCAGCGAACCCGACCCTCGCGCGGTAGCCGCAAAAATGCTGCCTCGGAAGTGGGGTTCGCTGCAAGGCAGAGTTAGGCGTTAACGGTAGGTTTGCCAGCCGCAAGCTGGTGGACATCATGAGTCGTGAGCGGATTGCCGCCAATTCCCCAGTCGCCGCTCTTGACCTCTTCGATCACTACCCACGTCACTGGACGCATATTCTCGCCTTCAATCGACACCATCGTGTCGGTCAGTTTGCGGATCATCTCCTGCTTTTGGGTTGATGTGAACACGCCTTCAATCAGTTTTACATTCACTAAGGGCATCGCTTTTCTCCAGTTTGCAATTTTGACTTGCTGCAAAGAGTCGCGAATAAATACGAACGATCGTACTCTTCTTGCCTTGATTATGACGAACGGTCGTGCTATTGTCAAGGCATGAGTTTAATTTCATCATCCATAACAAGTTCAAAAAGTGGCGGAACCCACCGCCTGAAAGGCCAGTCCAGTCGCACCAATATTCTGCTTACTGCGGCGAAGCTGGCAACTACGAAAGGACTCGCTGGTTTATCGATTGGAGACTTGGCTTCTGAAGTTGGCATGAGCAAGAGTGGACTCTATGCACATTTCAAATCTAAAGAAGAACTTGAGTTGGCGACCATCGAGATGGCAGTCATCATTTTTGATCGTGAAGTGCTTCAGCCTGCCATGAGCGCGCACGCGGGAACCAAACGGCTGCATGTACTGGTTGATTCATTTCTTTCGCATCTCGAACGCAAAGTTTTCCCAGGTGGGTGTTTTTTTTCGGCGGTTGCAGCAGAGCTTGACACGCGCCCTGGCCCTGCACGAGATCGAGTCGTTGAGGTGCTAGGCAATTGGCTTGCATTATTGAGACAGTGCATGATTGAAGCACAGGGTCTTGGGCAGATAGATCCCAATACGGACATTGCTCAGGCGGTTTTTGAAATCGAGGCCATGCTCTTGGCTGCAAATTTCCTTTTTGTCATGATGGACAACCCCATTCATCTGACGCAAGGGCGCAGGGGAGTAGAAAATTTGTTGGTACGACTGGCGGTAGCCCCAGCATAAACGAAAAAGTTAGTAGCCCTAGGGCTACTAACTTTTAGGTATCGCTTTAGGCTGATTTATTTTGGCTTTGCGGGTGCAACCGCTACTTTATTAACCACACTTTTAACCCCTTTAATTTGCATTGCTAGGGGTTCTATCTTTGCCAATTGCGTTTGATTAGCAACCGTTCCGGCAATGGTCACAGCCCCATCCTTCGCATCTACCGTGAGCTGGCTGGCGGGTATATTTGCCTCTAATTTGCCCCGAACCTCGCTTTGGAGATCTTTATTGTCTCTGACGGCATCTCCGCCAGTCATGTTGTTTCGCTGCTCACGGGCGCGGATGTCAGACTCCACTTGAGCCTTACGGGTATCGCTCATGGCATCGGTTTTTGTTTTTTCTGCGGATTGAGTATTCGGAACCATGGGTGATTCTTTGGTGCTACCAGGCGCATCAGCACTCGTTTTTGCTGTATTTTCACAGCCAACAGCGCTCAGCATCATTAAGCTACCCAGCAGCAGAGGCACGAATTTATTCATATTTAAACCTTCTAAACAGAAATATTGCGACTTAAATAAGCCAAAAATGCAATAGACAACCCAATGGTTTTAGACAACGGTATGAGGGACGTCGTAAACGCCAAAGTCCTGAATGCCCTTGCTATGTAAAATAATTTGGGCACTCGCAACTTCTGACTCGGTGCCGTCTACCATGACGAGATATCCGCCATTTGCCATGCGATCGCCATAGACCTTAGCGCGGTCTTCAGGAATGCCAAGCCCAACCAACGCGCCCACAAGGCTACCCGCCGCCGCCCCAATTGCGGTTCCAGCCAAAGTTGTTGCCAATGCCGTTGCCGCCGCACCCGCCATCAAAATGGGGCCAATGCCTGGAATTGCCAGTGTCCCCAGCCCTACCAATAAACCAGTGCCACCCCCCACTACCCCGCCTGTCACAGCTCCAGTGGCAGCACCTTCATCAGACTTATTGTCTAGATTTTCTTGGACATCTACACCAGCAACGGCGTCTTGTCGGTCTGCGTCTCGAGCAATCACAGAAACCTTGTCCATTGGAAAGGTTGAATCACTTAGCGCATTGAGGGCGTGCTCTGCCTCTAGACGATTTGCAAAGGTTCCAATTGCGCGTTTGGAACGTTCCATATCTACCATCATGATTTTTTCTCCAGCGAAAAGACAAGCACTGAACCTTCACTTATGTGACTAAGGTTGCAGTGCGAATGCCTTTACTGTGACTTTTGATACCAAAAATTAAATCAACTGATTGACACAGACTGACCGCCCCAATGGATAGAGACAAAGACGCTTATCAATGGTTCTATTTATATTGGAGACCGAATCCTTTAATTTCTATAAACAAACGCCTATTTCAACACAGCGCTGATCTGTAATACAGGTCACAGAGAAGCTGTGGAGTATGATCGGCATAGAACCAAACTGCAATAATTCTTTACCTATGAAACCCATCTCAACCCCAGACTTGTTAGATGCACTCACTTGGCGCTACGCAACCAAGAAGTTTGACCCCACTAAAACCATTGCACCTGAAGCTTGGTCTGCCTTAGAAGATGTCTTAGTTTTAACGCCTTCTTCCTATGGCCTACAGCCCTGGAAATTTTTGATTGTGACCAGCGCAGAACTCAAAGAAAAGCTGAAGCCATTGTCTTGGAACCAAGCACAGGTCACGGATTGCTCTCATTATGTAGTGTTCACTATCAAGAAAAACCTAACGGCGGCGGATGTTGATCGCTTTGTCGCGCGGACTGCCGAAGTGCGTGGTATGCCAGTTGAGTCTATTGCAGGCTACCGCAACATGATGGTGAGTGATGTGGTGAATGGCGCCCGCAGCTTTAATGTCAACGAATGGGCAACCCGACAAGCCTACATTGCCTTGGGCAACTTTATGACCAGTGCTGCGCTGCTGGGTATTGATACCTGCCCCATGGAAGGCATTGAGCCAGTGAATTACGACAAAGTGCTAAACCTTCCTGAAAAAGGCTATGCCACTGTAGTCGCCTGTGCCGCAGGCTATCGCGCAGAAGATGATAAGTATGCAGAACTGGCAAAGGTCAGATTTGTGAAATCAGAGATGATAGAAGTTCTGGCCTGAACCATTAGCGCTTAGTATCCGGGTGGTTGTCGAAAGCCTCCGGTTAGGTCAGAGAGGGACTGGGCGATCGCCAGCAATTTCCGGTCTTGCCATCGTTGCCCCACAAGCTGCACCCCAATGGGTAGGCCAGTTGTGCGGAGTGGTAGCGTAACCACAGGGTTGCCCGTCAGACTAAAAATACTGGTAAACCCCAGCCCCCACATCCAGTAGGGCAGCGTTTGGTCATCTACCGCTAATGCCCCGCGAAGGGGAAACCAGGTTTGCCGATGGGTAAAGGCAGAGCCAGGGGTGACGGGGCAAAGCCACCCATCCCACTGGCTCAGGAACTGTTCCATTTTGCTCGTGAGGCGATCGCGACGGGTGAGCGTTTCCATATAGCCCTGTAAATCGGTCTTGGCACCCTGCACAAAGCCTCGGGCAATAGCACCCCCCGGAACCCACTGCGAGGGCAATACTTTGGCGATGCTGCTGGCAGCAATCCGCAGCACCGCTGGTTGACTGAGCGCCAGTTGACAGGCGCAGAGTGCGCCAAAGGTTTCCCAGGCTTCGGTGAAGTTAAAAGATTGGGGTGTAATGCGCTGAACGATGCCGCCAGCGGCGCCAAGCTGATGGGCTAAAGTGGCAAGTGCCGCTTGGGTTTGGGTATCTGCGGTCAAATCTTCAAGGCGATCGCACCAAGCAAACCGATAGTTTGATAACGGCTGCGGCATCGGTTCTTCTTGGACAATGGGCGAAACCTCCCACTCACTGCCGTCTGGCCCCTCGATGAGGTCAAGACAGAGCCTTAGATCTTGCACTGAACGGGCGACGGGGCCTGTCGAAATCATGTGGCGCAGGGTACGCGGATTGCTTCGCAAAGAGCTGGCAACCCTATTTTCGGTGGGTTTGAGGCTGTATACCCCACAAAAATGTGCCGGAATTCGCAGGGAACCGCCGAGGTCATTCCCGAGTTCTAGAGGAGACAGTCCAGCCGCAACTGCCGCACAGCCTCCACCCGTGCTCCCGCCTGATGTGCGCGTTAAATCCCACGGGTTGTTGGTGCGGCCTAGGATGGGGCTAACGGTTTGGAAGTCGCCGCCGCCTTTGGGCAAGTTGGTTTTACCTAAAACAATTGCGCCAGCCCCTCGCAGCCGTGCAACCAAGGCAACATCCTTGGGGGGAATATATTGCGCAAGGTTTTGAGACCCAAAGGTTGTCCGTAACCCTTCGGTTTCAAAGAAGTCTTTGAAGGTGACAGGCACCCCATGCAGTACACCTAGGCTTTGACCTGTGGTAGTGGCTTCATTAATGGCTTCATCTGCCGCCTGTGCCTGAAGTCGTGCTTGCGACTCGTTGACGGTAATAATGGCGTTTAGGGCTGGGTTATGTTGAGCAATTTGCGCGAGATGGGCTTCTAAAACTTCAGTGGCAGAGAAAGTGCGATCGCGGATGCCTTGGGCAAGCCTAGACGCTGAATAGAAGACCAAATCATTCATTAATACCTCAAATCAACTTGGCTTAATGCACTCAGGCGAGAGGGTTAATCATCCGTGAACAGAGCAACCTGAAGCGTGAATCCAGGCAAAACGGTTTCGCCTAAGAGAAGGGTGGGCAGAGATCGCACTTCTTTAAGTTGCCCCTGTCGATAGAGTTCGACCTGCTGGTCTTGGGGGTTAAATAACCAGCCCAAGCGCACGCCACTGTCGAGATACTCCTGCATTTTGGCTTGAAGGGTTTGCAGGTTATCGGTGCGGGAGCGCAATTCAATGACAAAATCTGGGGCGATGGGCGGGAATTTCTGACGTTGTTCTGGGGTAAGGGCTTGCCAACGCGATAGTTCTACCCAGGCGGCATCTGGAGAGCGAAAGCTCGAAGAGCAGGCTTCGCCAACGCCACCACCAGGCAGCTTAAATACTGTAGAAGAGCTAAAGGTTTTTCCTAGATTGGTTTGTTTGTTCCAGAGATAAAGCTCTCCACCTAAACCCATTTCACGGTTGCCGCTATCGCCTCCGACAGGTGGCATCAGAATTAAGCCTCCGGCTGCATTACGTTCAATACTGAGTTCTGGATTGCTGATACAAAGTTGATAAAACTGCTCATCAGTGAGATGAACCTGCTTAAGGTCTACGGTTAGGGGGAGTGTCAGCGTGGTCATGGCTTTGGCTTCCGCAACATAAGCTTTTGTCTTGAGAACATCGCTGCCTCTATCTTAAAAGTATCCAATAGACTTTTGACGCTTCAAGGCGGATGCTGATCAATTGAAGCTAGAGCTTGCCGAAGATTGACAACTCCTTCACGGTTGAGTCTTAAGCGCTCAATTGTGGCACGTCCGATGGGTGTTAAACCTAACATTTGAGTCAAATCACGAGACCAAGTGAAGTGATCTTGCCAGTCCTGTTGTCGAGGATGATAAAGTTGGGCTAACTCGCCTGTGATGGGGTCAATTGCCTTAGTATGACTGTATTTGAAGTTGTTACAACCTTGACAAGCCACAGCAAGATTATCCAAATCGCTGGTGCCGCCTTTTGAGCGAGGAATGATGTGCTCAATTGAAAAAGAGTCTGGAGAGAATTTGGCTTGACTTTTACAATACTCACAGCAGTTGTTTGCACGTTGCTTGATGAGGTTTCGTTGTTGCTGGGTAAGGCGAAATTCAGGCATAATCCGCTATTTCAGGATTAGGGCTGATTCCGAGGGTTTGCATAAGGTCGCTTAAGGGCTGATTGCGTAGGTTAGCCAATTGGATGAGTGCCTGAATACGGAGAACATTGAGGTTTTCGAGGCGATCGCTCATTTGAATGAGGTGTTCGTGTTCTTCGGGGGCAAGGGTTTCG
>JANNDV010000119.1:0-2639 GCA_031387975.1 Acaryochloridaceae cyanobacterium OTE_75_metabat_521 | reverse complement strand
CCGTCGTGCCATCCCTGTGAAGGCCATTGTCACCCCCCTATGGAAAGAAGAAGCCCAGCAGCAGCTTCAGGCGCAAATTAATCAGTTTGACGGTCAGCTTCAGCAGCTAGAGCTTCAGGTTCAGCAGATGATGACCGAGCTACAGCGTCAGATGATTGGTCAACCTTCAGATTCTATGAATGCTCAAATTCAAGATCTTCAGTCTCAGGCCAATGCCCGTAAGAGTGAATTGCTAGAGCAAAAAAACCAGATTTTGCAGCAACTCAATCAGGTACAGGTGCTAGATATGGAGCAAGAAGTAGAGCAAGGACAGATTGATAACTTCTTCCATCTCCAAAAGGGCGACCACCTCATCCGCAAAATGCAGGTTGAAGTAGTGCTGCGCGACGGCATCGTCGAAGACATTCGTGGCGAACTGTAGGGTGTTTGACGATACGCCCTGCGTTAAAATGCTTTACTGGGTGAGCTTTGGCTTTTAATCTACTACCGCCTTAGACCTACACCAGACTCATCACCTATCCTTATATAAACCCCTGATTCGGAACGCCGCCCCATGATTCGTGAAGTTTTCATGCCCGCTCTCAGCTCAACGATGACCGAAGGAAAGATTGTCTCTTGGTCAAAAGCCCCAGGGGATAAGGTCGAGAAAGGGGAAACCGTCCTGGTGGTTGAGTCCGATAAAGCCGACATGGATGTGGAGTCATTTTATGAAGGCTATCTGGCGGCGATCGCCGTCCCTGCCGGATCCGCTGCACCCGTTGGCTCCACCCTAGGACTCATCGCCGAAACCGAGGCTGAAATTGCCGAAGCGCAAGAAAAACTCAAGGGTTCTGGATCGGGTGCTGCACCTGCTGCCACACCCAACCCTGCGCCTGTCGCTGCTACCCCAGAGCCTGTAGCCGTTGCGCCCGTTCTGAATACAGCAGCAGCCACCGCCGAAGCGATCGTGGTTTCCACAGGTCGTATCGTTGCATCCCCACGGGCGCGTAAGCTTGCCAAGCAATTCAAGGTAGAGCTAAATACGATTAAAGGCAGCGGCCCCTTTGGCAGAATTGTCGCCGCAGATGTTGAAGTTGCAGCAGGTAAAACGCCGACAGCACCTATTGCCCAGTCGGTAGCAGCACCCGTCGCTTCCGTTTCTGTGGCTCCAACCGTTTCCGCCGCTCCAGCAATTCCAGCAGCGGCCTTAGCAGGAGAAATTGCGCCCTTTAATACCCTTCAGCAGGCCGTGAACCGCAACATGGTGTCAAGCTTACAGGTACCCACGTACCACGTAGGCTACACCATCACCACAGATGCCCTAGATGTGCTGTACAAGCAGGTCAAGAGCAAAGGTGTCACTATGACGGCGCTGTTGGCAAAGGCGGTCGCCGTCACGCTTAAAAAACATCCGTTGCTGAATGCTTGCTACGCAGAGCAGGGGATTCAGTATGGCAGCCAAATTAATGTGGCAGTCGCGGTCGCAATGCCCGATGGTGGACTGATTACCCCTGTGTTGCGTGCCGCAGATCAGTCAGATCTATACTCGCTCTCACGGAATTGGAAAGATTTAGTAGAGCGATCGCGTGCCAAGCAGCTCCAGCCCGATGAGTACAGCACGGGCACCTTTACGCTGTCTAACCTAGGGATGTTTGGTGTTGATCGATTTGATGCGATTTTGCCGCCTGGTCAAGGGTCGATTTTGGCGATCGGCGCATCTCGACCTCAGGTGGTGGCAACCAAAGATGGGCTATTGGGGGTTAAGCAGCAGATGCAGGTGAATATCACCTGCGATCACCGCATTATTTACGGTGCTGATGCGGCGGCGTTTCTGCAAGATTTAGCCAAACTGATTGAAACCAATCCTCAATCGTTGACGCTCTAAACAGTCTGTGTTGCTGATATCTATTCATAGGTCTTTAACCCTGTGGCGTACACACAAGTCTTAAAGTTTTCCTTCTGTATAGGTTTTTGCCATAAACCGATTCATCAATCCCCTCTTGGGAGGGGCAGGGGTGGGTTAGTCAGTAGCGCCACGAACCCACCCCACCCTATGAGCACCCCTCCCAGGAGGGGATTTTTCTTGGACTTGTGTGTACATGCTATGTCTTTAACCCTGAGGAACGAACCCCATGCTAGATAAGTTACTGGTGCTAGCACGTTCGGTCGGGTGGGGTGCAGCCGATGTTCTGCATCGCTACTATCGCGGTGAGTTTGAACTAGATATTCAGAAAGCCCATAGCGATCCGGTGACGGCGGCGGATTTGGCGGCGAACCAATATATTTTGGATCGCCTACAGAGTGAGTTGGGTCACGACCAATTTGGCTATCTCAGTGAAGAGACGTTTCAGCCTGGGGTAACGCCTTACCCTAAGCCATACGTTTGGATTATTGACCCTTTAGACGGCACCCGCGATTTTATTCAGAAGACGGGGGAATATGCTGTTCATATTGCGCTGACTCAGGCGGGTCGTCCGATCTTGTCGGTGGTGGTGTGGCCAGAGCAGGAAGTTCTTTACTACGCGACGGTGGGTGGCGGCACCTACGCAGAGCATCGCAGCGGTGAAGTGCGTCGGCTTAAGGTGAAGGAGTGTAGTCGCCCTGAGGACATGCGCTTAGTCATCAGCCGCAGCCATCGAGATGAACGATTTGATGCGTTA
>JANNDV010000085.1:0-9352 GCA_031387975.1 Acaryochloridaceae cyanobacterium OTE_75_metabat_521 | reverse complement strand
GGATAGGCGATCGCCAAATGAATACCCAAGGGCTTCAGCTCACCCCGTAAAGATTCCGCCAGTCCCCGCAAGGCAAACTTAGAAGGGCTGTAAGGCGTATAGCCATAAAGACCTATCAAGCCAGCGCCAGAAGAAATTAGCACAATACTACCCTTACGGGTTGACTGCTCCATTGCAGGCAATACGGCTCGAATGCTGTAGAGCGACCCAAAATAGTTGGTTGCCATCGCCTGCTCAAACACCGACAGGGGCAGATCTCTAAAATGCCCTGGATGCGCAGTTCCCGCAGATGTGATGAGCAAATCTGGGGAGCCAATTTGGGCGATCGCTGTTTCAATGGCAGCCGTTACCTCAAGCGCACAGGCAACATCCGCCGCTAATGCCAGAACCTTTTGCCCTGATAGGGTTTGCGCTGCCTCAATTTCAGCTTTAGCCGTTTCTAAGCGTGAGGCGGTACGAGCAATGATGGTGATATGGGCACCCGCCTGCGACAACTTGAGGGCGATCGCCTTACCAATTCCACTAGAGCCGCCTGTGATAATGACATGCTGGCATTCAAAAGACAATGAGGCTTCAATTTTGCTCAAGGTTTGGGGCAAGACTTTACCTGGTAGCTCATGTACTCTGAGATTTTCTCGGAGTTTTTTCAGTGTTTCTACACAAGAGTGCGGGTTTTGAGGCTAGTTTTACCCTTTGTGCGGGTGTGGTTCTTAAATGAGAATGCTGCCAAATTCAGTTAAAGTAGCATGACGCATCGGCACTGATACTCGCAGTCTCGATATTTGAAGCGTCTTGATTGTGGATCAGTTGTCCTTTTTGGCTTGCTGCTCGAATTCAGACCTACCCCAGTATTGTAGGCCAATCCACTAGTCCGACTGACGCCTCGGAGGTTACTTCCTTCTGCATGAGATTGTAAAACAATTCGCACTGTTTCAGGACTGACTTGACGTCGGCAGTAAATCGTATCAAAGGTATCGGTGAATGTTTGACCACAGTTACTACAGAAGTAACGTTGACTGCCTTTACTCGTTTTTCTATGTTTATGAGCTTTTACATGACCACACAGAGACATTCCATTCTCTACTCGTTTAACTCGACTGCTTCTAGTTTGACACTCCCACGCTTCGATGACGCACGGCCAACTATCCCATCAAGATGACGGTATCAATGACGTGAATGATACCGTTATCGGCTTCGATATCGGCGGCAATGACGGTGGCGTTTTTGACTTCAAATCCGTCGGAGCAGTCGATTTTGATGGGTGAGCCTTCGATGGAGGTGACGGTGCCCAGTTTGCCGAGGTCGGCTTGTGTGTATTTGCCGGAGACGACATGGAAGGTCAGAATCCGTGCCAGTTGGGGGATGTTTTGGACGAGGGTTGTGATAGTGCCAGTTGGAAGCTTAGCGAAGGCTTCATCTGTGGGGGCGAAGACGGTGAAGGGACCAGGGCTTTGGAGGGTTTCGACTAAGCCTGCTGCGGTGACGGCGGTGACGAGGGTTTGGAAGGCGGGGTTGCTGACGGCGATGTCTACGATGGTGGGCATGGGTTTTGGTGGGGTGCGGGGTTGACGGAGTAGCTAGGTTGACGGGTTGTGTGATTTCGGGGGACTAGCCCCCCGTGCCCCCATTGAGAGACGGCTGCGTCCCTCAAACTCCCTCCAGAAGGGTGCTTGGGTGGGTGGCAGGAGATGAAGCTAAAGGAGATAGAAACGCTCAATCTTGCTCTCCTCTCCCACTGGGAGAGGGGTTAGGGGCTGCCGTGTACATACAAGTCTTGAAGTTGACCTTTTATATAGGTTTTTGCCATAAACCGATTCATTAATCCCCTCTCGGGAGGGGTAGGGGTGGGTTAGTCAGTAGCGCCATGACTAACCCACCCCGCCCTACGGGCACCCCTCCGAGGAGGGGATTCTTTTGGACTTGTGTGTACACGGTATAGGTTGGGGGTGAGGGGATTTTACCGATAGCTTTGCGATTGAATATCCCTTAACCGCGCTTCAGGACGCTTGAACCGATCTATCTGGGCTTCAAAGAAAGCACGATTGGCAGCTAAATGCTTCGGATTCGGATCATCCAACGGATACAGCAACGCCTGACGCAATGCCTGAATCACAGCAGAAGTGACACAGTACATAGATCGCTGGAAGGTAATGCCAAGCTGAATCAACATATCGTCTTCACCACGACAGTGCTGCTGATAATATTCCACCAGGTAGGACGGCAAGAAGTGCAGCATGTCTTGCATCAGTAAAGTAGGCGGAATACCTGCCGAACCAACCGGAAACACATCGGCGTACAAAATGCCGTAGTGAAAGTCTTTTTGCTCTGTAGGGACTTGTCCGGCTTGAGCGTTGTAAGATTTAGTGCCTCGGAAGGGTGCGGTGCGATAAAAGACGGCTTCAACGTAAGGCAACGCAGCTTCATACAGCCACATAAAGCCCTTAGATTTAGGAATGATTTCAAAACACTCACCGCGTACATAAACGTGATGGTAGATAGGACGACCGGAAATGGCAAAAATTCCATTCACCAAAAAGTTCATTGCATCAGGCACCCCTGCAAAACCACCTTCATCGAAAATATCGGACATTTCAAAGAAGACGGGAGCCATCACTTCCCAAAATAATCCTAGGTTGGCAGTGTAGGACATCATTCGACACTGTTCTAAAAACATATCGGGGAAGAGTCTGTACAGCGCCAACATCGGCGGGTTGTACTTCAAGTAGGCTTTGATGGCGCGATCGGCGTTAGCGCGGTACTCATCGCTGTCGAGGTAGCCGTCGAATTGTCCCCAGCCCATGTCGCGTCCGTGCCAAAGCATCGCCTGCATACAGGCTTCGGCAAATTCCATATTGATGCGATCGTGAAAAAGGTGATGAAACAGCTTCGGCATTTTGCCCGTTTCACCTTTTGCCATAAACTCCAGTAGCTCAGGGTGAGCGGTTGCCTCCCCCCGCCAAATCCGTAGGTCGGCATCGTCTCCGGCGTAGTGGTTGTGGAGGTCTAGATATTCTTGAGGCAAAAAGTATTTAAAAAACGGCAGAGGATTGAGAAAAACGTTTTCGGCAATATAAAGCAGGTCGCGCCAGTAGAAGTCCATGGGTACGGCATAGGCTTTATAGATGCCAATAATCTGCATCAGATTTTCGGGGGAATCCGGCAGCATGGCACCGCCTGCTTCTAAGCGATGAATGATTTCGGCAAATTCATGGGTGGAAGGCGGAAGTGTGGTGGGTCTTTCGAGGGTTTGCATGGTGGTAGGTCTCCTGTGGGCAAAAACATTAATTTAGGGTCATGGATTAAATAACCTCAACTTTTGACCCTCACCCCCAGCCCCTCTCCCAGAACGGGAGAGGAGGGGAGCCGGAGTTTCTTGTCCCCCTTCTCCCAGAGCGGGAGAAGGGGTTAGGGGATGAGGGAGTGCAAAGCGCATGGCTACTAAGCAATTCTGTAAGTTATTTAATCCACGATCCTTAGAGATTCGTCGAGAGAGAATCGCGCTTTGTTAAGTCTGTGAGAGATTGAGCCACTGCCTTCACGCTCATCAAATTCGGCGAAGCTTCATAGGCAGCCGCCACCTGAGACATTGCCGCCGTGGTTGGTTCGCTCCAGTGAACGAGCCAGTAAGGCTGCACACCTAAAAACAAAATGACAGCCGCCAATAACAACGCAGGAAATCGCTCTGACCACAGCACTTTAGGATAGTAGGCTAGGGCGCTATCTAAGCGTCCAAAACAGGTGCGGTTGAGCAAAATCACGAAGTAAACGGCGGTAAAGCCAGTCCCGACGACGCACAGAAGCGTTTGCCACGGGAACACAGTGTAGCTGCCTTGAAAAACCAAAAATTCTGCAATAAAACCAACCAGTCCTGGGATGCCTGCGCTTGCCATGCCGCCTAAAACTAATAGGGCACTCACCAAGGGCAACCCTCGTACCGGACTCATTAAGCCATTGAGTGCAGAAAGTTCACGGGTGCCCACTTTCGTCTCAATAATGCCTACGAGGTAAAACAGCAGCGCCAAAATAAAGCCGTGGGCAACCATCTGGGAGACGGCACCCACAATGCTTAGCTCTGTGAGCGCCGCACCGCCCAGCAGCACATAGCCCATGTGCCCAATGGAGCTGTAGGCGACCATGCGTTTAATATCGTGTTGGGCGATCGCCGCCAGTGACCCATACATCACAATCACGACAGCCCATACTGCTAGCAAAGGCGCAATGCTTTTCCAGGCTTCTGGCAGTAGCCCTAACCCAAACCGAAATAGCCCATAGGTGCCCAGCTTTGCCAACACCCCACCCAGCAAAATAGCAATAGGAGGAGACGCTTCAACGTAGGCATCGGGTAGCCAGGTGTGTAAAGGAACTAAGGGGGTTTTGATGCCAAAGCCTAAAATTAAAATGCCGAGTAATAGCGTTTGAAGCACAAGGGGCAGGGTGCTAACTACATTTTGTACGGCCTCATAATCAAAGCTTGTGGCATGACCCAGCCAAGTTAGACCTAAAAAGCCCACCAAAATCAAAATGCCAGAGACCGCCGTATAAATTAAAAACTTGGTCGCTGCGTAACCGCGTTGAGCACCACCCCAGACGGCAATCAGCAAATAAAGCGGAATCAGCTCTACTTCGTAAAACAAGAAAAACAGCAGCAAATTTTGAGCCAAAAATGCACCCGTCACCCCTGCATTCACCAGCAGCACCAGCGCATAATATAGGCGCGGACGAATGGTTTTTGCAGGGCTGCTGTAAATCGCAATCCAGGTCAAGAGGCTGTTTAGCACCACCAGTGGCAAAGAGAGACCATCCACCCCAAGGTGGTAGCTTAAGCCCAGTGGCTCAATCCAATCTAAAATTTCACGCATCTGGAAGCCAGATTGGGACAGGTCAAACTGACTAACCACCCAAATGGTCTGACCGACCAATACGCTGCCAACCACCAGAGCAAGCCGTTTTACCGACTGTTCTGAGAGGTTCTGCGGCCAAAACCCAATCAGTGCTGCACCCAAAACGGGTAGCCAAATTAAAAGACTCAACAACATTGCAACCCCTTGACCTCAACTGCACAGATATATCAACCCAACATCAACCCACTAAAGCAACCGTTCCTTTATCAAGGTCGTAGTAACCGCCAAAAATCTTGAGCTTGCCTGCGGTAATCAGTCCAGCCAAAACAGGGGATGCTTTAAGCTTCTCAACCTGATAGGTAATATTGGCTTTGCAGGCATTTTCTAGGGGGTCTCCAGGGAGATTTTTAGCCCTTGCTAAAGAGGGTCGAATGGCATCGAGTAAACTCCCAATTTGCCCTGGCACCTGATTCCCTTTAAGGGTTGCATCTACAGCGCCACAACGCTCGTGACCCATGACCATAATGACTTTAGCGCCTAGAACCGCTGCACCAAATTCCAAACTTCCTATTTCTTCGGGAACTGCGATATTGCCTGCAATTCGACAGACAAACAGATCGCCTAAGCCTTGGTCAAATACAATCTCAGAAGGGACTCGTGAGTCTGCACATCCCAAAATGGCGGCAAAGGGCTTTTGACCGCTGGCAACTTCAGTGAGCCGAACCACATCCTGGTTGGGAGATTTCCGCTTTTGGGCGACAAAGCGCTGATTGCCTGCCATGAGCTGGCGCAGTGCCTGATCGGGGGTCATGTTATTTTGGGCGATCGCCGGAGCTGTCGGAGCCAAAACTTGCCCGAGAGTGGAGGCGACAACGGACGTACCCACCGCGCCTGCCCCAAATTGGAGCATGTGACGACGAGAAACTTTGGATGTTAAAGAAGAATGATTCATTAGTTTTAAATTTCACTTTTACGAGAACAAGTCTAGACACTTAAAGTCGAGATACTTAAACAGTAAGAATTGACCAAGCCAGCATTAAGCCAATCACCGAGATACCCACCACAATGGTTAACAGATAAGATTGTGACTGACCTGTATTGCTAAACTTCAGGCTTTCTCCGCTTAAAATGGAGGCCATTCCAATGGCATTAATAAAGCCATCCACAATAAACCGATCAATCCAGTCCGTAATGCGAGACAGAACTGCAACCCCAAGCACAATGGTGGCTCGATAAATCTGAGGGGTATAGAAATCGGCTGCCAATAGCTTTTGAACCGACTGCACCGGAAGCTGAATCGGCTTTTGGATGAATGGGCTAAGGTAGACCACTGCACCCAGGCTTAAGCCCAAAATGCTAGACCACGTTAAAACCAGCGCCGCATCTTTATTCAGCACAGCCCAATCGGGGAGCAGATGAAGCGTCTGTAAAATCAGCGGTAAATGCAGCGTTACACCCATTGCTAAGGTCATGGGAATGATCATCGGCCACAGCACTTCTGGGCCACGAACGGTCATGGGGGTAGGCTTACCGCCAAAGATCAGGCCAAATTCGCGGGTAAGGCTAAAGGCAGTTAGGCTATTGACCAGCAGCACTACTACAACCAGTAAAGGATGGGTGCCCCACAAGCCATCTAGCAGCTTAAGCAACGCCCAAAAGCCACCGAGGGGCGGCAAGCCGATGAGGGCCAAGGTGCCCACAATATAGGAGATACCCGAAATGGGGCGACGAGACCAAAGCCCGCCCATTTGGGTGAGGTCTTGGGTGATGTTAGACCAAACGACGGTTCCGGTACTCATGACCAGCAAGGCCATGGCGATCGCATGAATGAGCACCAGCAGCAGTGCCGCTTCGTTTTGCTGGGTGCCCACTGCAATAAACACCAAGCCCATGTAGGCCGTCACGCTGTAGGACAGGGCGCGTTTGACGTCGATCTGGGCGATCGCAATCAGAGTGCCACCCACGGCGCTGACTGCACCAATGCCAATCATGGTGGTCATTACCACAGGGGAAAGCGCTAACACAGGCTCTAGCTTAATGAGCACCCAGGCTCCGGTGGCGACCACAACAGAGTTCCGCAAAATGGTGCTGGGCAACGGCCCTTCCATGGCTTCATCGAGCCAAAGATGTAGCGGAAACTGAGCGCACTTACCCATGGGGCCGGCAATAAGGGCAAGCCCTAGTAAAGTGGCAGTTCCAGGTGGTAAGGCCGGATTGCTTTGTGCCCACTGCGCAAGTTCTGTGAAATTCCAGGTGCCTGCAATCGGCCAGAGCGCCAGCAGCCCCATGAGCAGCAGTAAATCCCCCACCCGTTTGGTTAAGAACGCATCGCGTGCGCCACTCACCACAAGCGACTGGCTAAACCAAAGCCCCACCAGTACGTAGGTACCTAGGGTCAAAATCTCCAAAATCATGAAGCTAAAGAAAATTGAGTTGCACAGCACCAAGGCGCACATCCCCGCTTCAAAAAAGGCCAGAAAGCCAAAAAATCTCGCCCAGCCCCAGTCCATTTCCATATAGCCGACAGCGTAAAGCTGCGCCATGAAGTTCAGCCCTGTCACCAGCACCATGGCGCTAATGGAGAGGGCAGACATTTCAAGGGGTAGGGTCAAATCTAAGTGGGCAACCTGAAGCCACGGAAAATACACCTGCTGTGCGGGCTGCCCCCAGATTTTGGAGAGGGCGATCGCACTGTGTAAAAAGGAGCAAAAGGTCATCAACAGGTTGATGTAGCCCGCAGGCCGTGGCCCTGTGCGGGACAAAATTCCTGGCGACCAGGGAATGGTTAACGTTGCCCCTAACAGTGAATAGCACGGGACTAACCAAATCGTCTCAATCCAAAACTGTGGCATTAAATCTATACCCATTCATCTATGGATTGAGATAAGACTATCGTGTTTTATCTATTGATTGAAGACCGGATTTTGTATGATTTTAATAGATAAAATCTATGTTTTGTCTAAAAGTAATCAATGAAACGCATGAATGCCTGATCGCGAAAGAGATAGGCGCTGAAAGGGGGATCAATTTATAAAGCGCTATAGGCATGAAACTCTTAATAAAAACAGAGATGGATGAGCGACTCTTCAGCCTCTACACTCAATCCATCTAGCTATAGGTTGTATCAATTCTTAGTAAGAGAAGAACAGAAAGAGTCTATCTAATGCTCAGGTGCAACAAAGTCCATGTCAGCCTGTTTTGCAATTTGGCGACCTTCTGTGAACAGAAAATCTAAGAACGTTTTAGCGACCACAGAGAGCTGCTTACTTTCGGGATAAATCACATACCAATGGCGCTGGAGCGGAAAGCCTTCTACATTCAAAATCGTCAGTGGGCCATGAAGCCCTTCTAATGCCAAAGAATGACGAGACAGCACTGAAATCCCTAAGCCCCCCACGATCGCCTGCTTAATTGCCTCATTGCTGCCAATTTCCATGACCACATTCATTTCAACGCGATTTTCGGCAAAAAAGCCCTCCACCGCCATCCGCGTACCAGAACCAGATTCCCGCATAATAAATGGCTCCTCTGCCATCCGCTGGAGCGAAATGGATTTCTCTTTCGCCAACGGATGATTTTGCGGTGCCACCACCACCAGCGGATTTTCCATGACGGGGCGTACGCAAATATCTTGGCTTTTGGAAGGTTGCCCAATAAAGTAGAGGTCGTCTAGGTTTTGATCTAAGCGGTCTAACACCTGCTGGCGATTGGTCACTTGAAACGCAATGGTGATGCCAGGGTAAAGCTGCCGAAAAGGGCCGAGGAGCCTGGGGACAAAGTATTTCGCCGTGGTGATTGCCGAAAGACGAAGTTTGCCCTGCTTCATGCCGCGCAGATTTGCAAGGGTCATCTCTAAATCTGAGAACCGCGTTGAGATATCGCGGCTGCTTTTGAGCACTTCTTCACCTGCTTCGGTGAGGTATAGGCGCTTGCCGAGTTGCTCAAACAGCGGCATCCCAATGGCCTTGGTGAGCTGCTTCATTTGCTGAGAAACCGTGGGCTGCGTTAGATAAAGTTCTTCGGCGGCTTTGGTGAAGCTGCTGTGTTTAGCGATCGCCTCAAAGACCTGGAGCTGATGTAGGGTGGCCTGCTTCACAGTGTTCTTGTTCCTCGTTGTTGCTATTGCTACTTTAGCCTCATTCTATATAGATGATTCCTATTTAGATAGCGACTTGTGCAATTTAATTCTATATTTCGACAAAACGGTACGATTGAATACCTGAGGGAAATAGCCTTGATTTTGCTGTCTAAAGCTTCTGGCTCTATTCCTAAAGCATATTCCTTTACCTGACAATATTTATAGATTTTATCTATGAATACTTTTAGGCCGCAACAATAGGGTACTGAAACTCCAATCGCTCAGCACAAGCTGCTTCAGTTAGAGCGCCGATGGAGGGTTAGAGGCTGTCTACCAAAATGAGGCGATCGCGGTGAATCTTTTGGAGCTGAATAGACTGTCCTGAGACGGATTCCAGCATGAAGGCGACATGCTCGGGGCGCAGCATTCCGTC
>JANNDV010000255.1:0-6253 GCA_031387975.1 Acaryochloridaceae cyanobacterium OTE_75_metabat_521 | reverse complement strand
ACTGCTGACGAGAAAGAGGGAGCGGGTGTAGTCTGTATTGAATTTCACCATAGTGGCGGCAGAGCCATCTCTGGCAAAGTTCAGCACCATGCCAAACTGTGGCAAAAAGTCGAGGGGCTTATCGGTGGTCGCCTGTGACTGTTTTTCGAGGGGCACTAGGGCTAAGCCTTTACCCTGCGCTGCCACTAACGTTTCGCTGTCTGGCGCAATTAAAAAGTCGCCTGCATTGGCAAGTTGGATCTGCTCTGGTTTATCAGTGCCGCGAATTTGCCACAGCCCAGTCTCGCTGGCGTTTTGACGTGCGGAACGCTGCACGACAATGCGATCGCCATTGGCAGACAGGTCAAACTTCAAAATCTGGTAGTCCTGGTTATCTAACACCAAATCCACTTGTCCAAGCTTTGTATCTGCCAGTCCAGTGGTGGTTTTATAGAGCTTTGCATTCAGTTCGCTGGGGTTTGCTGCGCTGCGATCTGATGCTGTGAATAGGAGGCGATCGCCTTTGGGGTAAGCCTTAAAATGCTGCACCAACAGATTGGCAGGCGTTAAAACTTTTTTTTGATTCTGGGTGAGATTGTAGAGAATGATCCGTCCAGCCTCATCCCCATTGATGCCTAGGTAGGCAAAGGCCAAATCTCGGCTTTTAAACTGGGTACTAAAGGGCATTGCGGGACTGCCGGATGCTGCTGCTGCGCCTTCTAGATTGAGCTGAAACGACTTGCCATAGGCAATGGGCTGAGTTAGCGTATAGGCCAAGCGTCGTCCTGACCAGCTCGTTTTGCCAGGTAAATCTGGCGAAATCTGAATCTGTTTGGCTACGCTCTCCCAATTCATCGCGCGATTAAAGGTCAGGGTAAAGGCGGTATCCTCTGCGCCCACAGACTCCTGTGCCCAGCTAAAGTTGCGGACTTGAGGCTGGGTGCGATCGCCCCAAATCAGCAGCAGCCCCAACACTAACCACAGCAAAACAATCAGGCTAACCACAAGACGATCCAAAGGATGCGCTAAAAACGTAAAGCGTTTAAGAAATCCTTTCATGGGGCATCGTTTAGCGTAAGAGGGGCATAAAAGAGCGGAATATTTCAGCCTACATCCCCATAATGGAATAGCCGGAGTCAACGTAAAGAACTTGACCCGTAATGCCGCTGGCGAGGTCGCTGCACAAAAACGCCGCAGCATTGCCGACTTCAGTTTGCGTCACGGTACGACGTAGAGGCGCAATTTCTTCGACGTGGTGAATCATGTCTAAGATTCCGCCCACTGCCGAAGATGCCAGGGTGCGAATGGGACCCGCAGAAATAGCGTTTACCCGCACATTCTGGGGGCCAAGCTCCGCCGCAAGGTAGCGGACATTCATTTCTAGGGCAGCTTTGGCAACACCCATGACGTTGTAGTTGGGAATGACCCGTGCGCCACCCAGATAGGTGAGGGTGACAATGCTGCCGCCTTCGGTCATGAGCGGCTTAGCAGCGCCGCTAAAGCTAATGAGCGAGTGGGCGCTAATGTCGAGGGCTAGGTTAAAGTTTTCAACTTTGGTATTGCTAAAGTCGCCACTCAGGTCTTCTTTGTTGGCAAAGGCTAGGCAGTGAATCAAAATATCGAGCTTGCCCCACTGCTCTTTAATGGCTGAAAAAGTCGCTTCAACCTGAGACGCATCTTGCACATTACACGGCAAAAATAAGCTGGGGTTCAGCGGCTCTACCAAAGACTTTACCTTGTCTTCCATTCGTCCCCGTTCATCGGGCAGGTACGTAATGCCTAAGTTTGCGCCAGCGGCATGGAGCTGCTGGGCAATGCCCCAAGCAATAGAGCGGCTGTTGGCAATCCCCGTGACAAGGGCATTTTTTCCGTGTAGGTCGAGCATGGGCTTGGTTAAGAGTCTTGATTTACGGTTCAATCATTGCCTTCTTATTCTTACAGCTAATGGGGTCTTCTTGAGCCTAGTTTCAGCTAGCCCGAGGGTACAGCCTGAACCGATAAACCCGCTTAGACTCACCCTCTATCTGTACAGACGGGTTCAATATATTTATGAAATGTATTTTTTAATACAAACGGTACATCTTGAGTTCGATTAAGTGGGTTAGAGTACTTACTATTCAAGTGCTGACCAAGATAGCTTTATCCCAATTCTTTGAGAGAATGGGCGAGGCTTAGGTCAGTTCATCATGAATGGGTGAGGCTTGTTCTTATTATTTACACCGCGATCAGGTCAAAGCTATGGTGATGACGCAGGATAGCCCTTTAGAAGCAGTGTTTCGTCAGATGAACGCTGGGGTTTTTCCGCCGATGGTTGAGACCTTTGAGCGCGGAAAAACCATCTTTTTTCCTGGAGATCCGGCAGAGCGGGTTTATTTTTTAATCAAGGGTGCGGTCAAGCTATCCCGTGTTTATGAGGCAGGTGAAGAAATTACGGTGGCGCTGCTGCGAGAGAACAGTGTGTTTGGAGTGCTGTCGCTGCTTACCAAAAATCGCTCAGATCGCTTTTACCATGCGGTGGCTTTTACCCCTGTAGAACTACTTTCTGTGCCGATCGAGCAGGTCGAAAAGGCAATGAAGGAAGATTCTGATTTGCCGATGGTGCTGCTGCGAGGGTTATCGTCTCGCATTCTGCAAACAGAGATGATGATTGAGACGTTGGCGCACCGCGATATGGGTTCTCGTTTGGTTAGCTTTATTTTGATTTTATGCCGCGATTTTGGGGCGCAAAGCGGCAACGGCATTACGATTGATTTGAAGCTGTCTCATCAGGCGATCGCAGAAGCAATCGGCTCCACCCGCGTAACCGTGACTCGTTTGCTGGGCGAACTGCGCGATCAGGGCATGATTTCAATCAATAAGAAAAAAATCACGGTACATAACCCTATTTTGTTAGGGCAGAAGTTTGCCTGATTTCTTCGCATCATCGCAAACCCTAGGCCGTCTAATTTTAGTGACGGGGCCTTCTCGTTCTGGCAAAAGCGCTTGGGCAGAAGCGTTAGCGGCTCAATCTCAGCAGCCTGTTTTATATATTGCCACGTCTATTAATAACCCAGACGACATTGAGTGGCAGGCGCGGATTCAAATGCACTGCGATCGCCGTCCCGCTCACTGGCAACTCCAAGAAGTCCCTAATGCGCTATCAGAGGCAATCTCTGAAACACCCTCTCACCACTGCATTCTGATTGATTCTTTAGGCACTTGGCTTGCTAACCAGCTAGAGCAGAGCGCCGAAGAGTGGCAGCAAACAGAAGCAGCGCTATTAGAAACCCTTCAAAATAGCGTCCAGCAAATTATTTTAGTCTCAGAAGAAGTGGGCTGGGGTGTAGTGCCTGCTTACCCAGCGGGGCGACTGTTCCGCGATCGCCTGGGCACCCTTGCCCGTCGCATTGGCGCATGCGCCGATCAGGTCTACCTTGTGAGCGCAGGCTACGCCCTAGACATTAAAGCCCTAGGGCAACCTGTCCCTTAAGCGCAGACGTTAACTAATCCCAGTCTTGACCAAAATCCTGATCACGGACGGCAGAATCTGCAAAGGCTGCTTCATCAAAGTCGTCGTACACAGACCCGAATCGCCAGATCAGCGGCAGAACCACTGACAACAGTAGACCCACTGCAAAACTTGCGCTGAGCACTAACCCAACGGGCAACTCAATTGACTGCCAACCCAAAAACTGAACCGAAATCGATGCCGCATTTTGCACAGAGATCAGTGCTGCACCTATAACCGCTAACGAAATCATCAAAAAGGCGACTAATTTCATTGCTCTAGAGCTTCCCTTAAATTCTCAAAAACGCCTGTCCCAGGACTGCCTTAGCCCATGAAATTATTATGGCTGATCCATTTCTGGATGTCGGTACTAATACACAGAGCGATACATAAATATGCCAGCAGTAACACTCTGATGGCAGTAGAGCGGTTATCGGTGAGTGATCTAAGATTGGCAAATGCACCTTATAATTCAGCAGAACTGCGGTAAACCCGTCTCTGCTGAAGGGTACAGCCCTACCGACTTCATTCCTCCTTGGCGCGTCAGGCATTTTTTCTATGGCAAAACAGCTTAATCTTCTGGCTTCCGGTAAGGTCGTTGACACCGCGCTACATACCGAGATGGAGCAATCGTACCTAGAGTACGCCATGAGCGTGATTGTGGGTAGGGCATTGCCAGACGTACGGGATGGTCTTAAGCCCGTCCATCGCCGCATTATTTACGCCATGCACGAACTGGGTTTAACCCCTGACCGTCCCTACCGGAAATGCGCCCGTGTGGTGGGGGATGTGCTAGGGAAATACCACCCCCACGGTGACCAGTCGGTCTATGACGCGCTGGTGCGGCTGGTGCAGTCTTTCTCGACGCGCTATCCGCTCTTAGATGGGCACGGCAATTTTGGCTCGGTCGATAACGACCCCCCTGCCGCGATGCGCTACACCGAAACCCGCCTTGCAGGGGTCGCCAACCAGACGCTTCTAGAAGAAATTGGGGAGTCAACCGTTGACTTTATTGGCAACTTTGACAACTCTCAGCAAGAACCCACGGTACTGCCGGCCCAGCTCCCGATTTTGCTGCTCAACGGATGCTCTGGGATTGCCGTGGGCATGGCAACCAACATCCCGCCCCACAATTTAGGGGAGGTGGTGGATGCGCTGATTGCCCTCATTGATAAGCCCACGCTAACGGCTCAGGAACTCCAGACCTACATCCCTGGCCCAGACTTCCCAACGGGGGGTGAAATCATTGGTACAGAAGGCATCACTGAAGCCTATGCCACAGGGCGGGGCAGCATCACGGTGCGGGGCATTACCCAGTTTGAAGAGTCTCAGCCTGGGAAGGGTAAGCATCGACGCACTGCCATCATTGTGACGGAGCTGCCCTTTCAGGTAAACAAGGCAGCACTGATTGAAAAAACTGCGGCGCTGGTGAACGCAGAGAAACTTCACGGGATTGCGGATCTGCGGGATGAAAGTGATCGCGACGGCATGCGCATTGTCATCGAGCTAAAGCGAGATGCATCCCCCGAACAGGTGCTAGAGCAACTTTACCGCCAGACGGCGCTCCAAAGTAATTTTGGCGTAATTACCCTGGCGATCGTCAACGGTCAGCCGAGGCAGTTGCCGCTGAAGGAGCTATTGGAAGAGTTTTTGCAGTTTCGTGAAGATACGCTGATTCGGCGATATCAGCACGATCTCAGCCAAGCCCAAAGCCGGATTGAGATTGTAGAAGGGCTACGGCGCGCCCTCGAAAACCTAGATGCGCTGATTGATATTTTGCGTAACGCCCCCGATGGCACCTCAGCAAAGCAGGGATTGCAAGAGCGATTTGGGCTAGACGATCGCCAATCTGACGCAATTTTGGGCATGCCGATGCGCCGTCTGACGGGGCTAGAGCAGCAAAATTTACGGGGTGAATTTGAGGAGTTAACTCAGCAAATTCAGCAGTTAAACCAGCGTCTGAGTGATCGCAAAGAACGCCTCAAAATACTGAAGCAGGATCTGCGTACCCTAAAGCGAAAGTACGGCGACCCCCGCCGCACTCGCATTGAAACTGCCGTGCCAGAAAAGTTAGTGCCCCTCAGCCCGCCTGCTGAAGATGAGCCTGTTCAGATTGAGCTGTCTCAGAAGGGATATATTCGCTGGGTGAAAACCACGGGCCGTACCCGTACAAATAGCCTAGAACCGTCAGCTAAACTTCAGGAATCTTCTCAAGATTTACCCATTTATACAGGGACTGCGCTGCTTTCGGAACAGCTTTTAGCGTTTACCACCAGTGGTAAAGCCCATACCGTTAACCTTTCTGACATTCCTGGCTCATCAGGGCGCGATCGCGGCACACCTCTAGTCACGCTGTTGAGCGAATCTGCTCAGTCCGAAGCGGTGATTGCTCAATTTCTGCCCTCTGACTATGCAACGGCAGAACGATTTCTCTTCCTCACGCGGCAGGGGCGGTTTAAGTGGTTGGCAACCACAGATTTTACAGACCTAAGTGCCCGTGGACTGAGCGCGCTCAAGCTCAAAGACGATGACCAACTTCAGTTTGTGGTGCCCGCAACGGCAGATATGGAAGTGGCGATCGCCACATCTACAGGTCGTCTTGCGCGGTTCCCGCTTTTGGAAGTGCCAGAAATGGGTCGTCCGGCTTTGGGTAATCAGGTATTACGACTAATGCGCCAAGAGGTCTTAGTTGGGTTAGCGGCTGTTTCAGAACCCTCTGAAATTTTGCTCCTGTCCCGTGAGGGCTATGCCAAACGTCTGTCTTTGGCCACGGCTCGCTTGGGGCAT
>JANNDV010000056.1:0-54438 GCA_031387975.1 Acaryochloridaceae cyanobacterium OTE_75_metabat_521 | reverse complement strand
CTATCTGCGGCGCGCTTGAAACTTCCTTCCGCTGCGATCGCCTTTAGAATTCTGAGCTGATCTAGCGTAAAGGGAAGGTCAGACATAGGAAATAGACCTGACAAAGGATAGAAAAAGTAAGCTCAATCCCTGAAGCAGCTTCAGGGTGAGATGCACTGCCAGTTTACCGCGAACGATGCTGTCCCTTGCGAAACGACGCAAAGAAACGCCCTAAAATGCGCCTAGATGGCTAGACCTAAGTCACTGTAGGCTAGATGTATCCCTTGATTTGTGAATATTCCTTCACGATTTAAGGGGAAACCGATAAGTTTTGTGCAAGGCTCAAGTGCTGCTTTGAGAGCTTTTCGGCAAGCGGGAGAGAGAGAAAGTTGATGGATATGGTCATTCGCCAGTTGAAATCTAATGACGATTATAGAAACCTATTTTTGAACATCCATTGCTAAGAGTTGGGCAAAAAGGACTGGAGAAATCCTAAAGCCAGCAATCTGAATGAGGTCTTCCAGTAAAGGTTTTAATTCAGATATGGTTCCAGATTGTTTGGCTTTTAGCAAAACACCTAATACACCGGTAACGTTTAGCCCTAAAGATTTAGCAACCTTTCGTCCATCTCGTTCATCGAGCAAAATATAGTCTGCCTGTTGTTCTAAAGCCAATGCGATCGCCTCGGATTCCCCCTGGTCTAGCGTCTGTCGCAAAAGCTGGACAACAGTTTGAGATTGGGTAAGAGGCTGAATCTGAATCCACCCTTCAGCGATCGCATTGCGAATAGCGAGGGAGCCAGGACGATCTTCATTCACCTTGAGTTCTGCCAAGACGCCGAGAGGGATGATTATCTGGGCGAACTGCTGTTTGATTAAGTCTAGATGCTCAATAATAGCCAGATTGAGGATTGGGGATGTGTTACACACTATGGGCATAACTGAGATCGTCCTCTATTTCTGGTTGTCCATAGTGCCGAGAGATCCCACGTTCGCCCAGTAAACGGCCAAAAGCGTATTTATCCAGCTGAGCAAGTTCTCGTGCCTTGCCAAAAGACAATAAATCTTGGCTGTAAAGGGCGATCGCCAGTTCTTTGAGAAGAGATTGCTCAAGTTGACCTTCAGGCAGGCGTACGCCTGAGAGAACGGAGTCAGGGATAGATAGTTGCAGACTCATAAACTTAATTGAACCTCGGCGCTATGCCTTCATTGTAGTAAGGTGCGATCGCCATATCAAACCACTGTTTTCAGGGAATCAGATCTTTGAGAAATGCGTTATGTCCTTCACCTACAATCGAAAAATTCTTTGCCATACCAACACCTACACCGCGCCCTGACAATTACGATCTCCCTACATAATGCTTAAACTCAGATCTAGCCAAGCGGACTGAGTAATGGGAGCACTAGTGGAAATGAAATCAACCCCCGTTTCGGCAACCTGCCGTAAGTTACTTAACGTTACATTCCCCGACGCCTCAATCTTAATGCGCGCATTTTTGGCTCGAATCCATGCAACGGATGCCTTCATGTCTTCAACCGACATATTATCCAGCATAATAATGTCAGCACCGTGGGCAACGGCTTCTGTAACCTGATCTAAGTTTTCAGTTTCTACCTCAATCGCCAGCACAAACGGGGATACTTGGCGCACTCGCTGGATGGCGATCGCAATGCCCCCAGCGGCAACAATGTGGTTATCTTTAATCATCACGGCATCATCGAGACCAAACCGATGATTTTGGGCACCGCCCACCGCCGTCGCGTATTTTTCTAAAGCCCTCAGCCCTGGCGTGGTTTTGCGCGTATCGACAAGCTGGGTCGGCAAATCGGTAATCTGCTCCACGTAGCGACGCGTTAGGGTGGCAATGCCGCCGAGGCGCATCACCAAATTGAGCGCAACCCGTTCGCCCATCAGCAGCGCCGCCAAAGACCCTTCTATGGTCGCAATGGTAGTGCCTGTTGTCACAAGCTCACCCTCTTGAACCAAAAGTTTAACCACGGCCTGAGCATCTAACGTCTGGAACACGCGCTCTAGCAGCGGTAGCCCTGCCACAACGCCATCCTGCTTGAGCCGTAGTTCTGCCACCCCAGCAGTATTAGCATCCGACAAAATTGCGTCCGTGGTGCGATCGCCCCGGCCCAAATCCTCCAGCAGCCATTGGTGCAAAAGCGGAGCGAGGGCGATCGCAGGGGGTAGCGGGGGCAAAACCTTCACAGAAACCTCTTCATTTCCATTACAAAAAACCGCAGTGGGCTAGCCCACTGCGGTTTTGATTTTAGAACCTAGTGCATTGAGACCAATACAACGGAGAGGGAGGGATTCGAACCCTCGTTAAGTTGCCCTAAACAGCATTTCCAGTGCTGCGCCTTCAACCGCTCGGCCACCTCTCCAGGTGGATGTGAATTCCCTTGTGGAATTGGTTCACATAAGTAAGATATGTTAACAGAATCTAAGCCTCATACAAACAAGTTCCCTTAAAAGATTTTTTATGGTGCCCACCTACACCGTACGGATCCGAGATCGCCGCACCAATACAGAGCATACCGTCGAGGTTCCGGGCGATCGCTACATCCTTGAAACCGCCGAAGAACAAGGGGTAAAACTGCCCTTTTCCTGCCGCAACGGAGCCTGTACCGCCTGTGCTGTACGCGTATTAAGCGGCGACCTCCACCAGCCCGAAGCCATGGGGCTATCTCCCCACCTTCAGCGTCAGGGCTATGCCCTTCTGTGCGTCAGCTACCCACGCGCATCCTTAATGGTTGAAACCCAAGACGAAGATGAGGTCTACGAACTGCAATTTGGGCGTTATTTTGGTAAAGGAAAAGTACGCCGTGGGCTACCCCTAGATGAAGAATGAAACCTTACCATCACCCTCAACCCTTGACCTTGAAGTTTTTTTGGACGTTGCGACCGAAGCCGCTCTGAGCGCAGGTGCGATTTTACAATCCTTTTGGGGCAACCTAAAGTCAGTTCAAGAAAAAGGGCGACCTGGAGATTTGGTAACTGAAGCCGATGCTGCTGCAGAAGCCGCCGTTATCACGATTTTGAAGCGCCACTTCCCTGGCCATCAAATCTTGGCAGAGGAATCTGGGTATCAGGGCAGCGATACAAGTCGGTTTTTGTGGGCGATTGACCCCCTAGACGGCACAACAAACTACGCCCACCAGTACCCCTTGTCGGCAACCTCTATCGCCTTACTAATTGATGGTGTGCCGCAAGTTGGGGTGATTTTTGACCCCTTCCACCAAGAGCTGTTTCGAGCTGCCAGCGGATTGGGCGCAACGCGAAATCGTCAATCTATAAACGTTTCGCAAACTTCAACGCTCTCACAAAGCCTACTTGTAACCGGATTTGCCTATGATCGACGAGAGACAGTAGACAACAATTATGCAGAATTCTGTCACTTCACCCACCTCACGCAGGGGGTTAGGCGTGGTGGTGCAGCATCCTTAGATCTCGCCTATGTTGCCTGTGGGCGTTTGGATGGATATTGGGAAAGAGGTCTTTCGCCTTGGGATATTGCGGCTGGAATTGTGTTAGTACAAGAGGCAGGGGGACAAGTCAGTGCCTACGATCAAGCGCCCGTTGACTTAAGTTCAGGACGCATTCTCGCAACCAATGGTTATCTACATGAATCGTTAAGCACTGAACTCCTCAAAGTTAAGCCCCTCGTGATGCCGTTACCTTAGACATAACTGTTCTATAATGAATGCCGCTTTTGAAAGCTTGATTTAACCTACTCAATTAACCCACCCCATTAACCCCCTTGTCTTCTGACCTTGGAATAAGCGAGATGTCTTTGCAAATCAAACAGGGATTAGCCGAATTCGGATATACAGACCACTACGCAGCGCTGGGTTTACCCGTCGATGCAGCAGTGTCAGATATCCGGAAGCGCTATGTGAAGCTTGCGCGTATCCTTCACCCTGATAGCTGCGCGCCCTCTATGGATAAAGGACAGGCGAGCCAGGTGCTTTCTAAGCTTGTAAATCCGGCTTATCAGTTTCTCTCTCAAGATAAAGAGCGTACAGATTACGATATGTTGCTGAAGCTGGTGGGGCAACGCGCCAATTTAGAGTTTGATTCTTCAAGACTTCACCATCAGACGGCGAAAGATTTGCTAACTTCGGACCAGTATCAAGCCCTTTACCTTTCGACGGTTCAGAGTCTGGCAGAGAATCAGTATGGTCAGCTCAATCGGGTGGTGAATGTGATTGAGCAGCTCAGTGAGCTAAACCTCATGTTTTTGCTGCGCCGAGAGCTAATGCAAACGTCCCGTAATAGCCAGCCATCCTTTTTTGAGCCTGCCCCTGCGGTTGCAACGCAGCCCAGTAGCCCCGAGGTGTCGGTTACAACCCCTGCGAAAAAACCCATTGATCAGAAGACAGTTCCCCCTTCGGACGAATTTCTGCGGCAGTATGTTCGACGTGCAGAAGAATATATTGAAAAAAAGCTTTACCAGCCTGCAATTCAAGAATTAAGGTCTGCACAAAAGCTAGATCCTCAGAACTTTCGCTGTAATCTGTTGCTAGGTGTCATCTATCTGAAGCTGAAACAGCCTAAGATGGCGAAGGGCTATTTATTCAAGGCACAAACCCTTGAACCGCGAAATGCTGAGCTACTGCAAGAAATGAATGAGCTAAAAAAGCAAGAGGCTTTGGCGGCTAACCCTACTCAATCGGGCGTTAAAGCCGCTGCCGCTCAACCTGGGGGTAAAACTGACAAGCCCTCAGGGTTCTTTGGTTTGTTTGGGAAAAAGAAATAGCAGCAGCCAGCCCATAGCAGCAACCCATAAAAGCAACCCATAAAAGCAACCAGTAAAGCTACACATGATTTATCAACCTCCCACTGGCGCTCGGGATTTGCTGCCCGTAGATGTGGCACAAAAGCAATGGATTGAGCATCGACTTCAGGACGTGTTTAACGGCTGGAGCTATCACCGTATTATTACGCCCACGCTAGAGCGCCTAGACACGCTGGTGGCAGGTGAGGCTGTGCGACCAGAAACCGTGATCCAGGTGTGGGATGCCGACGAGGGTATTTTAGGGTTACGTCCCGAATTAACGGCCTCGATCGCTCGTGCTGCTGCGACGCGAATGGTGGAAACATACCCTCAACGGCTCTTTTATGCAGCCAACATTTTTCGGCGGCAGCCGACAGGGCAAACCTATGGGCAGCATGAGTTTTATCAAACTGGAGTAGAGCTACTGGGGGCTGGGGGCGTTTCTGCGGATGCGGAGGTGCTGCTGCTGTTGGCAGATGCGCTGTCTAGCCTAGGGCTGGAGCAGTGGCATTTAGTCTTGGGGGATGCGGGTCTAACGCGATCGCTCCTATGGGATTTCCCGAAGCCGCTGCGAGGGAAGGTGAGGGAGGCAACTGCTCAACTCAACTACGTAGAACTTGAGCAGTTGCCGCTAGAACCTACCCTGCGAAACCGCGCCCTAAAGCTGATGGACTTGCGCGGTGAGCCTATTTCAGTGCTGCAACAGGTCAGTCAATGGTCTTTAGATGCCACCCAGCTTGCGGCAGTGCAGCGGCTTAAATCCGTGGTGGAGCTTTTAGAAGGCCATCCCTCCGTTACCCTAGACCTGAGCCTGATTCAAAGCTTTGATTACTACACAGGACTGGTTTTTGAGGTGGTCAGCGACAGCCTTAGCGGTCAACGAGTGTTAGGCCAAGGAGGTCGCTACGATCAGCTTTTGAGCCTGTATCATCCCCAAGGGCAGATGATTCCTGGAATTGGGTTTTCGCTCAATATGGAAGATTTGCAGCATGTTTTAATGGGCACATTGCCTCAGCGCACTGCGGCAAGTCATTGGCTGGTGGTGCCTGAATCTTCTGATTTAGTGGCGGCGGCGTTTCGATATGCCCAGCAGTTGAGAAACCAAGAAGGCTCTGTTCAGGCCGTTCGGGTGGAAGTGGAAGTGGAAGGGAGATCGCCGGATCAAACCCGTCTTTATGCCCAACATCGGCAGATTCAGCAAATTGCTTGGGTGAGTGCAACGGGTTCTGTCACAATTGAGACCGTAGAACCTTCGACCTAAGGCCGCGCTTCATGTTAACGGTTGCTTTGCCCAAGGGCGCATTACTCAAAGACAGTATTCGCCTGTTTCAATCTGTAGGGTTGGACTTTAGCGCATTTTTAGACTCTAGCAATCGCCAGCTCCAGATCCCAGACCCCACGGGACGCGCTCAGGCGCTGCTGGTAAGGACCCATGATGTGCCGGTTTATGTAGAGTACGGTCAGGCTCACCTTGGCGTGGCGGGCTATGACGTGCTGAAGGAGAAACAGCCCAAGGTCGCCCACCTGAGAAACCTAGGCTTTGGATTTTGCCGGATGTCGGTGGCAGTGCGCGATTCTAGCCCCTATCGCTCCGCCGCAGAATTTCCGCCCTATTGTCGGGTGGCCTCTAAGTTTGTAAACTGCGCGCGGGAGTATTTTGACCAGCTCGATATCCCCGTCGAAATTATTCCGCTGTATGGCTCGGTGGAGCTAGGTCCGATTACGGGCATGTCCGAGGCGATCGTAGATTTGGTATCTACGGGGCGAACCCTCAAAGAAAATGGCTTGGTGGAGCTAGAGGTGCTGTATGAAAGCACGGCTCGTCTCATTGCCCATCCCCTCAGCTATCGGCTGAATACCTATGGGCTTCAGGATTGGGTAGAGCAGCTTCAGCCTGCTAGCCTTAACGTCTAATTTCTAATCGCTGTAGAACTATGTTGTCTGTCAAGCTTTGAGAGACAACATAGTATCTACGGCGGTTTAACTTTTTGCTAGAAACCGGATTAAGAGGGGATGCTGCTGGTTCTTTTTTTGGTGTATTTACCTTCTTTGCCATGCCCTTCTTTGGCAGGTTTATCGGCTTTATCCGCCTTCTTTTCTTTGTACTTACTGCCTTTATCTGACTCAGAGAACGGGCTAATCTGAAGCTGCTGGTTGCAAACCCAGACCTGTTTGAGATGCTTAAAGACATCCTTGGGCATGCCGTCGGGCAGCGTCACAACGCTGAAGTCATCAAAGATCTGAATTTGATGGATATAGCGACTGTCTAGGCCAGCCTCATTGGCGATCGCCCCCACAATATGCTTGGGCTGTACCCCATGCTCACGACCCACTTCAATGCGAAAGCGCTCCATGGGCAAGTCCGGCACATCCTCTTCACTGCGTCGCTTGGAGCGGCCTTCGCCCTGTCGCTCTGGGCGCTCTGGACGATCGTTGCGATCATAGCGATCTTTATCTTTGTTGCCTTTAGACTGGTCGGCGATCGCCAACGCCTTGGGAGAAAGGGGACGCTCTTTTTGCACTAAAAAAGCTAAAGCTGCTGCAATTTCGCTGAGGCTTAGATCCTGTTCTTCTTGATAGCGCGTAATTAACTCCTCAAAAAAGAAGAGATCTTCAGACTCCATCGTATCGGCAATAACTTTTTTGAACTGGGTAATGCGCCGATCCGAAATATCTTCAGAACTGGGGAGCTGCATCGGCTCAATAGACTGACGCGTGGCGCGCTCGATGGTTCGCAGCATCCGCCGCTCGCGGGGCGAGATGAACAAAATGGCGTTGCCCTTGCGTCCCGCTCGTCCAGTACGCCCAATCCGGTGAATGTAGGTTTCGGTATCGTAGGGGATGTCGTAGTTCACCACATGGCTGATGCGCTCTACGTCTAGCCCCCGTGCTGCCACGTCTGTCGCCACCACAATATCTAAAGAGCCGCCTTTAAGTCGCTCTACAATTTTTTCTCGCACAGACTGCTTGACGTCACCACTCAGCGCCGCGCAGGAGTAGCCCCTGGCCTCTAGCTTTTCAGAAAGCTCATCCGTGGCGATTTTGGTGCGCACAAACACCAGCATTGCGTCAAAGTCCTCAATCTCTAGCATTCGGGTCAGGGCATCAAGCTTGTTGACATCCGTGACCTGCCAGTAGCGCTGACTAATGGTCGAAACCGTAGCGGTTTTGGACTGAATTTTAATCTCAACGGGCTGTCTAAGATGGCGCTGAGCAATGCGCTTAATGGCCTCTGGCATGGTGGCAGAAAATAAAGCCACCTGCTTTTCTTCAGGAGTATGCTGTAGAATTTCATCCACATCATCAATAAAGCCCATACGCAGCATTTCATCGGCTTCGTCTAAGACCACTGTTGAGAGTGCGCTCAGCTTCAGGGTTTTACGACGCAGGTGATCTAAAATCCGGCCTGGGGTTCCAACCACCACATGTACCCCGCGTCGCAGTTGACGCAGCTGGGTATCCATACTTTGTCCGCCGTACAGCGGCACAATATGAAACCCCTTTAGATGACGGGCATAGGTTTGCATAGCTTCAGCCACCTGAAGCGCCAGCTCCCGCGTGGGGGTCAATACTAAGACCTGAGGCATATTGAGGTCTAGGTTCAGTCGGCTGAGAACAGGGAGCGCAAAGGCGGCGGTTTTTCCGGTACCCGTCTGCGCCTGTCCGAGCAGATCGCGGCCTTCTAAAAGCGGTGGAATGCTCTCTGCCTGGATGGGAGACGGAGACTCGTAGCCAATTTCTTCGATGGCCTGGAGGATTTGGGGGGCGATCGCCAACTGCGAAAACTGGGTAATGCTGACTTGAGACATGCCTGAACCTACAAATGCTGGAGAATGCTGCGTTCAATCCGAGCAGTAACATCGACTCGGTTGAGAGATTGAGTGGTTGTTAGGCCAGTTCATCACTACGCCCACTATATCGGTATTTTTGCTTACAGCGGGTTTTATGCATCCGCAGAACGGTCTCATCTACGGCTATCTTGATTGCGACAGGCAATAACAGTACATAAAAACAAGCCATCCAAAGCGCATTCTTGGTGCCTTGGATGACTTTACTCAATGATGTAAAAACGCGCCTCGCACGCTCTGCTTAAGATAAAACTAGGCTTTTACCAAAGACCTCTCACAGGTTCAGAATTGCTTGTGGTGCCCGCTGGTGCTGCATTATCCTGATTGCGAACATCTGCACAGGTTTGGTCTGGTGCAGAGGCACTGACCTTAGGCACTGAAATGTCGGGGGCTTCAGTATCGGGAGCCGGTACGCCAACGCCTTTGCGCAAGAGTTTGCCAACATTGGGTATCAATCGGCTAACGTTAGGAACTGACACACCAACCCCAGGTGATGATGCCTTGACTTTATTACAGTTAACGGTTGGCCCTTTTACGTTGATGTCTGACGACTGAGCCATTTTGAAGGGCACTGCGGAAGCACTCACTGCGCTCAACGATAAGAGCACGATGCCAGAGGTGGTTAAAGCACGAGATAAGCATTTCATAGATTGAGTTTCCTCACTTTCTTTATGCTCTATCTTCAGTGTTTTGTCGCTAAAGCTCTTACCCCTTAAGGCTCAACTCTAAACCCGTGCGTCTGTACCGTCAGAGATAGATCCAGAATATTTTGCAGTTCTGGATGCTCAGTTCACCGCACTCTTTTCACCGATTGGGAAGTATCTTACTGAAATTAGCATGCTCTCAGATTTAAAAAAATCCCCTAGAACGTTCTAGGGGATTATGTTTTAGGCTAAGAGCCTTAAGGGCGAACGACGGGACTCGAACCCGCGGGATGGTGGTACCACAAACCACTGCCTTAACCACTTGGCTACGCTCGCCAAAGCTTTTTTAATATAGCACCTCAGTCTATTTTAGATCTAGTCCTGAGCGTCTACTGAAATCACATCACTTTTGGATGGTGTATGAGGAGCGCTGTGACTTTGAACCTGAAATTAATGAACCGTTAAGGTGTATCTACCCACATTGAGGGAATTATGGTCACGTTATTCGTGAATTGCTTCAATGGAAGGATAATGGATCGTTAAATGACACAGCCCTCTCCTCCCAAACCATTAGTCTCTAACGAGTCTCGCTTCCCGCTCAAAATGACGCAGTGGGCAGGGTACAGCGCTGCTATTGGGTTAAGCATTGCATTAGCTGCAACCAATCCAACGCAGCCAACCTACACTGAGTTTGCAACTCAAACTGTTTCGCGACTATTAGTTCAAGACTTATGCCGTGCCAATGACCGCACGCCTAGACTCTTTGACACCATAATTAAAGATGGCTGCCAAGCCTTTATGCAGCAAGGCAAAACCGAAATCCGCGCTTTTATTGCCCACAACACCGAGCGCCAAAATTTTCTACTGTTTAGCCTTTACACAACAGAGTTTCCCATTCGCCCCCTCAGGGTACTCGGCATTTTTAATCATTTTTTCTTAATTTCTTAGGGTTTAAGTTCTTATGGCTCTAGCTTCACAGCGCCCTGACGTAAAATTGACCAGCGCTCACCCCTCCACTCGGCAACGGTAGAAGGCATCCGGTTTGCATGGGGTGGCAGTACCCACCATTGCGCGGCAGGGGTCAATACAGATGGAAACGATTGAGCAATCTCATCCAGGTTTTCTAAAGGCTGCTGACCTGAAAGATTAAGGCTTGTGGTGGCGAGTGGTCCCGTCTGCTTCAAAATCTCTAGGGCAAGCGACCAGTTGGGCACCCGAACGCCAATAGTATCTGGGGTAGCGGGATTGACGACGGAAGGAACGCGATCGCCCTTAGGCAGCACTAACGTCACAGCACCAGGCCAATGCTGGGCAGCAACGGCTTCCCAAATCGCTCTAGATCTTGAATCCCCACTCACAAAAGGCCATAAGTCTTCTGCCGATGCCGCCATCAAAATCAGCGGCTTTTCTAAAGGGCGCTGTTTGGCTCCATAGATTTTCGCCGCTGCGTCAGGCGCTGCTGCCAGGGCAGGCACTGTATCGGTGGGGAACGCGATGAGTTGACCTGCCTGAGCGGCGCTCACCAATGCTGCAATAGAAACTTGAGGCATTGACCTACACAGCACTAAAGGCCGTCGAAAGGTCTGTATAGCCCTGAGTTGCGTTTAAGAGCGCTGCCGCAACTTGGGCGACGGATAAACTTTCAATTTCTTGAGAGGCTACAACGCCAGAATCATTAGGGTCAGGCAGGCGCAGACGCAGGGTCAGGCTATCCGACTCCATTTCTTTGGCTCCAATCACCGCCATAACCGGAATTTTGGCTTTTTCGGCATTGCGGATTTTTTTGCCCAGGCGATCGCCTCCTGCATCTACCTCAACCCGTAGCCCCTTCATTAAAAAGTCGGCTGCCACCTTCTGGGCAAACGGAATTTGATCATCAGAAACTGTTAATAGCCGCATCTGTACCGGAGCCAGCCAGAACGGGAAATTGCCTGCATACTGCTCAATCAAGATCCCAATTAGCCGCTCTAGGGAGCCGAACGGCGCACGGTGAATCATCACAGGGCGTTTGCGATTGCCGTCTTCAGCGACGTACTCTAGGCCAAAACGCTCGGGCAGATTGTAGTCTACTTGGACGGTGCCAAGCTGCCATTCTCGCTCTAGAACATCTTGAAAAATAAAGTCCAGCTTAGGGCCGTAGAACGCCGCTTCGCCAATGCCCTCAAAGTGATCCATCCCCAGGGTTTCTACCGCACGACGGATCGCAGTTTGAGCCTTTTCCCAGGCATCATCGCTGCCAATGTACTTATCTGAAGCCGGATCGCGGAAGCTGAGTCGGGCGCGGAAGTTTTTGAGCTGAAGTTTCTCAAAGACCGACAAAATCAAATCCACGACCTTCAAAAACTCGTCGTCTAATTGCTCTGGGGTCACAAACAGGTGGGAGTCATCCACAGTAAAGCCTCGTACCCTAGTCAGTCCGCCCAGCTCACCAGATTGCTCGTAGCGATATACGGTGCCAAATTCTGCAAATCGAAGGGGGAGTTCGCGGTAGGAGCGCAGTTCGCTTTGATAGATTTGGATATGGAAGGGGCAGTTCATAGGCTTCATGACAAAGCCTTGTTCGGCGAGGCGATCGCCCTCGTTCTCGCTCATCAGCGGAAACATGTCTTCGTGGTACTTTTGCCAGTGCCCAGAGGTCTTGAATAAATCGACCCGCGCAATGTGAGGGGTCACAACGGGCAGATAGCCCCGCTTCACCTGCTCCTGCTTCAGAAAGTCTTCCAGAATTGAGCGGAGAATGGTTCCCTTGGGTGTCCAGAGCGGCAGCCCTGGCCCCACCAGATCCGAAAAAATAAATAGCCCTAACTCTTTGCCAATTTTGCGATGATCGCGGCGCAGCGCCTCTTCTTTGCGGCGTTTATATTCAGTAAGCTGTTCTGGGGTTTCCCAAGCGGTGCCGTAGATGCGCTGAAGCTGGGCTTTTGTTTCATCCCCACGCCAGTAGGCACCCGCCACGCTCTCTAACTCGATCGCCTTGGGGTTCAGCTCAGCAGTGGAATCGACGTGGGGGCCTGCACACAAATCCCACCAGTCTTCGCCGAGGTGATAAAGGGTGATTGGCTCCTGGAGTCCTTCTAAAATTTCGAGTTTGTAGGGTTCATTGAGCGCCTGAATCCGCTGCTGGGCATCCGCACGAGAAACTTCTTCGCGCCGCACCGGAAGCTTACGATTAATGATCTTCGTCATTTCTTTTTTAATCGCCTTCAGGTCTTCTTCGGAAAACGGTTGAGGGCTGTCAAAGTCGTAGTAAAACCCATTCTCAATCCAAGGTCCAATCGTCACCTGCACCCCTGGGAACAGCTTCTGCACTGCCATTGCCATCACATGAGACGTGGTGTGGCGAATACGCTTGAGGGGTTCTGATTCGCTGGTTTTGGGCAGCGAAATTTTTGCAGGGATTGCTTCGGGCTGGGCTGATGCAGACATGGGCACAGGCTACTAACGACTAAGTAATGCGTAGGCAACCTCTATCTTATCGAAGGTGGCACTGCTCCGCGCTTTAATTTTATTGACCCCGTGCCAAACTAATTACACTGCATAAATTAAGCAAGATTCAGCCAAAATTGGGAATCTGTCGGGTAAAATGTGGCATTACATCAAGGCCCTATCGTAATCTACCCTTGCGTTGTGAAACAGACGTTGTGAAACAAAACACCTCTTCTCCGCGAGCCGCTTGGAATCGGTGGCTTGTACAAACATTAGGTGGGGCGATCGCCGATCGGCTCAACCAGCTAGAGCAACAGTTACAGGCTTACCAGCAAGAAAATCAAGACCTTAAGCAAAAACTTAAAACAGAGCAAAATCAAATTCAGCAGCTTCAAGAACAGGTAAATCGCGTCGAGCGCTGTGTACAGCTAGCGATTGAGCCAACCGAAACAGGCGCTGATTTAGGCCAAATTGATCGTCAATTTAGTCGAATTTGGCAATATTACCAAAATTCTAAAGTTCAATTTGAGCAAATCAATCGCCAGCTTCAAACGCAACGCACCACTTCAGAAGACGCGGTTCAGAAACTTCGTCAGCACTTTAACCAGCTTCATACAAAGCACCAAGCCGAAATACGAGACCTCAAGCAGCAGTTTGATCAGCTTATGTTTTCGCTTCAGCCCAATCGGTCAGCGCCAGACGATGTACAATAGTGCATGGCTTTGTGTAGATGTCTTAATCTAAAAAACGCCTTTGGAGAGGTGGCAGAGCGGTTGAATGCGGTAGATTCGAAATCTACTTTGGGGCAACTCAACGGGGGTTCGAATCCCCCCCTCTCCGTTTTTAAACTAGCTTCCGGTATTCGTTTGTAAACCACTAGGGTGAATCGGATAGTGCATCACTGAACAATCAGTATCACTAAAAAATGTGATGGCAGTTCTCCCAAGACACCCTGCGAACGAGCTTCATCGCGCTTGCGCTTCGCATGACGAATGACCCATTGAATTCTAGACTTTAGTTATAGCTTGGAATTTCAACTCTAGCAGTCCCTATGGGAATTTCTCCTTTGATTCCAAGGCGTTCAGCCGTCACTCCATAGAGTAACGTTTGTCCTCCTGGGGTGGCCATGCGGGCGCCCGTGAATGCAACTTCTAAATATCCACCAGGCGCTACAGGTTGAGCAAACGCAATTGAAACACGTTCTTTGTTAAAGTCTGTCTTAGCTGAAATCACCTTCCCAAATTGATCCGTAACTCGAATCCCATCATATCCTTGCATTTGGCTGGGAACCGCTATCATCAAGTCTTTTAGAGACATCCCAATTACCGCAATTCGAATATAGTGAGTGCTACCACGCACCCCAGAGTTGGTGATAATCGGTGCCGTAAAATTAAACACCATGGGTGCTGCTGCTGTCTGTGCCAGAACATTAGAGGTCAATGATGGCATTACTCCAAGTGTCGTTGTGAGCAATACAGCAGATAGGCCGCCGCGCAGTAAAGATTTCATGTCAGAGTCCTCAAAATAAATATCAAACAACAGATCGCCGATGATGAGTCGCTGATGTTGACGTCGAATCAATGGCGATTAACCAGTAGAATGACTTGTCTGTCTGAGGCTGAGCTGACATCAAACTTAAGGCAGCATTAATGTTTGCCTCAAGAAGGCTAATGAAAAATGCAAATGTAGGGATAGAAAGACTTTTTCAATCGCGGCGATCGCAGGATCGGATAGAAAGCTTCGCCGAAATCTCAAATTCGCAATAGTTTCAACCCAGAGAGCTTAATCGTTCCTTTGTCTGGAATGCTGCACTCGCCGAACGAGGGATCGATTTCTCAAAGTTCGGCTATTTCATCAAACCTTTTACGCAAAACCGAACCGAGTCTCATGAGCATATTGATAGAGTAAAAACGTGCCGCAGATAAGCAATTTTACAAAAATAAAACAGGAGGTAAACCTATGGCACTCGTTCGTTGGGCACCACTGTCAGAAATTGAAGGCTTACATCAGGAAGTCAATCGCCTGTTTGATAGCCTTGCTCCCACTCAGCAAAGAGGGTTTGATAATCTTGCCTTTATGCCAGCTGCTGAACTGAAGGAAGCGCCAGAAGCGATTCACCTCAAGCTAGAGCTGCCAGGACTTGACGCAAAGGACTTGGATATTCAGGTTTCTGCAAAATCCGTTTCTATCAGCGGAGAGCGCAAATCTCAGACTGAATCTGAGGAAAACGGCGTCACTCGCTCCGAGTTCCGCTACGGTCGTTTTCAGCGCATTGTGCCGCTTCCGGCTCGTGTGGTTAATGACCAAACCCAAGCTGAATATAAGGATGGCATCTTAACGCTAACTTTGCCCAAAGCAGAAGGTGATAAGCAAAAGACCTTTAAGGTTGAGCTGAACTAGTCTTGGGCTAATTCAGTCCATCTTTAATGGATAGCCCATAGAGAAAGCTCTGCACCTTCTGTGATGAGAAGTGCAGAGCTTTCTCTATGGGCTATCTTAAATAAAGCGCTAGAACCTGCATATACTTCATTACCGCCGTTCTAACGACTTCTTTCAAGGGAGACTCGACTCATGCCAGCGACAGATTTTAAAGACTATTACCAAATTCTTGGGGTGGATAAGTCTGCCAGTGAGTCTGACATTAAAAAAGCATTTCGCAAGCTCGCACGCCAGTATCACCCAGACCTACACCCCAATGATGCGGTTGCAGAAGCAAAGTTTAAGGAAATCAACGAAGCCTACGAAGTCCTCTCCGATCTCGATAAGCGCAAAAAATACGACCAGTTTGGGCAATACTGGCGGCAGATGGATGGTGGGTTTCCAGGGGGCGGTACGGGCGGCTTTGATACAGACTTTGGGCAGTACGGTAACTTTGATGAATTTATTAATGAGTTGCTAGGGCGATTTGGCGGCAGTGGCGGCGGCGGCTCCAGATCCTCCCGCACGACAACGGGTGCGCCTGGCGGCGGCTTTGGGTTTGAAAACTTTGGCGGGTTTGGCGGCGGGTTCCCCCAAGGCAATGTTTCTGCTGATGCAGAAGCAGAAATTACGCTCACATTTGCCGAGGCCCTGAAGGGAACCGAAAAACGTCTATTGCTCAGTACCCAAGAAAACTTGACCGTGCGAATTCCGGCAGGGGCTAAGACAGGGAGCCGCATCCGGCTACGGGGCAAGGGGCAGCTTAACCCGATGACTCGAAATCGAGGCGATCTCTATTTAAATGTAAAACTACAGCCCCATGCCTTCTTTAAGTTTGAGGGCGATCAGCTTGTGTGTGAGCTACCCATTGCACCGGATGAAGCCGTGCTGGGCACAAAAATAGACGTGCCCACGCCCACGGGAGTGGTGCAGGTCAATATTCCCGCAGGGGTTAAGTCGGGTCAGTCGCTGCGGCTACGCGGCAAAGGTTGGCCACTTTCTAAGGGCGGTCATGGCGATCAGATCCTCAAAATTCAGATTGTGCCGCCAAAGGAACTCAGCACTGTCGAGCGCGATTGTTATGAAAAAATAGCGGCAAACCGTAGCTATAACCCAAGGCTACATCTCAAAGACCTTTAGCAACATTCTGAGCGTTCGTGCGCAAGGCCAAGGCGATCGCCTCCTTTTTTGCAGGATAATAAAGCCAGTATTGTCCCTACGCTGCTCAACTCCATGCAAACCCAAGAGAACCCCATTGCTTTTTCCCTTACGTCCGGTCGGACTGCTTCGGTCCGTCGTGCCACCAATGAAACAGACGTTTCGGTGTCGCTCAACCTAGACGGTGCGGGGAAGGCCAATAACCATACGGGCGTTCCGTTTTTAGATCACATGCTGGATCAAATTACGGCCCATGGGCTGCTCGATTTGTCGGTACAGGCGACGGGCGATGTCCATATTGATGACCATCACACCAACGAAGATGTGGGCATTACCCTAGGACAGGCGATCGCAAAGGCATTAGGCGATCGCAAGGGCATTAGGCGCTTTGGTCACTTTGTTGCACCCCTAGACGAATCGTTGGTACAGGTGGCGCTCGATTTTTCGGGTCGTCCACACCTAAGCTATGGCCTACAGATCCCCACCCAGCGTGTGGGCACCTATGATACGCAGTTGGTGCGAGAGTTTTTTGTGGCGATCGTCAACCATAGCCAGATGACGCTGCACATCCGTCAGCTAGATGGCATCAATTCTCACCATATTATTGAGGCGACGTTTAAGGCGTTTGCGCGATCAGTTCGTATGGCGGTTGAAATTGATTCGCGTCGCCAGCATGAGATCCCTAGCTCTAAGGGTGTGCTGTAAATTGCATCGTCAAACTTTAACTGACCTAATCAAAATTACTCGAGGGCTTTGTACTGAGGGTGGGCTTTGTCTTGAGGGTATTCAATCAAAACAGGGCCTTCAGGGATAAATCGAGGTTGATAGCTCGTCTTTTTACCCTTACCCGTCAAAACACCGATGGGAATTGGGGTTTTGAGCCGCTCTAGCTCCTGTACCTCCCAAAAGACAGCCCAAGTTAAGCTATCCGTTACAGTAGTTTTAGGCCGACAAATCGATTTTCCTGGGTAACGGCCTCGACGCGATCCCACATACCCAACGTATAGCCCTCGCCAAGTGACCTCTGGATTGAGGGGCTGCTCTCCTTTGGAGTGCGATGCATAAATTAAAACCTCAACTGGCCTACCACCGCGTAGTTTTTCGACCTCTGCCAACACTTCAAAAGCCATACTCCCAAACGCAACTTTGACAATATGCTCTACTGGCAGATCCTCGGCGTCTAATTGTGCAGCAATGGTTTCTAATCCAGAGATCAAGTGCTCTTCTGGAACTGGAGCGAGAAGCGCTAGAGCGTGGGTCTTTTGCATGGAATGGATCGCCGTCAAACAAAGAATCAGCCTTACAAGTTTACACGTTGATAAGATTCTAATTCTCGCAGAATTCGAGATGTAGCTGAACGTAGCACATACAAACTCAGCGAAAATCAGGCTTATTTAACTCATAATTCTTGATCTTGGCTAATCCTTAGGTAAAGTTCCAGTCGAGCACTGCCAATCAGATAAAATCGCAAGCCTTGTTGTGAGCTTGTTAAGCTCGCGCTTACTCACCAGAAGCCAAACCTTTCCATGACTTCGACAGAAAAACTTCTCAAGCCATTTCTTATAATCAATACAAGCATTTTTAACGGGTAGAATTCCTCGCTGCCTCGGCGAACTTTTGGAATAACGATTGATCTCACTGATGCCAGCATAAAAAATATAGTGCTTAGTTCCTCCTTGCCGCCAGAGGCGTTCCTCACAATAAGGGCAGTAAAATTTCTGTACTTTACTACGACTACTCCTTTTCCCTGACATATCACCCCCAAGTCATATCCATACTTCTGGGCTAAAAAATACTGGCTTTCATAGAAAAACCACGGTGGAATCACTAAAATAGATAGCAATTAGCCAAAAAACCTAGTCCACCGCTAAAAGCTTCTCTTCTCGTATATGTAACTTAGATTTCTGGTGATTTCTATCAGCAAAGTCCAAATCTTATGAAAAGTTATAGCATTAATGGCTATCCCGACGAGTTGAACTTAGTCACTGATTATAGTAAAAAAATCTGAAGACTGCATTTTGGATTCATCTATCCGGCACACGACAATTGACCATACGCCCTAACTCAATCAAACCAATCCAATACTGACGAAGCAAGAGGTTTAGTACAAATTATGTAATATAAGTTACTTAAAAGAGAAGCCAATAAACGATAAGGCTTGCACTGTGACTTGCAATACATTTTCTGTTATGGTAGTCTGTGCTAGGATTAATTCAGTGTTGACCCAACCTATAAATTCAAACTAAAACTCGCCCCTCCCACAGAAGGCTTCCTGCTATTAAATGCACTCAAGCATTATCAGAGAAGCGAAATATAACCAAGTTTTGAGAAAAGATTTCTTGAGAAAGCTGAATTAAGAAGACACCAGAGAGTGCACTTTTCAGCGACTGACAATGTGAAGGTTGGGTTTGTCTATCTCAATCATTACGGGGTTTAAGGTACTGACGTCGTTAGCAGAATTTTACTGGTTCTGTGGGCTATGTTATTGATTTAGTAATCTTTAGTAAACAATTTAGCTACATTTAGTCCGATTTTCATTCGACAAAAGACTGTTTTTGCACTCTAGAGCTTTTCTTTTGGCAATTAGTGTCTTTCTTTGTCGTTAGCAATACCTTTTGTTTTAAGCTTAGACCTCTTAGATCAGACTACTCAATTTTATATTCAATTATTTAGCCTTTTTATTAGGCTTATTTGCCAAATTTGGAATTATTCAACAAGGCTATGTTTGCACATCGTCTAGAGCTGACTTAATAGATTTCAACTCACGAATAGAAGTGAGAATGTCCCTATGTCACCGATAGGATTATTTGACGCACTCGAGCGGCTTCAATATCAAGTTTTAGATTGTGAAAAAACGGTTATTCAACTGATACGGGCTAAGAAAATGATCTCAAGAAAACCGGCTCAAACAGAAAAAGCTCAGACGCAAAGACTCAATCGACAGCTACGACATAAGCCCATTGCTATTGTTGGGATCGCCTCCATTTTCCCTCAGGCGAATAACTTACAGCAATACTGGGAGAATATTCTCAATGAGGTTGACTGCATTACAGAAGTTCCTACCTCTCGTTGGAAGGTAGATGATTATTTCGACCCAGATCCCCGAGCTGTGGACAAGACTTACTGTAAAAGGGGTGGATTTGTTTCAGATGTTAATTTCAACCCCATGGAGTTTGGGCTACCGCCCAACTTATTAGAAGTTACGGATATTTCGCAGCTATTGTCTTTGGTTGTGGCAAAGCAGGCTCTAGAAGATTCTGGGTACGGCGAATCGAGTGATTTTGATCGAGAACAGGTGGGCATTACCTTAGGCGTAACAGTTGGTCGGCAGCTTACGGCTCCTCTCAGTGCCAGAATGCAGTATCCCATTTGGGAAAGAGTTCTCAAAAATAGCGGGCTATCTGATCTAGAAACGCAGGCTATTGTCGAGAAAATTAAGCTCGCCTATGTCGAGTGGAATGAAAATGCATTTCCTGGAATGCTAGGAAATGTGGTCGCTGGACGCATTGCAAATCGGCTGAATTTAGGAGGGACAAACTGTACCCTTGATGCGGCCTGTGCAAGTTCTCTGGCGGCTTTCAAAATGGCGATTAGCGAACTAACTGAGTATCGCGCAAATCTAATGATCACGGGCGGTGTTGATACAGATAACAGCATCCTGACCTATCTTTGCTTTAGTAAAACGCCAGCACTTTCACGATCGCAGCAGTCTAGACCCTTTGACGCCGACTCAGACGGTATTTTGCTAGGGGAAGGTCTAGGCATGATGGTGCTAAAGCGCCTAGAAGATGCCGAAAAGGATGGCGATCGCATCTATGCCGTCATCAAAGGCATCGGCACTTCTAGTGACGGTCGTTTTAAAAGCATCTACGCGCCACGGGCAGAGGGTCAGGTTAAGGCACTAGAACGAGCCTATGAAGATGCAGGGTTTGAGCCTGGAAGCTTAGGACTTATTGAAGCCCACGGGACAGGAACCGTTGCGGGAGATTCAACCGAATTTGAGGCACTCAATCAGTTTTTCAGCGCTCACAATATTCAAAAGCAATCTATTGCCCTCGGCAGCGTCAAATCTCAGATTGGTCATACCAAAGCAGCCGCAGGGGCAGCAAGTTTAATTAAGGCCGCCTTGGCACTACATCACAAAATTTTGCCCCCTACAATTAACGTCGTCAAGCCCAATCCAAAGCTAGACATTGAGAACTCACCCTTTTACCTCAATACCAAAGCTAGACCCTGGATTCGTGCAGCAGAGGCAACCCCTCGAAGAGCTGGGGTCAGTTCTTTTGGGTTTGGTGGCACGAATTTTCATATCTTGCTAGAAGAATATGATGAGGGTCAAAACAGTCTAAATCAGTCCGTACTGCCCTATCGAATTCATCGTGTGTCGGAGTCTATTGTTCTGACGGCAGACGCACCTGGTGGGCTTTTGTCAGAGTGTCAGAAGATCCTTCAACAGTTCCAATCAGAGCAGGGGGAATTGTTATACCCAGTTTTTATAGAAGCCTGTAAGTCTGTAGAGATTCCTGAAGCAGCGGCTCGTATGGGATTTACTACCGATTCTTTAGAAGAAACTTGCCACAAACTCGATATTGCAATCAATTGGCTAGAGAAACAGCCGCAGTTGACAGAATGGGATCATCCAAAGGGAATTTATTACCGTGCTAACGGCTTGAATTTGAAAGGCAAGGTCGTCGCACTTTTCTCTGGACAAGGCTCTCAATACCTTGAGATGGGTCGAGCGTTGGCAATGAACTTTCCTGAATTACGGCTGGCCTACAGTGCAGTAGATGGACTGTTTTTAAAAGACGGTGTAGCCAGTGTTTCTGAGGCTGTATTTCCGGCTCCGGCCTTTGATGATGCAACCCGAACGGCACAATCTGAGGCGCTGCGTCGCACAGACTATGCTCAACCTGCGATTGGCGCGTTGAGTGTTGGGCTATTCAGAATTCTGGAAAAGGCAGGATTTACGGCTGATTTTACGGCAGGTCATAGTTTTGGTGAGCTAACAGCACTTTGGGCTGCCCAGGTTTTGAGCGACGAAGATTACTTTGCGCTAGTCAAAGCCAGAGGGCAAGCAATGGCAGGTTCTCATCTGCCCCATAGCTTGCCCAATGGCGCTGATACTTCTCATGGAAATGCCAGTGGAGATGCCAGTGGAGATGCAGGCGCAATGCTGGCAGTTAAACTGGCAGCCCACGATGTCGAGGCTGTGACTCAAGATTTTCCGCAGGTGGCGATCGCCAATGTAAATGCGCCCCAACAGGTCGTCTTAGCGGGCACACGTTCAGCCATTCTTAAAATTCAGGAAAAGTTCCAAAGTCAAGGTGTGTTGGCGACTTTGCTGCCCGTTGCCGCCGCATTCCATACCCCATTGGTGGCTCATGCCCAAAAGCCCTTTGCGAAAGCGATTGAATCAGTCACCTTTAATGCGCCTCAGCTTCCGGTCTATACCAATGTGACAGGGCAGCGCTATCCCGAAGATCCTGCTGCAATTCAGAAAATTCTGAAAGATCATTTGCTCAATCAGGTGCAGTTTAAGCAGGAAATTGAAAATATTTATGCCGAAGGAGGCTATTGCTTTATTGAATTTGGCCCTAAAGCAACGTTAACTAACTTAGTTAAGGAAATTTTGGGCGACTCCCCGCACATTGCAGTAGCGCTAAATGCCAGCGCGATGCAAGATAGCGATCGCCAATTGCGCGATGCAGTTTTGCAATTGCGCGTTGCAGGCTTGGTCTTAGGCAACATTGATACTTACGCTCTAGCGCCAGTCATAGCGCCACAACCGGAGAAAAACAAAGCGTTAACCGTGAAGTTGGGGGGCCATAACTACGTCAGCGAGAAGGCCAAAAATGCCTTTGAAGCAGCCCTCAACAATGGACATCGTGTGGATTTGCAGCCCATTGAGCAGCCCATTGAGCAGGAATTGATAGCGCTTGCTGGAGCTGACCTGCGATCGCCCACCCCAGAATCTTTGTCCATGCCTAGCTCACCCCCTGAACCTATACATCTCGAAGCTTCTATCAACCTTTCTGCTCTAGCCCCAAATCAGCCCATCCCTGAAGTGGAACCGCAGCTTATGTCAGACATTTCAGACATTTCTTTGAACGCCCCTCAACTGTTCCAGACTTTGGAGTATAGCCTTGGGCAATTAAACCAGCACCAGAGCGAAACTCTACAGGTACATTCTCAATATCTCAGCCATCAGATGGAGTATGCCAAAATCTTTTTTCAGCTCATGCAGCAGAAAGGGACGCTCTTCTCTGAGAATGCTAAAGCACCTGCGGGTTCAAACAGCGACGCTCAGGTAGCCGTGCTGCAAAGCTTAGAGCGCGGCATGGAACATTTCCACAATCATCAAACTCATACGCTACGGGTTCATGAGCAGTCCTTGCAGCACCAGACTGAGTATGCCAGCAATCTTTTCCATCTTGCGCAGCAGCATTATCAGGTGCTTTTGGGCAATGGATTGAGTCTCCAAGAAAACGTGCCTGCGTCAGCAGCAGCAACCATTGTGCAGAACGAATATCACGCTCCGCCATTAGAAGAACGTCTTGTCGTTCCACCAAGAATGCAGCAGCCAGCGGCTCCCGCTGTCGTCGTTGCGAAGATTGCTGAACGGGTTGCTGAACCCTGTGATTTGAACCATCGCAATAGCTCAGGTACTACCGAATCTCAACCGTCACCTACTCGACAACCCATTAAAGCTGAAGTTGCCGACGCTGATGCTGTTGAGCTATCTCAACTCCAGCCCATTCTGCTGGCGATCGTCAGCGACAAGACTGGGTATCCCGTTGAGATGCTGGAATTAGAGATGGATATGGAGGCCGATTTAGGCATTGACTCTATCAAGCGAGTCGAAATCCTGGGTGCTTTACAGGAGCATTACCCGAATTCACCTCAGCCCAATTTAGAAGATTTAGCTGAGCTACGAACCCTCGCCCAAATTGCGATATACATGGTGCAGCTCTCGTCTGGATTGTTAGCAACAGAGGCTGAAGCAGCCCTGGCAATATCGGCTGAACCTACGCCCAATAAAGCTCAGCCAGTCCAGGTTTTAGCAGAAGCGAAAAGCAATGGTGCAATTAACCACACTCATAATGGACACAATGGAAGTCACCAAAATGGTGGCGGAGTGGCTCCTGCGATCGCCGCACAAAATGGACATTACAACGGTGCTTCAACGGCGGTAGCCACTCCGCCGCCACCAATACGGAACCCTGCTCTAGCCGCAACCGCAACGCTAGCAGACTTAGATCGGCAGTTAGATCCATCGCTGCCGCTTGACCCAGTGCCAGCACGTCAGCCAGCGCCCTTGACGACTGAGCCGATAGAGCCAATGGATATTCACACCCTAAGCCAGACTTTAATCGAAGTCGTGAGTGAAAAAACGGGCTACCCAGCCGAGATGCTGGAATTAGAGATGGATATGGAGGCCGATTTAGGCATTGACTCGATCAAACGCGTTGAAATCCTCGGTGCTATGCAAGAACGCTTTGCAACCCTCCCGCAACCCAACCTAGAGGATCTTGCCGAACTGCGTACCCTTGCTCAAATTGTTAGCTTTTTAGGAGAGTCGGCTCCTGAAAAAAAAAAGCTAGCCCCAACGTTAACCCCAGAACGAATGACCAGCCCCCTGAGCTAGCCTCTAAAATTCGTCGAGGTACAGTCAGGTTAAAAGCTTTGCCCAATCCTGACTGGCTAGAACTTTCTTGGACTGGAGCCTCTATAGGGCTACTGACCGACGACGGTTCCCCCACCACAGGGCAACTCGCACAAGCCTTGACAGCGCAAGGATTGAGGGTCATTGTTCTCAGCTTTCCACTCAATATTATTCCCCAAAGATCACCGCTTCCAGAAGGAATTCCTCGGGTAGCGCTAGCAGAACTCTGCGAAACACATCTCCAACAAACCCTAGGAGGCATTATGGCAACCTACGGCCCCATCAGTACCTTTATCCATCTGCACCCGCGACTGCCCTTGCCTTTAAACGAAACCCTGTCATACCCCGAAGCCGACAAAGCGGTTTTGCGCCAGGTGTTTCTGATGGCAAAACATTTGAAGCAGACGCTGACCGAAGCTGCGCGGAACACCCGCAATAGCTTTCTTACCATCACGACCTTGGATGGAGCCTTTGGGCTAGGCTATCGCCGCCACTCACAGACCTTTAGTGCCATGACCGGAGGGCTATTTGGGCTAACCAAAACCCTTGGACATGAGTGGCCTAATGTGTTTTGCCGAGGCATAGACTTTAGCCCCGAGCTAACGCCTGCTCAGGTGGTGCAGTCCATCCTTGCCGAGCTGCACGACCCCAACAGCATAATTGCTGAAGTAGGGTATGGCCTTGACGGCCGCACAACGTTGAATTGCTAACTATTCTACGGAGGGCATCATGCCCCAAACGCTAGAAATTAGTCCATCTTCAGTTTTTCTTGCCAGCGGCGGCGCGAGAGGTATTACAGCTCAGTGTGTGATTCGACTTGCCCAGGAGTATGGCGGCAAGTGGATCTTGCTAGGACGCTCAGAGATCTCTCGCGACGAACCTGACTGGGCAGCGAATTGCATTGACCAAGCCGAACTAAAGAAGCGGATTCTGCAACATTCGCTGGAGCAAGGCTTAAAACCGACGCCAAAGGACATTCAAAAAACGTTTAAGCAAATCTCGACTCAGCGAGAGGTGCTTGAGACGCTGGAGGCTATTGAAAAAGCTGGGGCACAGGCCGAATACCTGTGTGCAGATGTAACCGATCTTGAAAGCCTTCAGCCTCTGCTGGCGGATGCTGCCGACCGATTGGGGGCTATCACGGGCATTCTCCACGGGGCTGGCAACTTAGCAGATAAGCTAATTGAGAAAAAAACAGAGCAGGATTTTGAGACGGTTTATGCCGCCAAGGTTCAGGGGTTAGAAAATTTACTGCGCTGTATTCCGGCAGAGCAGTTGGCCTACTTGGTTCTGTTTTCATCTGTTGCGGGGTTTTATGGCAATGCCGGACAGGCAGACTATGCGATCGCCAACGAAATTCTCAATAAATCAGCGCACTGGCTCAAGCAGCAGTTCCCGCGCTGTCATACCGTGGCGATCAACTGGGGACCCTGGGAGAGCGGAATGGTTACACCAGAGCTAAAGAAAATCTATGCTCAGCATGGCGTGGACGTCATTCCAGTTGCAGAAGGCACCCAATTACTCGCAGAGGAACTCCGTCACCGTCACGATACCCAAGTGGTGATCGGAAACCCGTTGCCATCTCCTAACCGAATGCTGCTAGATAGTGAATTACGTACTCGCTGTATTCGACGACGCCTTGTGTTGGCAGAGAATCCATTTCTAGACGACCACAAAATTGCTGGGCATCCCGTACTTCCAGCAACCTGTGCAATGGCATGGATGATTAACGCCTGTGAGCAAATCTATCCTGGCTACCGGTTTTTCAGCTGCGAAAATTTCAAAATATTTAAGGGTATTATATTTGACGAACTGTTATCTAGTGAATATAGTCTAGAGTTAAAAGAAGTTATTAAACACAGTGCAAAAAAGATAGAGGTTGAAGCAAAAATCTGGAGCAGATCAAAAACCGAAAAAATTCAGTATCACTACACGAGTCAGCTTCAACTTCTACAAAAAACTCCCGAAGCTCCAGTCTACGAAAGCGTAGATTTAGTTCCAGACCAAACAATCAAAACGCCCATTGAGTCTTTCTACCAGACTGGTGATTTAGCCTTATTTCACGGAGCATCATTTCAAGGAATAGACCACATTATTAACGTCAGTGTAGAGAAAATAACCGCTCAAGCACTTTGGACAGAAATCTCAGATAGTCAGCAGGGACAGTTCCCAATCCAGACGGTTAACCCCTTTATTACTGATCTGAGTATGCACCCAGCTTGGATTTGGACTCAGCATTTTCATCATCAAGTTTGCCTACCTGCTGAGGTGCAGAGATTTGAACAGTTTTCGCCTATTCCATCCAATCAAAGTTTTTATATTTCTACTGAAATCAAATCTAAGATGCCGATGAGTATGACCGCAAACTTTATCGCTCATGATAGTCAAGGTTTAATTTACTTTCGCATGATGGGGGCAAAAGCAACGCTTCTCGATTCAAACATGCTTAAACAAAAATAATTTATTAGTATTTTTGATTGTTCAAATAAGTGCGAGAGAGATTTATGAAAAAAATCGCAATTATCGGCATGGGGGCAGCCTTCACAGACTGCAATAGTTTAGATAAATTAGAACGCAGTATCTTTTGCGGAACCCCAGGTACATCAATCAGTAGCAAAAATACTGGCGATATCCAGGCTCTAGACCTTCAGCAGCAATTGCTTGATGTTGCTCATGCTGCACTCAAGGATGCAGAGATAAAACCAGGAAAGACCGTTGCAGTCATTCTTTCTGCAAAGGGTCAAGCTTCCGTGCCAACACTTGTGAGCGATCGCAGCACTTTACAGGTCGATGATATTGCCAAAAGTCTAGCAAGCCGACTTTCGGTTCAATGGGACTTAATTTGCCCTTCATTTACGCTAATTGCGTCAGAAAACGCGACGTTTCAGGGGTTAGATCTCGCTCAAACGCTGCTCTGCAATCAAGAAGCCGATGCGGTTTTAATTGGTGCAGTAGATTTAGTGACGAGGACTGAGAACAGCGCATCCGTTAAGACAGGAAATGGAGAGATAAATATCCTCAGCTACGACCGTAATGCCAACGGCACCACAGTGGGTGAGGGCGCGGGCGCAGTGGTGCTGAAATGCCTGGATGCAGCGCGCCAGAACTCAGATCGAATTTATGCAGTGGTGGATGCGATCGCCCACCTCCAGCAACAGCCCTCCAGTAGTAACGAGTTACGGACAGCAGATGCGATCGCCCAAGTTTGCTCGCAGGCATTTGCTCAAACGGAGCTAGAGCCTGAACACATTGGCTACCTTGAGGTCTTTGGGAGCGGCATTGACGCAGAAGATACGGCAGAAATTCAAGGGTTAATCCAGGCATATCGCACGCCTTACGCGCATTTGAGCTGTGCTATAGGCAGCATTAAAGCCAATATTGGTCATGCCCGAACCGCATCTGGCATGGCAAGCCTGATCAAAACAGCGCTGTGTCTTTATCACCAGTATCTTCCGGCTACCCCGCAATGGTCTGGGCCAAAGCAGCCAGAGCTTTGGCAAAACAGTCCGTTCTATGTGCTGCCTCAATCTCGACCTTGGCTTGAGCCTGAGAACGCAGCGCGGCGCATGGCTGCCATCAACGGACTGGGACAAGATGATACCTACGTTCACCTTCTTCTGTCGGCAGAGCCGTCAGTCAAGTCACGCCGCAGCCCATTTTTGGAACAAACGCCCTTTTATTTATTCCCCATCGCTGCTCTCGATCAGTCTGACTTGCTAACACAGCTTGCAACACTGAGTATCACGGTTGAATCCACCGCATCTTTAGCCGCTGCCGCGAGTCAAGTTTTTGAGACCTTTCAACAAAATACTGCCGTTTATGCCCCCTATGCGATCGCCATCGTAGGCCACAATAAAACCGAAGTTAACCGCGAAATTGAACGGGCGCTATCGGGCATTCCCAAAGCCTTTGAGCGAGGAAGCGACTGGAAAACGCCATTGGGAAGCTATTTTACTTCCAATCCCCAAGGACAGCGCGGCGGCGTAGCCTTTGTTTACCCTGGAGCCTTTACTTCCTACCTAGGTTTAGTTGACAGTATTACACGGCTGTTCCCACGGGTAATGGAAGGCCTTTCAGTCTTTAATGCGAGTAATCGCATGCGGCATTTAATGGATATTGCGTCCCGACAAATCTATCCTCGCAGCATGGAAAGACTTTCAGCGCGACAAATGGAGCGTCTAGAAATGGAGCTTCAGGAAGATGCGACCACTATGCTACTTTTTGGTACAGGGGTGGCGGTTTGCTTTACTTCAGTGCTGCGGGAGTATTTCCGGCTTGAACCCCAGGCCGTTTTTGGGTATAGCCTGGGCGAATTCAGCATGATGTATGCCCTAAAGGTTTGGACCAGTGCCGATACCGTTGCGCAACGTTTGCACCAGTCTCCTCTCTTTAAGACCCAACTATCTGGCCCCAAAGAAACAGTGCGCAAGTCTTGGGGGCTGCCCCCTTCTTCGGGCTTGGATGTCGAAGAGATTTGGGGCACCTATGTCCTTTTGAGCGAACCCGCTCCTGTTCAGGCACTGTTGGGGCAAGAGCCGCTGGTTTACTTAACTCACATCAACACCCCGACTGAAGTGGTGATTGCTGGGGATAATTTGGCTTGCCAGCGCATTATTCAAACCCTGAAGTGTGATTATTTCCCGGCTCCGTCTAAGCATGTCTTGCACTGTGACGCAATGCGTTCTGAATTGGATGAGCTGACGGACTGGTTTACGCTTCCGGTTCAGGCGGTACCAAAGGTTAATTTCTACACCGCTGCGACCTATGATCGAACCGCTCTGAACAGTACAGACGTTGCCCAGAGTATTGCCAAGGCTTTATGCCAGCCAGTGGATTTCCCTCATCTCATTCACAAAGTGTATGAAGACGGTTCGCGCGTTTTTATTGAGTTAGGACCTGGCGGAACCTGTTCGCGCTGGATTCGGGAGACGCTAAAGCAGCAAGATCATGCGGTCATCACCTTTAATTCTCGGGGTGTTGATGACCATACTTCTACCATTAGGGCGCTGGCTAAACTCACCAGCCATCGCGTTTCTCTAGATCTTTCCTGTTTATACGAGCCATTATCTGAACGTTCAGCCTCCTCGCCAACGCTAATTCCTGCCTTTGCTGCCAGAGATCGCATTCAAGAGAAAAAAACTGCGATCGCTACAAAACCCCCACTCCAAAAACAATCTCCTCGCTCCTCCGCATTACCGAGAACGCCTTTAGTTCAACCTAGGGCAACTCCATCAAAAACCCTGGCTTTTGCGAGTGCGGCCTTTCAGCCTAAACATCCTCAAACGACTGCTTCCTCTGCCAGGCAGCCGGCATTGGCAACAAGCGCTGTGATGACCGCAACCTTATTTCCAAGTGAGCATAACCCTCCACAAATCCTCAAAAATAGCCATCTTCCCGGTCAGATTCAGCCCCATGCTTCCTTTCTAGAGATGCGACAGAATTCTTTGCGGCACATGGGTCAACTCATTCAGCTCCAGATGCTGACTGCACAAAAAATAATGGCAGGCTCTGATCCTTCCATCCCTACGATTTCCCCTAGAGATTTTGAGATTAAAGGATTGGAGCTTAAAGAATGGGAGATGCGGCGATCGCCTTCCATTCCCTCGCCTTCACCCCCGCCGCCGCCATCCCTCGCACCGCCCTTCTTAAACGAGTCCGCAGTGCTGGCGTTTGCAGAGGGAAGCATTGCCGACTCGTTTGGCTCAGCCTATGCAGAAATTGATACCTACCCTAGGCGAAGTCGCCTACCCATGCCGCCATACCTCTTTGTCAGCCGAGTGACTCGCCTAGATGCCGAACGGGGGCAATTTCAACCCTGCTCCATCGAGACAGAATATGATATCCCTACCGATGCGTGGTATGCGGTAAACGATCAGGTGCCCGCCGCCATTTTTGTTGAGGCATACCAGAGCATTATTGTGATACTCAGCTATCTGGGTGTTGACTTTGAGACGAAAGGGCAACGTGTTTTTCGCGCCCTAGATAACAACATCACATTTTTGGGCGAACTTCCTCAAACAGGAGAAACCTTTCGATGCATCGTCAACATTCATTCTTTTACCCGCAGTGGTGAAACGCTGCTGTGCTTTTTTGACTGTGAGTATTTTCTCGGCGATCGCAAGTTTCTAGCAATTAAAGCTGGGGCTGGCTTCTTTTCCGAAAAAGAACTCAAAGCATCCTCCGGCATCACATTGACCAAGCTAGAGCTGGCAGCCAGAAGCCCCCATCAAAAACAGCACTTTACGCCGCTTTTACCCTGCCCTAAAGTTGCCTTTCACGAGCAGGACCTGATACACCTCAGCACCGGAAATCTCTCGGCCTGTTTTGGCGCTCCCTATGCAGCCCATCAAAATCAAAACCCCTCTCTGCGTCTGCCTTTATCTGCGTTCCGAATGCTAGATCGTGTCTTAGCGGTCAACCCTCAAGGGGGTGCCTGGGGACTAGGAATGCTGGTGGCAGAAAAAGACCTGCACCCAGAGCAGTGGTATTTTAACTGCCATTTTAAAGACGATTACTGTATGCCGGGCACCGTTATTGCCGATGGTGCCATCCAGCTCCTGCAATTTTATCTACTGTACTTAGGGCTGCATATACGCACCCATGAGGCCAAATTCCATCCCATTCCTGAGCTGTCTCAGACCTCTCGCAGTCGCGGTCAGGTCACGCCTACCCACGGCAAGCTGATTTATCAGTTAGACATTTTTGAAGTAGGGCTAGAGCCAACACCTGTTCTTAAGGCTGAAGCACTTATTAAATTTCAAGGCAAAACGATTTCGTCAATTAAAAACCTAGGCGTTCAGCTATGGGAGAAGTCAGCATGACCATTAACACCTACAGCGCAAGTTCTCGCGAACGTTTGACCGAATCGAGTCACGACTTAGGCCGCGATCGCCCTTCAGGCATCCATAGCACCCAGCTCACGGCAAACAGCACCTTCACGCCTATCGCCTTCGATCCGGCTGGGATTTGTGCAAAATTGCTGAAGTTAGATCTCCCTTGCACCGTTATTAATGTGAATGGGCAGATTGGAGTCGCTCATTCAGCAGACTTAAACGCGCTCGAGTCAAACAGCTCCGTTCAGATTTTATCAACCCTTGCACCGCTGCCACCCCAGCAATTAGGAGACCCAAGCTTCCAGACCTTTCACGGCGTGAAATACGCCTATGCGGCGGGAGCAATGGCAGGCGGTATTGCCAGTGCTGACCTCGTAATTGCCCTGGGAAGACAGAAAATTCTCAGCTCCTTTGGCGCGGGCGGACTCCCTCCAGAGCGCATCGAAGCCGCGATTCACCGCATTCAGCAGGCATTACCCCTAGGGCCTTATGCCTTTAACCTTATCCATAGTCCCAACGATCTGGCACTAGAACGACGGGCGATCGATCTCTACCTCAGCTACGGCGTTCGCACCGTAGAAGCATCAGCATTTCTAGATTTAACCCCCAATATCGTCTACTACCGCGCAGCTGGGCTAAGCCTTGACAGCAGCAACTGCATTCAAATTCGCCATAAAGTCATTGCAAAAGTCTCTCGTCGAGAAGTTGCGACTAAGTTTCTTCAGCCTGCACCCATTAAATTCTTGAAAGATCTAGTCGCCCAAGGTCTCATCACCGAACAGCAGGCTGCCCTCGCCCAGCGGGTGCCGATGGCAGATGACCTCACCGTCGAGGCAGATTCTGGTGGGCACACAGACAATCGACCGCTGGTTTGTTTGCTACCTTCTCTCATTTCGCTACGCGACGAGATTCAGGCACAGTATGGTTATGAAACCCCCGTTCGCGTTGGCGTTGCGGGGGGCATTGGCACCCCCTCATCGGCGCTGGCAGCGTTCATGATGGGTGCCGCCTACGTGGTCACGGGTTCGGTCAATCAATCTTGTTTAGAAGCGGCAACATCCCATCACGTTAAACAGCTTTTGGCTCAGGCAGAAATGCCTGATGTAATGATGGCTCCAGCCGCAGATATGTTTGAGATGGGGGTAAAGCTTCAGGTACTCAAGCGCGGTACTCTGTTTCCGGTACGTGCTCAAAAACTCTATGAAATTTACAAAAACTACGACTCTATTGAGACGATTTCAGCCAAAGAACGTGAGCAGCTAGAAAAGCAGATTTTTCGGAGAAATTTAGATGAAATTTGGGAAGAAACCGCAGCCTTCTTTCAACAACGAGATCCGGCGCAGTTAGAACGGGCGATCGCCAATCCCAAGCGCAAGATGGCTTTAATTTTTCGCTGGTATCTAGGCTTATCTTCTCGTTGGTCAAATATTGGAGAACCCGAACGCGAGATCGACTATCAAATCTGGTGTGGGCCTGCAATGGGGGCATTTAATGACTGGGTAAGGGGCACCTACCTCGCTGAGCCTCAAAATCGTCGAGTCGCTGACATTGCCCATCACATGATGACCGGAGCCGCATTTTTATACCGAATTCAAAGCTTGAGATTACAGGGGATAAATCTTCCTGCATCCTATCGCCAATATAGACCAGAACATTTAATGTAAAACAGTAAAATAACGTCATCTTGAATTATTTATTTAAATTGAGTATTTGACTTAAAAATACTCAATTTAAAAGTTCATAGGTTTGAATCATGTTGAATCAAAAATTATTAGTTCAGCTTAGGTAGGAATTATATTGATGAATCAATCGACATCAAACTCAATACCCCAAGCATCCATAACGCCAGAAATAATTCAGACATGGCTAGTACAGCAGCTTTGTGAGCAGTTGCAGATAGAGCTTGATGAAGTAGATGTTCGAGCATCATTTGACAGCTATGGGCTGGATTCATCGCAAGTTTTAATGATTGCTGTCAAAGCTGAGAAAGCCTTTGGATTCAAACTCTCTCCAGTTCTACTATGGCACTATCCTACGATTGAATTACTATCTCATCGTCTAGTCGAAGAATCTACATTTGCAGATCAGATTTTCGAGATCTAGCTTATGTATCAGTGAAAGAAAAGCTCTGTTTTAGAATTGGAGGTTAAAGTCATGAATATATCTGAATTGATGAACGACCTTATCCAAAAAGGTGTCCAGTTCCAGGTAAATGATGACAAAATCAAAATAAGCTCTGCCCAAGCAGTATTAACACAGGATATGCTGACGAAGCTAAGCGAATATAAACCAGAAATCTTAATATTTCTGCGCCAGCAATCCAACGAAGAGTCTAACATTACTGCTGGACAGAACTTAAGTCTGGATACCATCGGTCGATTAATTAGCGGGTTTTCCACTCCACAAGCTTCCGGTGAGTACCGATCGCCCACCATTGATACTGCGCGCATGGCTCATAAGCTAGCCATCACCTTTAGACCCATAGATCAGCGTCAAACCCAGGAAGAACTTCAGACTTTTAGTTATAAGTTAAAAGACACATTACAAAACTTAGGTGTTAAGGTTATTCCCTGGAAAGAAGCAACAAAGGAGTATTCCTACGACCTTAATATACCCATTTTTAACTGGAAGAAAACACTTAAAAGTCAATTTGTTAAGTCAGAAATTAATGCAGTTATTGATATCGAGAAAAATCCTTCATTTTTAACCAAGGTTCGGATTTTCTTGGCTGAGATAATTTACTTTCTATACTCATATTTTTTCTCAAGAGATCAAAAAATATCGGTTTCAAGAATAGCAATGTTAACGGGTTGGGCAGAAAGGCATGTCGCATTGCAGCTAGAAAATCCAACAGAAACCCAGGTGATAATGCTCACCAAGTTTAATTATGAGCTTGCCAATCCTCAGTTACCCTATCAGCAAAAAATTAAAATTGGCCTAAACACTCTAGTTAGAACATTCTCTGAGATTGTGATTGGAGTATCTGATCAGAATCTTTCAATTTTGAACATGAATCTTTCTGATTCTACCTTTCCAAACTCTCAACTTGAAGATTTTGTTCTAAACTCGTTAATTCCTAAAGTATTTGTTCCAATTCTTCCCCTTTCGATCAGCCGATTTGAGTGCGGTCAATACGACCCTCAAGCATCATCCTATGCAAAAAGTTTAGTTGCCCTCGGGAAGGCACTATCGACAACAGATTTGTTTCCCTCTGGCTCAAAGCTCAGTCAGGTCATCACAAGACAATCTCATCGCGATTTAGTGGATGTCGTTGTCAATGGCCGAACTGGAGTATCCTATGGGTTTCTAGCTTATGCTGAGCCGCCTCAATACTTCGGAAATCCAGAAATTACGGCAGCAGAGTGGGACTATCTAAAGCCTGTTGAAGGATTCAGTTCCCATGAAGTTCGCCAAAATGAAGCTGAGCGATGGTATCTCAAAATACCTACTGCAACTGAAGAAGACTATTGCTTTAAACAAATCCCAGATATTTGGCTGGTGAGTTCCCGCTCCGGCTCTAATAAAACCAGTCTTAGTCTGGATCATGATGTTACCCGAATTGGTCTTAAAAAAGGGCTGTTTCTCCAGATACCTCAGGGCGTCAATCCTGAAAGTATGGATATCAAGCCTTCTTACGATATTTACGTCATGCTGGCGATCGCACTTTCTGCCGCGCTATACATCCCAGAACTCATTCAACACGGCTGTCCTATCGTCCACTTTCATGGCTATCCCTCCTCAAAGTGGTTTAAAGCGAACGAGTATTGTGCAGGAGTCAACAACCCCTCAGTCCCCTGCGGAACCTATGAATCCGGTGTACTGAACTACCTCGGACTCCAGCGAGTGGCGCAACAATCTCAACATCAAGTTGACCTAATCAGCTTGATTGAGCCAGATCACGGCACAAATGTAATCGCGCACGACCTTGACTATCTCCTAGATCGATTAAAAACCGGATGCCAAACAGGCGCAATTCAATTAGGTGGCGAACATTTTGCCTCCCTCAAAGAGATTTCGCTCTAAGCGCAAACCCATAAACTTAAATTCTTTGGTAGAGCCATTATGTCCCAAACAAATCTTCAAGCGACACATTCACTCGATCACGGAGCAGAAAATCCTACCATAACCGGAAGTTCTACTGGCAACTGGGGCCTTTGGGAACGTCTTGTTCCCGACCAAGTTGCAGACGATCCTGCTAGCCAGAGAATCCTCGAAATTCATCAACGTCGCTATGAAACCGCCGCACGCTATGCCAAGAACAGACGAGTTTTAGACATCGCGTGCGGCGTTGGATATGGCAGTAAGATGCTGAAACTTGCGGGGGCAACTTCAGTAGTTGGCGTTGATCTCTCCCCAGAAACCCTTGTCTATGCGCGCGAGAAGCATCAGGCTCCAGGCCTGCAATATATCTGTGCCAATGCAGAAACCTTTAATTGGCATGAATCCTTCGATCTTATTGTCTCTTTCGAAACGTTAGAACATCTTCCAAACCCAGATCTATTTATTGAGCGGATGAGTCAGCTTCTGGCTCCAGGAGGGTATTTTCTGCTCTCAGTACCCTTAGGTGAAACACGCCATTTAGATGCCTACCATCTTCATGCCTTTAGCGAAAAAGACGTACATCACCTCTTTGAACAGGCAGGCTTTGTCATCGAGAAACGTCGTTGTGATGATTGGTTCCTCTCTCGATCAGAATTACTGCACTGGCAAAAAATCTACCCTGAATCCCAAGCTTCTCTGCGCAAAATACTATTTACACAACGAGGACAGAAATTAATATGGGACTTCGTCGTTAGAGGCGGTTTTCATATGCCACAACTTCTCATTGAGGCACGTAAAAGTTCGGAATTGCCTAAGGGTATTAAGCAAAAAATTTTATCTCTAGATTAGTAATTTTTAAATCATAATCATTAAAAAACTATCCCTAGAACTTCGACTTTCAAGACAGTTTTTTTGATGTTGAGCAGTTTTATAGATTGGTATATAGTTTATGGATCTTCACAAAAAGTCTATTTTGATTACTGGAGTGGGGGGATTTATTGGTTCCCGAGTTGCTGAACAAGCCCTACAGCAAGGCATGAGCGTGAGAGGTCTTCAACATTCCTTAGATAAAGCAAAGCAGTCTCAAAAACTGGGAATTGAAGTGGTCTTAGGAAGTGTTACCGATCCAGTTGCTGCAAGAAAAGCCTGTGAGGGCGTTGACATGGTTATACACACGGCTGCAATTGCAAAAGAAGACGGAAGCCTGAGAGATTTCCGAGACGTGAATGTTGGTGGAACGGTCACGATAGCTAAAGCTGCAAAAGCTGCTGGGACTAGGGTGTTTGTCCATCTCTCTAGCGTGATGGTTTATGGCTTCCATTATCCAAATCTCGTCACAGAAGAGGGAGAACTGCGGGGTGAACAAAACCCCTACTGTCAAACTAAAATCGAAAGTGAGCAGGAACTACTCAAACTTCATGATTTTCCAAACTTTAACGTCATTATTATTCGAGCAGGAGACGTTTATGGCCCTGGCAGTCTCCACTGGACTGTACGACCGCTATTATTAATGCATAAGCATATTTTTATATTAGCAAATGGAGGAAGAGGAGCTATCAATCATCTGTACATTGATAATCTGATAGATGCCATTTTCTTAGCAGTTGAGAAGGAATCCTACGGGGAGATCTTCAATATTACCGATGGACAAAACACCTCCTGGAAAGTATTTTTTATGAGGTTAGCCGAAATTGGGAAACTATCTCCACCCATATCATTACCTGCAAGAATAGTTAAGATTTTAATTCAGTTAAGATGTATATATTTAAAAGTACTGGGTAGACCAGTTGATCTCTTACCAGAGACTGTTAAATTTATTACAAGACCTTATGCTTACTCCATTGTGAAAGCTCAAACTCAGTTAGGCTATAAACCTAGGATTGATCTTGATGAAGGAATGAAACGTATCCAATTATGGCTAAATAATACAAATATATTTAATCAATAAAATAAGTATTCCTATTTCAAGCAATACTTATTATTAGATCATACTGTCACAGAAGCAAATCACCTAAATTTCTAGATTTTTAAGCTTCACAAATGTCATTTTAGTTAAGTCTCCATCGACAACTTTTTGAAGTTTCATCAAAATATTAGATTTCAAAAAATGCTTTAGACCTTTATTGATTCATCATAGAATCTTCTCTTAATTAATCAAGAAGGACATAAAACCTATGCCTGAATATCCTAATTCATCTCATTCAAATGGTCTTGCTCCTCCTACGCCGCTGGTAAAGCGCAAAATACTGGTCATTGACGATAGCCTGCTGCTGCGGAAATTGTTGGTAGATGAGCTATCGGGAGATCGCTTTGAAGTCTATGAGGCAGAGGATGGCCCTACGGGGCTAACAAAAGCCGCAGAGATTAACCCTGATCTCATTTTGTTGGACTATATTATGCCCAACATGGATGGACATGAGGTTTACAAAGCGCTTCGCAAACAGCCTCAATTTGAAAGTACCCCTGTAATTGTGATGTCTGGCAGACACGATGAAGTAGTCGAGAAGTTTGGTCATCCCTTTGGTCAATACGATTTTTTGCCAAAGCAGGCCAGCCGCGATCAACTTTGCGATCGCATCAATACCGTACTTCCTCTAACAATGAACAATACAGAAACAGATACGACATCACCATCGGTAAATGTTTCTGTGCAAGATATTGCTGCCTTCATGACCCATCTCGGTGAACTAGAAAGCCGCCTGAAGAATAGAGGAATTGAGCCTCCACTGCTGCCGCCCTCAAAGAGTTCCTACAATCTATTCTTCGGACAGTTCCCCGTCATTTTAATGACTGCCGCACTTACAGCCGCAGGAATTTTCTCCTTTTATGGCTTTTCTAGCTCCATAACAGAGGCACGTAATTCTTCGGATAAGATGGCGCTAGCCTCTGCGATCGCTAAACCCGTAGCTAAAAATATTGCTGCTCTGGGACGCCTAGAACCTCAAGGAGAAATTACTCGCTTATCTGCTCCCAACTCTCTTGAAGGTAGCCGGATTGAGCAGATCTTGATTAAAGAAGGTGATTTGGTTAAGGCAGGTCAGGTTGTTGCAATTTTAGATAGTCAATCCTCTCGTCTAGCAACCTTAAAGCAGTCAGAGTCAAATATTTTAAAAGCACAGGCACAGCTAGCTAAAGTACAGGCAGGTGCAAAATCTGGAGATATTAGCGCCCAGAAAGCCAATGTGCTTCGCCTGAATGCAGAACTAAGCGGTGGAATTGCCACTCAAGAAGCCGAGATTGGACGCATTGAAGCAGATCTACGCAATGCTGAAATTGAGTACAGACGCTATAAGCAATTGAATCAAAGCGGCGCAGTTTCTAGATCTGAGCTAGATAGCAGACAACTTCGATTAGAGACTACACAAAAGCAGCTTAGCCAGGCTCAAGCATCCCTTAATCGTCTCGTCTCTACAGTTAAAGCTCAGAAAAATGAGGCTCAATCTACCCTCACAAGTATTGAAGAAGTTCGTCCGGTTGATTTACAGGTTGCCCGTACAGAAGTTGAAAGTGCAAAAATGGCAGCCAAAAAAGCTCAAGCCGACCTAGATTTGACCTATATTCGTGCGCCCTTTGATGGAACAGTTTTGAAGGTCAATGTTCGTTTAGGAGAAGTGGTTGGGAGTGAAGGAATTATAAGTCTAGGTCGTACTGACAACATGAACGTCGTTTCAGAAATCTACGAGACAGATATTACCCACATTCAGAAAGGGCAAGGCGCAATTATAAGTAGTAATGCCTTTTCCGGTCAATTAACTGGAAAAGTTAAGCTAATTGGTCAACAAGTCAAAAAGCAGGCGATTCTTGATGTCAATCCTCTCGCAAACACAGATTTTCGAGTAGTAGAAGTTAAGATTGAGCTAGATCCAGAAAGCAGTCGAAAAGTTTCTAGCTTAAGCAATTTACAGGTACAGGTTATTATCAAAACTACACAGTCCTAAACTTTTATGTTTAGTCAATAATAATCTCATAATTTTTATGTAACTCAAGAAACTGTATATAAAATTACACCCAATAAAATTTTATCCTCGGCTAACGAGGTTTAAGATACAGACCTTTCGTTGGCCTAATAAAGTCATGCTATTTTCGATTCCAGTTGCTTGGCTTCAGCTTATTCACCAAAGGGTTCGTTTCATTGGAACCCTGGCAGGAATTTCATTTGTTGTGGTTCTGCTCTTTATGCAGGTTGGGTTACGTGAGGCTCTTTTTGATAGCTCTATACAGGTTCATGAAAGTTTACGAGGAGACTTATTTTTAATTAGCCCTCAGTATAAGTCAATTACATCTCAACAAAGCTTTTTAAGAGAACGACTCTATCAAACATTAGCGCATGAGGCTGTTGAATCTGTTAGTCCTCTCTATGTTCAGTTCGGCAAGCTAAAAAATTTTCAAACCGGACAAAAAGCTCCGATTTTTGTTTTTGGAATTGATCCCGGAACTCAGACCTTTAAGCTACCAGAAGTTAATCAAAATATCGATCAGCTTAAGCTTGCTGATCGAGCACTCTTCGACTTAGGTTCTCGGATCGAGTTTGGCCCTATTGCCGATACCTTCAAAAAAACGGGAGCCGTCAATATTGAGATTTCTCCCTACAATGAAATATATAAAGCGAGAAAGCTTGAAGTTAGAGGTTTATTTAAAATTGGCACTTCCTTTGGTGTTGATGGAAACCTCATCATTAATGATTCAACATTTCTAAATATTTTCACAGAGAGAAGCAAGGACAAAATTGACATAGGATTGATACATTTAAAGCCGGGCTTTAATATCATAAAAGTTAGGTCAGATTTAATTTCTAATATCTTTAGTGACCACAAAGACTTTAAAGTTTTTACGCTTGATGAGTTCACAAAAATGGAGAAAGCTTATTGGGATTTAAGAACTCCAGCAGGCTTTGCCTTTAAGGTAATGGTAACGATGGGTTTTATTATCGGAACTGGAATTGTTTATCAAATTCTTTATAGTAATATATCAACACATCTCATTGAATTTGCAACACTAAAGGCTATTGGACATACAAGCCACTACCTACTTGGGATAGTCTTTCAACAGGCGTTAATGCTTTCAATCTTAGGATATATCCCTGGCATTATTATTTCTTTTGGCATTTATGACTTAACAAGAGAGGCAACAAAACTTCCCATTATTATGACATTAGATAGAGTTGGTTTTGTTTTAGGATCTGTTGTTCTAATGTGTTTAGTCTCTGGGTTTATTGCTATGGACAAGTTACGATCTGTTGATCCAGCCGATATTTTTAATTGAATTCTTATTTATATTTAGATTCAAAAAACAAGAATAATATGTTTCAAGAACCTACAATACAAATTCGATCATTAAATCAATTTTTAGGACAGAACCAACTGCGAAAGCAGATTTTGTTTAATATTAATTTAGATATTAATCCTAAAGAAATTGTGATTTTGACTGGTCCTTCAGGTGCAGGAAAGACAACACTACTGACCCTCATTGGAGGGTTACGTTCAGTCCAAGAAGGCAGTTTAAAGTTGCTGGGACAAGAGCTACAAGGGATCTCAAATCGTCTTTTAGTCAGACTTCGGCGAAATGTTGGATATATTTTTCAATCTCACAATCTTCTCCCTTTTTTGAGCGCTCGACAAAATGTTCAAATGGCATTAGAAGCGATAGGAAATATTCCTGATGCTGATGCTAAATCAAAATCTGAGGCTATTCTCTACTCGGTTGGATTGGGTCAGCATTTGAATTATTATCCCAACCAGTTATCGGGTGGCCAAAAACAGAGGGTGGCGATCGCCAGAGCTATTGTCAGTCATCCTAAGTTGATTCTCGCCGATGAGCCAACAGCCTCTTTAGATAGTAAGACGGGCAGAGATGTTGTTGAGATGATGTATCGACTTGCTAAGGAGTATGGCTGCTCAATTCTAATGGTTACTCACGATAACCGCATTTTAGACATTGCCGATCACCAAATTCGGATGGAAGATGGTCAATTAGTCCCCTAAGCTCAAAATTTAGTGTCAGGCACTCTTTTCTCTAAGATCAACAGAATCGGAGTTTGCCATACGCGTTGAACAAGGCAAGACAACTCGTGTTGTAGTCCAAGTTGCAGGCAGACTTTCAATACTTAACTGCCCCTCATGAAGCTCTACCAAACATTTTGCAATACTTAACCCTAACCCCGCACCACCTCGACTATTGATCTTAGTGCCAAATCGCACGTAAGCACCCAATTCTGAGATCTGCAATTGGGTTAGCCCAGCACCTTGATCAAAAATATCGAGAATAAATTGATTTTGAGTGACGCTACCCTTCACCAAAACAGTTGTACCTAAAGAAGAAAACTTGAATGCATTGTCAATTATCTCCTCAGCAATTTTAGCAAGATTTGCCTCTAGAATGGAAATTTTAGCTTCTTCTAAATCCAGCTTCAAATCTGTCTCACGGCCATACTGTTTAGCAATTTCTTGCGCCGTTTCGGTAAGGATACTTTTAGATTCAGTCGTGCAGCGTCCCCGAAGTGCTTCTACTTTTTCAGGGTTCTGTACCGTCGTTTCTAAGAGCGCATACAGCAGGAAATTCTGAAGCTGTCTTTCTAAATGAAGGCTGGCAGCATAAGCTTCTTGAACGTTTGATGAATCTGCCGGGTTCCCTACATTTTCTGTATTAAGCAACATTTTAAGAACAGATTGAATTTGGTTAAGCGGCATCAGAAGGTCTGTCGGCAATGAGGTAGTAATATGACCCCGAAACCTATCCATTTTTTCCTGCATTTGTCTTTGACGCGCAGACTGCTTATCAAGGCGTACAAAGACTGCTTCCAATAGTTCATCACGCGTAAATGGCTTAGTGATGTAGTCATCAGCCCCTAAATTCATTCCTAGACGAACATCAACCTTATCGGCTTTAGCCGTCAAAAAAATAAAAGGAATCATAGCTGTGTCAGGACCTTGAAAGAGGGCATTTCGCACCTCGTAACCATCTAGTCCCGGCATCATAATGTCGCAAATAATGAGGTCTGGCAGATGCTCTTTAGCAGCAGCTAGACCAGCCAAACCATCCTCGGCACCAATAGCCTCGAGTTTTTCAAATCCTAAAATTTTAAGAATATTAGAGCGTACGGGCTGCTCATCTTCGATAACCAAAATTTTATGCATTCTAATATCTCCTATGTTATTTCAATGATTAAGCTATTTAGAGATTTATATAAACAGACCAAAGTTTATACATTTTTGGGCAAGTCATAGTGTGATATACCGAAAGGTTCTTTTTGTGGCAGTACAACCGTAAAAGTTGTCCCCTTCCCCTCTTGACTATCCACATTAATATGACCTCCATGTATTTCTACTAAACGCTTGACAATGGATAGGCCTAAACCTGTACCGGAAACAGTGCCAACATTTCTAGCACGGAAGAATGGCTCAAATAACCGTTGTCGCGCCTCGTCTGGTATTCCAATCCCTTGATCTCTAATTTGAAAAATAACCTCATGGTTATGACGAATAACCTCAAAACTAATATTGCCCTCTATCGGTGAATATTTAACAGCATTAGACAGTAGATTCCCAAAAATATGCCTTAGCACTTTTTCATCCAAAAGACCCTGTGAAGATTCCCCACGAAGCAAAAATGAAATATTGTGCTGACGTTTAGACCCTAAGTGAATTTCGGTAATCAGGCTATGACAAAACTGCTCTAAGTTAAGCTGTATTGGATTTATCTCCATTTTACCAACGTCTGTTTTTTCGAGGGTTAAGACATCGCTCATCAATGAAGTCATACGGTCAATTGCTGTACGGATCTGCTGAAAGTATTCTCGATTTTCAGATTCGGTCGAGAGATGTCCGTAATATTCCAGCAGCTCGACTGAAGATAGAATTGTTGACAAAGGAGTCCGAAATTCATGGGAAGCTGTTGACACGAAGTGAGATTTTAGTTCATTTAGCTCCTTTTCTTTCTCAAGTGCCTTCTGCATTTTTTGCTCTTCTTGCTTTCTATGAGTCACATCTCTCTGAACCCCAACCCAGTGAGTATAAAGACCACTTTCATTGACGACAGGAAAAATATTTAGATCTGCCCAAAATTCAGTTCCATCTTTACGATAATTAAGGATCTCAATTTGAATAGATTGCCAAGCTTTAAGCGCTTTACGGATCTTACTACATGCTGTGGGATCGGTTTTGATTCCTTGCAAAAGTCGTGGTGTTTTACCAATTACTTCATTTGAAGTATAGCCTGTCATAACAGTAAAAGCATGATTCACATAGATAATCTGTGGCCCAGAATTTTCTTCTTCAATGGGTTCCGCTTTTGTGATTAATACAACATTATTAGCATTGACGACAACTGAATTAAATAAATGTAGTTGCTCCTCAGCCTGCTGTCGTTCGGCAATTTGTTGCTGTAGTGCCTGATTAGAAATTTTAAGCTGATGATTGACAAGTTCAAGCTGCGATGTCCGCTCAGAAACCCGATGTTCTAAGGCCTGATTTAAGGCTTGTATTTCATTTTTGGCATCCTGAAATGCAATATGATTTTCAACTCGGGCTAGAACTTCAGCAACATCAAAAGGTTTACTAATATAGTCTACACCACCCTCTGAAAATGCTCTAACCTTATCTAGTGTTTCATTAGATGCACTGACAAAAATAATAGGAATATCACAGGTTTTAGAATTATTTTTTAATTGGGCACAAATCTCATATCCTGATATATCAGGCAAGTTAATATCTAACAAAATAAGATGGGGCGGTGAAGACTGAATTGCTCTAAGTGCCAATGCACCATTAATTGCACGACGCACTTTATAGTTTCTGGGTGACAAAATATTTGCCAAAAGATTTAAGTTGTTGATATTGTCATCAACAACTAAGATATTGAAAATCTTTTTATCACTCATGATCATTTCTTTAGAAGTTTATCAAAAAATATCGTTTTATATAGATGTCAAGAATTTTTATATTTAATCTAAAATGAATTCTCATTTACTTTAATATATACTCAAGATTATGTGGGTAGAAAGCCCTGAGAATAAAGTGCATTTTGAGCGAGATCAGTTAGTCGATCCGTCTGTAAGAGATGAAGAAATTCAGTTAATGCTTTTGCGAGCGAACCATGAGATTCCGAAATGCTTTCAATATGTTGTGAAAGAATATCTTCCTCTAGATCAATAGCAGCTTGATGGAGACCAGACAAACATCTGCCAGTCCATCCAAATGAGATGAGGATGCAAAGCAGTCCACTGGGAGATCGCCTCTTCTCCATTATTCACTGCTCGCACTGTAAAACCGACAGATTGCAGTAATCGAGAGATAAGCTGACGATTTTCGATCTGATCTTCAACCACAAAAATTCGATAGGTCGGCTGCCCAGGTGCGATGTCAACCACACGCTGAAGTAACTTAGGCTCAACCTTACTCAATTGAGCAATCTGAAATGGCACATCAAAGTACACGGTCGTTCCCTGGTGAGGTTCACTGAGAATATTAATATCTCCACCCAATAGAAACGCAAAACTTCTGCTAATTGGCAGTCTTAGAGCAGTCTCTTCGATAGATTTTCGTCCCACTTTAGTTTGAACAAAAGCATTAAAGATTATTTCTACGTCTTCTTCAAGAATGCCAGAGCCAGTATCTTCAATTTCAATATGAAATTTACAATCAATGGTCTCTTCATTCTCAGTCTTAGCCTGTTGTGCGATCGTCGATTGTGACAGAACTTTAGGTATAGGTCTTTTCATAGCTGTTCTGTCAATATCAGTAGGTTCTAGGCTTGTTTATACTGATCTAAGCTATTTTAGTCCTAAAATATTAAAAATCTGAATCTCAATTTCTTTAATTCCACTAATGGTCTTCTGTTCTACTAAAATTTGATGCATTCGAGCTAATGTTTCTAGCTGATTAATTTGATATTCGATTTTTGATTTTTCGGGATATAAATTGTTTAGGATTTTGTCCAAATCAATCTGAGATTCAGTTGTAAAATTTTGGCTAATCATTATCTTATATTGATTTACTAGCAAAATCTTTCGTATACGGTAGGTAGACATCAGAGAAAGCTTGGCAGAATATGTCATGGCAAAATGTTTTAGAAGCTAATAAATATTTTTCTTCTGAAAGAAGAAAAATTAATCAAACAAACTGCTACTCTGATATGATAAATTTTCAACCTCATTGAGATATCCCTTGGGCACTATTGAAATCATTCTTCGGTGTTTTTGATCCAGGAGTTTCTGATCAATTCGGCTAGGCAAATCTCGAATAATATGAGAGCATTGGTTTATAAATTGATTTGTCCATTCTCGAATAAATAGATGTTGTAGAGGACTAACTAAACCTGTCGTTGAGCCAATAAATTCTATAGTCGCAGTAGACTTGATATTGAAGCTATTAAGCCACTCTTGTTTTGGACGCGTTAATTGCCAAAAGTTAGACGTTATTTTTGGGCCTAAGTAACTGCATACAATTTGACTTAGAGCATTCAGCGTAATGACTAAATCTTCAATGGTGTAGTCTTCTTTTAACGATTCATCAATAGAGATGAGATGATCTGTGGCTAGTTTATCTACTGGAGTAGCGTCAATTTTAACAGGCTGGAATACTTTTCTCGTCAGACCTTCAAATAGTTTAACGGTTGTATTTAAATCGCTTTTTAGGGCAGACAGTAAAATATTATTCGCCATTGACTTGACGGCAATGCTGTGCTGAGACACTATAACCAGTAACGTTAGGATATCGTTAAGCTTATAGGTGTAGCCAAAATAAGAATCTATCTGAAACTCTAAACAGTTAGATAATGTTGGAATATCTAAAATACTTTTGCGAAAATGTCTAATAAGCTCAATTTTTTGTTCGGCATCAATAATTTTTTCTTTTACATAAAAGTAAGGAATAATTCTGCCCTGCATGAGTGCAATTCCTACAACATCAGGTAGGATAAGAAAATTCTGGATAAGGTCTTGATGCATACCCTTATTGACAAGCCCATCTAACTAAATAGGTAAACTGGATAAACTAGGCTTTCCCAAGAGATTTTGTTTAATATGAAAATTAATTTTGAGTCTACTTTTATATATTTGTTATTTTTAGATAATCTAAACTAATCTCAGGGAATCAGATTGGCACAACAGAAAGTCAAGATCATTTAACAATAAATCACAGAACATAGTGCCGTCATATTAAAGATGGAGACCTTCAGTGCCATGCTTAACTGAGTATGCCCTCTCTAAACACTTCATTGAACAAAGCGAGTTAACCTTGATTGCTCAAGGGAGTTGATTATTGATGACGTTGAGTCAAGTCATCTCTCAGCAACGGGCTTCATCTATTTCGTCACAAAGCTCTGCAATCAGACGCTCTGGATGGTCTGCTATAAGTATTGCGCCACTGATGGCGATAGCTGCGCACCCAGAGTTCGCTGCGCACCCAATATCTGCCGCTAGACCCGTCATCATCACTTCTGCCACTCGCCCTGGCTGCATTCCGCCCAATGCCACGAGCGGACGGACGCTTCTTTGAACACAGGGCTGAAGGCCAGAGATCCCCAACGGTTTTCGGGTATCGTTGGGCTTTGAAGTGGGGCGATAAATGGGGCTAATGGTGGCATAGTCTGCCAGACCAATATCAACATCATTGAGGGCATCTTGGGCATGTCGAGATGCGCCGAGCAGCATATTGGGCAGGAGCTGCGATCGCACTCCTTCTAGTGCCACATGCGCTGCCACATGCACACCATCTAGACCCAACTCCAGGGCGAGATGGGCGTAGGTATGCACCAATAGTTTTGCCCCTACGTTCTGGGCCATCGGCTGAAGCGTCTTAATAACCTCTGCAACGTGAGCCTGGGGAGCCGTTTTATCTCGCACCAGAATGGCAATGCGATGGCTCAAAGGGCTACGCAGAATCTGTTCTACCGCTTCTGTCACTGTTTTGCCGACCTGCGCACAGGCAGTCCGGTCTGTAATCACTAAAATATCAAAGGGCAACCCAGACACTAAATATTCTCCATGCAGCTTATTTCCCCAAGCCTTGAGGCATCTATTGTATTGGTAAGCGCAGCCTGTCTTGACTTTATTGTGGGGGATCCGTGGGGATGGCCGCACCCAGTACGAGTTATGGGTACGTTCATTGGAGGCTACTGCAAGTGGATCTGGCGCTGGGTCAAGCGTCCGTTCTCGCTGCGCGTTGCCGGAACTATTTTAGCCTTGAGTCTGGTTATAGGGAGTGCGCTGGCAGCGTGGGGTACGGTTTATCTCGCGTATCAAGTCTGGATTCCGGCTGGATGGATGGTTGAAACGGTTTTGCTGGCAAGCTGTTTTGCGGGGCGTAGCTTACGGGCAGCGGCACAAGAGGTGCTTCAGGCCCTGAATAAAAAATCTATAGAAGAGGCTAGAGTTGCGCTGAGTCACTATGTGGGGCGTGATACCGATGAGCTATCAGAATCAGAAATTTTACGAGCGGTTTTGGAAACCGTTGCCGAAAATTCGACCGATGGCGTGATGGCTCCTGTGTTTTATGCCATCTTGGGGCTGGCTTTACCAGGGGTGGGATCGGTACCGTTGGCGATCGCCTACAAAGCCGCCAGCACCCTCGACTCAATGGTGGGCTACCGCAACGAACCTTACGCGGATCTCGGCTGGTTCAGCGCTCACTTAGATGATGTTTTGACCTGGCTTCCCTGTCGCCTCAATGTTTTGACCTTAGGCGCAATTTCTGGAAAACTTCAGGCGGTCTGGCGACTATGCCAAAAAGATGCGAGAAGAGATCCCAGTCCCAATTCTGGGTGGAGCGAATGTGCCTATGCCGCGATCTTAGGGGTGCAGTTGGGTGGACTTAATTCGTATAAAGGCGTGATTAAGTTCAAGCCATTATTGGGGAGAGCCTACCAGCCCATTACTCAAGAGCGGATTGAGTATGCACTACGGCTAACGCGCAATTGCTTTGTGGCGTGGGTGGCGATCGCCGTAGCCTTTGTAATTGCCTTCTCTGATCCTGTTGCAGAAGGCGTTAAAAACATTGCTGTGGGTCTTTAAGCTTTAATCTATTTCGAGAATTTATTAAGCCATCTCGCTCCATCGCGTAGGATCTAAATAGCAAATATCGCAAGGGCTAACCCGAGTAATGACCTCAGAGCCAACGGCAAAACCCAACCTAGGACGGCTTGAGAAAATTGACTTAGCCGCGTATTGGAAGACTGAAGCATCAGACTTCATTCCCTGGCTGATTCAGGATGAGAACCTGAAGCTGTTAGCCGACACCATTGGGATAGATCTAGAAGTTGTGCTAGACGCCGCGCAAGTCGAAGAACTACAGTCAGACCTGCTGTGCCGAGATGTCAAAACAGGCGGCTGGGTACTCATTGGCAATCAGCTCAACCCCTCAGATGAAAAGCATCTCGGGCGCTTACTGACCTACGCCGCAGATATTGATGCCTCTGCCGTGGTCTGGATTTCGAGTCAATTTGCGCCAGAACACCGCACCACCCTAGACTGGCTAAATCGAATTACCCAGTCTGCTATTCAATTTTTTGGGCTAGAACTTGAGCTATGGCGAATTGGTGAAGCCGCAATGGCAGCTCGCTTTAATTGGGTTACTCAAGTCAAAGCACAGCCCCAAACAGCCCCACTTAAGCCACAACCACCCGAAGAACCTGAAGCGGTACAGGCTGAAACCGAAGAAATTCTAGAAGAAGAACCAGAGCCGCTCAGTGAAGTGCAGCAGCAAAACCTCGACTTTTGGACAGCGCTTTGTAACCAGCTAGAGCAGCGAGGCAGCATTGTAAAGCCAGGTGCCCCTGTAACCGAAGCACACATCAGTTTTGCCATTGGACGTGCGGGCTTTCGGCTCTATGCCAATCTAGACCGCGAAGCATCCTGCTTAGATGTGGGACTTTCTTGTTCAGAGGTGGATGCCCATGCCTATTTTAATTTGCTGTTTGAGCAGCAGAACGAAATTGAAGCCGACATGGGAATTCTGATGGATTGGAGCAATGATGCTGATGGACAAACCTTTGCCGTGTACTGCACGCTTGCTGAAATTGACCTTGATAACCCAGCCCATTGGGTCACTTATACGGGCTGGATGTGTGATTTTCTAGAAAAACTGCACAGCACTTTCTCTAAAAGGATTAAAGCCCTTAGAGCCGGTGACTTTAGACCCATATACGGTCTAACGGCGCTTCAGAATGCTCTTATTCTGCCCAATTAGTGAAATGCTGGGTTTCTAGTCTCTAGCTGACTGAGCGGATCTCTGGCTGGCTGAGCGAAGTCGTGGCTTGCCTCCCGAAGGGTAGCCAGCGGTAGGTTGTTTACCAGAAATCACCTTGCAGCAGTAAGCGTCTTATTTTTGCTAAAGAAAAACATGGGGTCTACAGCGGTTTTGCCGCCTGGATGAATCTGGAAATGAAGATGGGGACCTGTGCTGAAGCCTGAATTGCCCATTTCTGCAATCTGTTGACCTTGACGCACCCTTGCACCCACCTGTGTCAAAACGCGAGAAGTATGGGCATATACGGTAATGGTTCCATCTGGATGTTGAATTTCAACTTTGTTGCCAAAGCCGTCTTCATTCCATCCGGCGGTCACAACTTTCCCTGCTGCCGCCGCAATAATAGGCGTCCCGATGGGGCCTGCGATATCAATTCCGTGATGGGTGCGCCCCCACCGTATTCCATAGCCAGAGGTGAACTCACCCTTAGCAGGTAAGGTGTAGCTCTGGATATTGGCGATTTTACCCGTGGGTTTACTTAATGCACGACGCACCTGAATGGGAGGCGTTAGCACAGGTTTTTCAGCAGATTTTAGCGTTAGGGTCTTAAGGACAGGTTTTTGATTGACGGTGGCTAGCTTAACTGTCGCTAGCTTGACTCCATCAGACACCTGATCGACAAAATCGATCAAAACTGGAGACTGAGCCGTATTAACAGCAATGGGGAGTAAAACGGCTAGCACGGTAGAGAGCTGATAAGAGGTAGACCAAAACTGACTCAACCCTTCTGAGATCTGAAGGGAAGGAAAGGTATGTCGCTTAGTGTTTAGGTTGGCACTGCGCCATGATGGCTGCTGGACGGGATAAGCATAGACATAACTCAGAGAAAGCCCAGCCGTTTGAGATGCTGACGCACCCCATGTCTGATTCAGCACTACGCCAGGTAGAGGGCTGCGCCAGTCGCGGTTCGTATGCCAAAGGGCGGAAGACATGCCGAAGTGTTGATACCACTTTAGGGCTTGTGTGCCTCTGCCTTTGGAGAGTGCGATCGCATCCCTTTGATAAGTCCATTCAGGAATATCTGAATGTTGCTGCTGTTGAGGGAAATAAAAGCTTTTGCCTATCCATGCTTTAGGATCTGAGCGAATGAAGGAAATAACTTGAGCATCAACGTTGCGAAGCCAACCTCCAATCGAAATAAAAGATTGGTCTAGAGCCTGCATTGACCTGATACCCATTATTTTATCAATCATCACTTTTAATAATCTGATTTACACTGCCGTTGAGGGAGAGGATAAATTTTCCCCGAACAATCTAAAGGAAAGATTAACATGAATTCATACAACTTCAAAAAACCCACCAGGAGATGATCCCCGCGCTTAAATGAATGCACAAGAACGGATCCCCACAGCTCGGGAGCCATAGATTTAGTCTTGATTTTGCTTTTCACCTGTTGAAATAAAACGCATTTATCGCCTGAAACTACTCTATTTACAGGGTTACAGAACCTTCATGATTTAGTCATTGCCTATGCAAGGGGATTGATTTGCATCACAAAATTTCTCAACGGGTTGAGTCGGTTATATCTGCTATTGCGATCGCAGTGAATATTAGGGTTGAGGCAGTATCTGTATTCTCACAATTGCGCTAACAAAACTTAGATACATCTTCTTTGCAGTCGTCTGCGAGGTATGAGAGCGCTCGAAATCTTAAATATACGAGCTGGTCGTAGAGTGGGTTGAGCTTACACAGAGGCGGGATATGAACAACCTTACGACCAAATAGCGTTACGTCTCGTTCAAAGGGGCACTGGGGCGGAATGAGCTTACACAGAAATCGGGCAACGCGAGGGTCGTGCATTTCGAGTTCATCGAGCCAGTGACGCACGGGAAGCAGTACATCAACGTTATGTTTCTCGGCATGGGCAAATCCTTGCGTTGTCTCTCCGCCATCTAAGGTATGCCTGAGAGATTCTAGGGCGCTCACCTGAAGGCTCAATGCCTGACAAAACGACTCCAAGATCTGATCTTCGGCGGTGGAGTACATGCCGTCAGCCAGTGCAACCATGACGGCGGTGCGTAGAAAGTTTTCCCCTACTGAGGTGTCAGAGCCGAGCTGTTGTGCCAGGTCTTCTGGCGTGATTGGCTCATAAATATCTGTGCTGAGGTCTGGCGCAAGCTCTGTGGTAACAAGCTGATCGATCAGCGCCTTTTCTGCGTCACTGAACTGACCATCGGCCCAGGCGACGGTTACAAGTCCGCGTAGCCAAGCTGTAATCTGTTCTGAAGAATATTGGGTGGGTGATGCTGTATTCATACTGCACTACTCTCTTACTCCGTTCTAAAGCGGCCTATTTTTCTAAGCGCACGACGTACCATTGCAGGTACTGATCTGAATCTAAGTCAAATTCACAGCCTGTTTGCATAAGGTGCTGAGCTTGGGCTTCGATGGATGGAAATTTTTGGAGGTCTGGCGGGAGATCTTGCTGACAGGTAGATAAAACACCCTGGAGTTTTTCTAGCAGCTCGGCGGCGCTCAAAAAGCATTCTGGCTGGTTGGTTTCTAGTACCACAAAGGTGTCTTCGGGGATGTACATGAGGGCATTGGGCATGATCTTGTCTCCCTACGAAAATGTGGGCGTGATTTAATCTTTGGGGTTTAGGCGATCGCCACTCGTTTGCGCAAAGAATTTGACCGTCGTTTGGCGGTATCGTTTTTGGGTTCGTGCTTCAGCGCCTTTTCATAGGCATCTAGGGCGGGGGCGACTAGGTTTTTGCGCTCATAGGCATGGCCTAGGTTATTGAGGGCGACCACGTAGTCTTCTTTAAGTTTTAAGGCTTCTTTGTAAGTCCGAATGGCAACATCAAACTGCTCTTGGGTGAAGTAGGCATAGCCCATCGCGTTATAAATAGGCGCAAGGTTGGTCTCTCCCTCGGCTTCTGCGGCCTTAAGCGCCTGCTGAAATTGCTGAATGGCCTGAACTGCCAGATTTTTACTGAGGTAAAGGCTGCCTAGCTCAAAGTGTTCTTGAGTGGTGCCTTTGCCCTGACCCAGCTGACTTTGAAGACGACTCAGGGTTAGCTCCGTCTTTCGGGTTCTAAACACCTGCCGCAGGACAAACCAGCCTGCTGCCCCCAGCAGCACCAGCAGCACACTGAGATATACAACGACTAGATTGTTGTCCATAATCGGAAATTGCTTATTGTTAATGACTAAATAGTGGCTAAGGCTGTTTTGGAGGACGATGACGTCCTTCCCTAGCCTATCAAATTTAGTGTCTTTCCCTTAGGGGATCTGGCAATCTGAAGTCTCAAGAGTAAAAAGTCGTACTTTATCTCAATAGATTAAGGCAAGTGCTCTATGGATTAGAAAGGCACTGCGTTCACCTTAAAAATAACGATTCTACCGAGTCAATAGATCTCCCACAGGCGTTTCTACTGAATAAAAGTCTAAAATTTCTCCTTTCAGTGTCAGCAGAACTGCACTCAATCTACCTCCAAAACACGCTCCAGTATCAATGTTCCAACTATTTGATTGAATATCCTGCTTAGGTCGGTTATTGGAGGTAGGAGTATGCCCTATGATTTGCACTTTGCCTAAGTTTTTGAGAGATTGACGATTCCACAAGATGCCCTGAGGATCATCTACATCAAAAGGATTGTTGACAGAATTTGAGATTCCGGCATGGCTCACAAAAATATATTCATTTTCCCAAAAGAGCGGGAGATTTTTCATCCAATCTGCTGTATCAGAAAGAGAAAGACCTATTCTCAAAAAACTTTCCAGTGTTTGATGTCCTCTTTGACGTAGCCAGTTTAGATTTGAGCCTTTCTCTACATATTCAATAAATTCTTGTTCATGGTTGCCACGAAGGATTATGACTCGCTTTGGATTTTGCACCTGAAGAGATTGGACGTATTGAACCGTTTCTCCAGAAAATTTGCCGCGATCTATCAGGTCTCCTAGTTGAATCAACAAGTCATCACTCGTCCAGTATTGTTCAAGGAGCAACTGGAAGGCATGTAAGCAACCATGAACATCTCCAACCACTAAAATATTCACAATCTATTTCTTTATTTAAGCTTTAAGTAGCGACAAGTTGAGAGGAATAAGTGCAAAACCCGACATCCTAATCATATTTTTCTGATTTTTTTCATTAGCCCATCCTATATAACTCTAATCTAGTCTATAACTGCATGTAGACTTAGGAGGGATAATTAAATACTCATTGATATCTTCAAGAATATCGCTCACAGATTGCCCATTTAGACACGCTCTTACTGCTGCTCCAGCAACTCTAAATTCAGTGACGAACGCCATAAGTTGTTGTCCACCGCCTGATACTCTAAGCTGCCAACAATTTCCCCGCTTCTGTTTCTCAATATGACCTACACCTAATGGAGATGTGGCTGTGTAGCGGACTTCTTCTCGACACACTCGATAAACATCAAAACCTTCAGAATAAGCTCTTTCGAGAAACTCAATCTTCTCAATCTCTTCAGGTCGTTGGCTATCTCCCTCACTGACTGGAAATGGCCAATGTTGTTCGTCGGTTGCATCGTATACGGTGTAACCATTTCCAGTTTTATAAGGATTAGTCAAGGATTCTTTGATACCTTCAAGAATTTCGCTAACAGAGCACCCGTTGAGCCATGCTCTCACTGCTCCCCCAGCGGCGTTGAATCCAATGATGTAAGCTGTTAGTCGCCGTTCGATACCTTCATGCAACTCAATCTGCCAGCGATCCCTTACTCCTCGTAGTGTGATATTGCCCACTCGTAACTTGGACTTAGCAGAATAGTAGGTTTGGCTCTCAGCATCTCGACAAGCCTCAAATCCATCAGAATAGACACTTTCAAGAAACTCGATTCTCTCAGCCTCTTCAGGTTGTTGCCTGTCCTCTTCACTGACCGAGAACGGCCAATTTTGGAAATATTGATCATTGTCAGTTATGGTCATATTCAACCTCCAATTCTCGTCGCTTCAATTGTATATTTAGCTTCAGGCTCACCTGGTCCACCTGTATGCGGCACTTTAATGGTTTTCATTTCCCACTTTCCTCCCAAGCGCCTCGACAGAGTTTTTGCATACAAGGCTGAATCAAACCGATTCTCCCGAATCGCTTTTTCGACACCATCGGAAGCCATACCATGGACTCTTGAAATATTCTTTCCGATTGCAGCTTGAACCTCAGAAAGGTTCTCAGGAACCTGACGAACATAACCTGTCTCAATCCAAGCCATCGCAGCTTCGGTTCCGTCTTTTCCTTCCATCCTGACAGCAAAGGTTTCATTTCCTTCAGCATCATACCTAGCAAAAACCCGACCAAACGGAGATGGATCCTCCTCAACAATATTCCTCAATTTGCTTTCTTTACTAAACAGCCTAGGAGCCTGCGCCTCCTTTAACCAATCCGCATCTTGAACAGACTTAGGATTCTTAACCCCCAAATCCACCTCAGCCAT
>JANNDV010000052.1:0-6473 GCA_031387975.1 Acaryochloridaceae cyanobacterium OTE_75_metabat_521 | reverse complement strand
CTCTGGCTTTATTCCATCCCAGATGGGGTTGGAGGGCTTTCCTTAATTCGCTATATTGACTCATGGGGTTTCTCATGGACTTCGTAATTCTGATGAAACCCCATCCTCACAATATTTTCAAGCTTTTTGTCCTGTACTTAGGGTGTTTTGTTATGGCAAGTTGCGTCTGAGTCTTTGGCAGCGAGTCGTAAATTGGAAGTGCTAGGGTATGACAGGGCACAAGCCTATCAATATGTGCGCGACCTACAGCAAGTCTGGTATTCCGCACTTCCAACCTGGAGCGTGATTAATCGTGCAGAAAATCTGATAAGCCGCTTTAGCCTATCTCATTGGGATTCAATGATTGTTGCGGCTTGTTTAGAAATAAATGCTCAAATACTGTATACAGAAGATTTTGGATACTCAAGCATTGATGGACTAGGAATCGTTAATCCATTCAAAACGCCTTGAATCTCCAGCATAATGTTAGCTTTAGGATTGATCGCGATTTGGTCGCAATAAATGCTTTTCATGGGCTGGGGCACTGGCTAGGCGATCGCACTTGCCAAAGCTGCGGAAGACAAAGCAGCTCTGGCTCCGTGACTTTTGGAATCAGGGGGATGGCTGAAGTGGCGATCGCATTCAACTAAAATTTTCTGTGCATCCAGTTTGTTGTCGGGACAAAAGATTAGGTTGGCAAGATATAAGGATCTAGGGGCAAAATTATCTCATTGGGAAGGAATGATTACGTCGTGGGTATCTTGTGAGTATGAACGTCCAGTAGAAACAAGATGATCACGCTCAACATTCGTCAAATCCTACAATTCTTCGATGAGGATAAAGAAGCAACTAAACACTCTAATGCTGTTAAGACAATTATTGGAGAAGAATTGATGCTTGCACTCTTGCTTGAATATTTTAAGCAAGAGGGAATTTACGCTAGTATTATTCAGCCTTGTACGACAGGAAAAAAGAAAGGGAATCGGCTGGATGCCTGGGTTAAAATTCAAAAACCAACATCTAGCAATCTATGCTTCTATCAAGTCGAAGTTAAATCATGGTCTGCACACGGAATTGGAGGAAAATCCAAATTCATAAACCCCGATTGGAGCGAATCCGAGTATTGTGATTATAAACGCAAGATTTGGGGAAATTATTGGAAGAATGGCAGGTTTAATGCCGATGAGATCAATAAGGTTTTAACTCAAATGAATCCTCCTGAATCAAGTGCAATCGTTAAACCACTTGCCTGCCTCTGGGAGATGATGCATCCAGATGGGGATAAAAATCCATTTTTTACTGTCAAGACTGCTCAAGATAGCTATTTTCGAGAAGTATCTATTTTTTCTGTATCCTCATTTCTGCGTGGTTTAAGTTCTAACGAATCTGAGCTTAAATTAGACCTCCCAATTTTGTCAGCACGTCTAGAGCGATTGAACAAAATTTTTGCAATCAAGTGACATCTAGCTTTTACATTAAAATGCTCTTATGGATGCTGCCAAATCTCTCATTCCCAGCGAACTCATCGACTTCTTGCTCAACGTTGCACCCATTCGTCCCGTCTTTATCTGGGGGCCACCTGGCATCGGCAAATCTTCCCTTGTAGAAGCCTTCGCCGATTCCGTCGGTTTGCCCTGCGTCTCCTTACTCGGTTCTCAACTGGCACCCGAAGACCTGATTGGGGTGCCGCAAATTGTTGACGGTAAATCGCGATTCTGTCCACCCACCCTAATTGCAAGAGACGAGCCTTTTTGTTTATTTCTGGATGAGCTGAATGCCTGCTCTCAGGAGGTGCAAAAAGCCTTTTACTCCTTGATTCACGATCGCCGCATTGGTGAATATCATCTGCCCGAAGGCACCGTTGTGATTGGGGCAGGGAACCGAACAGAAGATGCTGCCATTGTTAAACCGATGTCTTCAGCACTGATCAATCGGCTGGTACATGTGCAATTGCGTGCGAATGCCAGCAACTGGCTCGATTGGGCAGGCAACGCCGGAATTCATACCTTGGTGTATGACTACATTGGCCTTAGAAGCGATCAGCTCTGGTCAAAACCACCCAAGCACGAAGAGCCATTCTCTACCCCGCGAAGCTGGCATATGCTCTCAGATGCGCTACAGGCTTACGGTGAAAACCTGACTGAGAAATCAGTAGAGATGCTGTCAGCAGGATTACTCACCCCCGCCCATGCCAAGCAGTTCACGGCATTTTTTCGACAGCGGCAGCGAGCGTTTGATTTATCCGCCATTCTGAAAGGAGATGCCCGATGGCCCGAAAAACCTGAAGAGCGCGACATTCTCTATTTCTTGTCTCAGTCGCTCCGCGCTCGGTTAATAAAAGAGCTGCCACCCGAAGAAAAGCAGCTCGGACGCGAAGCAAAGGAATTATCGCTACGGGCAAAAGATTTGGTCGTGCAGCTCTCGCGAATTTCGATGGAGATGGCGCAGCTTGTTGTCGCGGAAGATGAAAGTGGCACGGCATTACCGGATTGGTTCATGCTGCAATTGGTTCGCGATTTGCCTCGCTTGGTCGCAAAAAGAGAAGGAAGTGCCCGTGGGCAAAAGTAAAACGCCACCCAAAGAAAATGTGGCTCAATTTATGGCTGGACAGGCTTTATTGCGGCAGTTTGAACTGTTCAAAAAACTAGGTCCAACGGCCTCTATTGTCACCAATGGGCAGCATCCGTTACCCAAAGATGCATGGCTTCAAATTGAGCGCGATCGCCTCCGTTACCATTCACTCCCCACACCCAGCTTCACCATTTACATTAATGTCTGGCGACGCGCAACCCCGCCGGAATGGGCGAATGTACTCGCGCAAGCAGAGCTTCACCTGGTCATGGATCACGTTGATCCAGAGCAAGCCGATCCCTATTGGCGAATGGCTTGCGAAGCCAAAGCAGTGGACTTTTTGCGCCACCTGAGTATTGGTACTCGTCCCCCATCCCTCGCGGATCTAGAGGCTACACCACCAGGACGAGATGCCCATGAACTCGCTCGGTATTTACGCGAAAATCCCCAAGACGATCGCTATTTCAACCTAGGGCTGGCTGGCAAAGGTCAACCCACCTGGATCTTTACCCCCACTGCTCCCAAAATCAGCGATGTGGAGCGCAAGAATAATGCGACGTCCCTCGCCAACGGGATTCGACGGGCGTTAGAAAGTGCGATCGCATCCACAGATTTACGGGCTAAAACCAGCGATCGCAGGGGCTATAAGCCCAACAGCATGGCGCAGCTAGCGCGGTCTTGGTTTGTGGCAGAGTTTCCCTTGCTGGCTGCATTGGCAGCGTCCTTCGAGATTATCGAAGACGATGAAATTTGTGACAACCTAAACATTGCGATCGCCGCCATTCACTCGGAACTACGAGAAATCTACATCCGTCCGCGCTACCCCATGACCGCCGAGCAAATGAAATTTGTGATGGCTCATGAGCTATTGCATGTAGGCTTACGCCACGATGAGCGTCAGCAGGGGCGCGATCCGTTTCTGTGGAATGTGGCCTGTGATTATGCCATCAATGATTGGCTGGTAGAAGCAGGTATCGGCATCTTGCCCAGTGACGGTGCCCTGTTTGATATTGAACTCCGGGGCTACTCCGCCGAAGAAATCTACGATCGCCTCACGACCGATCTACGCCTAATGCGAAAACTCCAGAAGCTCAAAACCTTTCGCGGCTTTGGCGAGACCGATGTACTGGCAGAGCGATCGCCCGTATGGTGGCGTTCCGGGCCAGGGTGCGATCTAGATGCCTTCTACCGCCGTGCCCTCGCCGAAGGCTTAGAGCTACACCTGAGCAGTAGCAACCGAGGCTATTTACCAGGCGGACTGGTAGAAGAAATTCGTGCCCTCCAACAACCGCCCATTCCGTGGGATGTGAAACTAGCCCAGTGGCTGGATGGCTTCTTTCAGCCCATCGAACGTCGCCGTACCTTTGCCCGTGCCAGCCGCCGCCAAGCCTCTACCCCCGATATTGCGCGTCCGGCTTGGGTTCGTCCCTATGAGCCGGAACTGAATCGCACCTTTGCTGTGGTGCTGGATAGTTCAGGCTCGATGGATCGGTTGCTGTTGGGGAAAGCCGTGGGGGCGATCGCCAGCTACGCCATGAGCCGCGAAGTCACAGCAGTGCGACTGGTCTTGTGCGATGCCAGCCCCCACGATCGCGGATTCATCAATCCTGAAGATTTACTGGGTCGCGTAGAAATCACAGGGCGCGGCGGCACAATTCTGCAACCTGGCGTGCAATGCATTGTGGAAGCGACAGATTTCCCTAAAGATGGGCCACTATTGGTCATTACAGACGGAGCCTGTGACGCACTGCAAATTCCCCATGAACATGCTTTTCTCTTGCCGGAAGGATCAAAGTTACCCTTTCAGACTCGTGCCCCAATTTTTAGATTTAATTGAAGTGGCTTATCGAAATAGAGAAGCTTACATAAAATCCTCTACAGATGCTGGGGCGATCGCCATATTCCCAATTCAAATCCTATTCAGAAAGCTAGCTCGGAAAGAAAACGGCTGGAGAGACGTGAAAAAACGTTGCCAACTTTTGGATATGCTCGACTGTAAGCTTTCGCCGCCTATGCAACACATCGGAAACGATGGATTCAGTTTTAAAGATTGGCACTAAGTCCTTCTGTCGCAGATCTTGCTCCGCAATCAAGACCTCAAGTAATTCTATCCCTGAGATATCCGGGAGGGGTTCTAACGTTTGTTCGTATTCGGAAATCAAAGTGCCCAAAACATTCAGGTAATCTTGCTCATCGGCAGTTAGTTCAGGGCGATTCTCGTTCCGAGACGCTCCGCGATCAAGCAAAGCATCTACTACGGATTGGGTTGCGGCAAATTCTACCTCATCCGAAATGGGTCGAGGCGGAAAGCTTCGTAAGAGCTCAACATAGGGTTCAGGCTTAGCTATTCCACGGATCATTTTTCCACTTGTTTTTGTCATACTCAGCATGAGTTAACACATGCCTGATAAAAATCTTTTGTTTGTTGAAATCGATAAACACAATTAGACGAAAGTTATTCCCGCCAATATTGAAAACTGTAAAGTTACTCACCTGATCCGCTGAGGAAAAGGCTTGATGTAACTGTTCAAAGGTTTGCCAATCAGCTTTTTTGGCGATCTTATACCAACCTAGAAGACCTGGCTTGGCTGTCGGATGACTTCCATAGAATTCTCGAAGGCGAGAAAACGAAATGATATGCATATTCGTAAAGTAGATTCTTTTGTTTTAGTAAACATTTCTGATATTCCAGAGTCTGTATAGTGTTTATCTTAGCAAAATGCGAAGTTTTGTCAAGGGCGGGCAGGCACGGGCTGTCTATGGCAAACGTCTGCTAGCAGAACTAGCCGCAGCCCTCACAGGGGAATTTGGCAAAGGCTTCGATGAACGGAACCTGCGGAATATGCGGGCATTCTTTCTGTATTTTCCAAATTGGAACGCGCTGCGTTCCGAATCGAGTTGGACTCACTACCGCCTGCTCCTGCGGGTCGATACTCTAGAAGCTCGCCTGTGGTACATGCAAGAAGCCGCACAGCACAGAACTGGAGTACCCGCGTGCTAGAGCGACAGATCGGCCCCTCTACTATGATCGCCTGCTGTCCAGCCCAGACAAAGATGGGCTACTGGCCGAAACCCGGCAGACGTTACAAGCACAAACCCAAACCCCACGGGACTTCGTGTGTGAACAAGACCAAAAAACTGGGCAATATCCTGTGGGCGATCGCCTTCCCAAACTGGCTCAGCCGCGATCTCCTTTCTCCACTCAGCCACTGCGCGATTATCCCTAAGTTCGACTCAGATGCGATCGCCTTATCCCCGTAAAAACCGCTATAAGTCTTCTGCTGAAAAGAGTTGAGAGAGATCCTGTCTTCCATCTACAATACGAACAATTTCAACTTGATCGGTCGTTACGCGATAGAAAATGATGTATTTCTCAACGAGTAATCCTTGAATGTTGGGATGAAGATGAGGATAAGGTTTACCTAGATTGGGAAACTGGGTCAGGTTATAGAATCGTTGGTTGAATGCTTTGAATAATCGTTCTCCTGCTTCGACATTGTTTTGGAGAAAGTATTGGGATAAACGATCAAGGTCGCGAGTGGCACTGGGCGCGAGAATGAAGTTCATGAGGGCAACGTTTCTTGTGCCGTCTGAAATTGCTGAAGATATTGATTCATGACGGTCGGTCCATCTATGCCTTCGCCGCGATCGAGCTCGGCAATTCCAGTGGCGATTTGTTGACGGGTGTTTTCGATCCAGGTTTGATGTTCGGTGTCAAGGTGAGCGAGGAGGTGAAGGGCGATCGCAAGGACTTCTTCGGCGTTGGCGTAACGTCCGGTATCGAGGCGACTTTGAATGAGTTTTTCGTGTTCGGGGGTGATCGTCAGCATCCGTATGATGATTGTGAGGATGCCCTTATTGTAACGACTCAGGCGGCACAGATCGAGATCGGACTTCTTGACTGCTTGATTTTTCTGGTTCAG